>NZ_MLHG01000020.1 GCF_001998825.1 Rodentibacter mrazii
TAGGGCACCGCCAGGTTTTATTTCTTAAATTTATTCTAAGAGTAAGTTTAAGAAATAAGATTTTTTGGCAGTCATAATGCAATAGAACCACCTGAATCCATCCCGAACTCAGAAGTGAAATATTGTAATGCCGATGGTAGTGTGGGGTTTCCCCATGTGAGAGTAGGACACTGCCAATTACCACATTAGCGGAGTGGTAGTTCAGCTGGTTAGAATACCTGCCTGTCACGCAGGGGGTCGCGGGTTCGAGTCCCGTCCATTCCGCCAATCTTTTCATACCAATAGGGGCGTAGTTCAATTGGTAGAGCACCGGTCTCCAAAACCGGGTGTTGGGAGTTCGAGCCTCTCCGCCCCTGCCATCAAATACATTTCATTTTTTCATAAATAAACTTTATACTAGCCTGACTTTTTACTTTAGAGGTTTATTTATGCCACATTCAATTCAAGACTTTATCCTATTAATTGCTCAACTTCGTCATCCAGAGAAAGGTTGTCCTTGGGATCTAAAACAAAATTATGAATCAATGATTCCTTGCCTTATTGAAGAAACTTACGAAGTGATTGATGCCATTCAGAAAAAAGATGTTGCTAATTTGCGTGAAGAATTAGGTGATTTGCTTCTCCAAGTTGTTTTTTTTAGTCAGTTAGCCTCGGAAGATAACTATTTTAATTTTGATGATGTATTAAACGGTGTGGCTGAAAAAATTATTCGTCGCCACCCACATGTATTTGCAGATGCGAAAGCAGAAAATGAAGAAGAAGCCCTTGCCCGCTGGAATAGTATTAAAGCCTTAGAAAAATCTAAAGTGCAGAATCAATCCATTCTAGATAATATTCCCTCTGCTTTTCCTGCATTAATGAGAGCACAAAAGTTACAAAAACACTGTGCTAAAATCGGTTTTGATTGGTGTGAAATTGAACCGGTTTTTGCAAAAGTAGAAGAAGAATTACAAGAAGTGAAAGATGAATTTAATAATACTCCACAAAATATTGAAAGAATTGAAGAAGAACTCGGGGACTTGTTTTTCGCTACGGTTAATTTATCCCGACATCTAAAATGTAATGCTGAAGAAAGTTTACGCAAAGCAAATACTAAGTTTGAGCAACGCTTCCGTAAGGTTGAGCAAAAAGCAAAGGAAATTGGGAAAGAACTGACCGCACTTTCTTTAATTGAAATGGATATCCTATGGGATGAAGTAAAAAGAGAAGAAAAAATAGCGAGCTAGTTCTCGCTATTGTTTAATAATCACTTTGTGTATCATTAGTGTGACCAATAATTGCAATGCTTGCACTTGCACCAATTCGAGTTGCGCCTGCTTTAATCATTGCTAATGCGGTTTCAGTATCACGTACTCCACCCGAAGCTTTTACACCAATATTGCCAACGGTTTTTTTCATTAACGCCACATCTTCAACAGTAGCCCCACCTTTGTTAAATCCCGTAGATGTTTTGACGAATGCTACACCGATTTCTTTACAGATCTCACAGGCTTTTACAATTTCATCTTTAGTTAGTAAACAGGTTTCTAAAATGACTTTTAGCGGTACACCGTTGCAGGCGTTTAACACGGCTTGAATATCATCTTTTACCGCTTGCCATTTGTTAGATTTTATCCAACCTACATTGATGACCATATCAATTTCATTGGCACCGGCTTTGATGGCTTCTTGCGTTTCAAAGGCTTTCACTGATGTTAAATTAGCGCCAAGAGGAAAACCGACAACGGTACAAATCTTCACGTCAGATCCGGCTAATTTTTCTTTTGCTAAAGGGATATAACCTGAATTGATACAAACAGAGTAAAAACCATATTTTATGGCTTCATCACAGAGGGTTAAAATATCCTGTTCATTTTTCTCAGCGGTGAGTGCGGTATGATCGATATATTTTGCAAGGGTTTTGCTATCCATTTTTGTTCTCCTTTATAATAAAAGTTTGCTTGGTTATGATAGCAAAATATTATGAAATTTGACCGCACTTTTATGATAAATTAGCCGCATTTTTCTCGTTAGGGTATTTTATGAATTTAAAAAAATTACTCAAAAATAGCGTTTCCCTTGTGCTTACGTTCATTATCGTGAGTAGTATTTTGGATTTTATCCGTAAGCCTGAAATTCCACCGGAAATCAATACAACGGCATTATATGATTTGCAAGGTAATGGTTTTTTTCTACCACAAATCGCCCAAGATAAATCTGTATTGGTTTATTTTTGGGGAACGTGGTGCGGTTATTGTCGATATACCTCACCGGCGATTAATGATTTGGCAAAAGAAGGTTATCCGGTGGTTTCTATTGCCCTACGTTCAGGAAATGAAAAGGAAGTCGAAGATTATTTAGCCAAACATCATTACAGGTTTACGACGGTTAATGATCCTCAAGGGGAATTCGCACAAAAGTGGCAGATCAATGTCACGCCAACAATCATTATTTTAAATAAAGGAAAAATGGACCTTGCTACGACGGGTTGGACAAGTTATTGGGGGTTAAAAGTGCGGTTGTTTTTCACCGAGTTTTTAAGTTAAGAGACGAGTGGCTTTTACCTTATCTTGAAAATCAATTACAATGGCAACAATTTTATATAACAAGAAGGGGCAAGATTATGATTATTGTAACCGGTGGCGCCGGTATGATTGGCAGCAACATTGTCAAAGCATTAAATGAAATAGGGCGTAAAGATATTTTAGTCGTCGATAACTTAAAAGATGGGACTAAATTTATTAATCTAGTAGATTTGGATATCGCCGATTACTGCGACAAAGAAGATTTTATCGCTTCCATTATTGCCGGTGATGATTTTGGTGATATTGATGCCGTATTCCATGAGGGCGCGTGTTCTGCTACTACGGAATGGGATGGCAAGTATTTAATGCAAAACAATTATGAATATTCCAAAGAATTGTTGCATTACTGCTTAGATCGTCAAATCCCATTTTTCTATGCTTCAAGTGCCGCCACTTACGGTGGACGTACCGACAATTTTATCGAAAAACGTGAATTTGAAAGCCCGCTCAATGCCTATGGTTACTCAAAATTCTTATTTGATGAATATGTGAGAAAAGTGTTACCGGTGGCAGAATCGCCGGTTTGCGGTTTCAAATATTTCAATGTTTACGGGCCGAGAGAGCAGCATAAAGGCTCGATGGCAAGTGTGGCGTTCCACTTAAATAATCAAATGTTGAAAGGGGAAAATCCAAAATTATTTGCTGGTTCGGAAACTTTCTTACGTGATTTCGTTTATGTGGAAGATGTGGCAAAAGTCAATATTTGGGCGTGGCAAAATCAGATTTCCGGCATTTACAATCTTGGCACGGGTAACGCGGAATCCTTCCAAGCCGTTGCGGAGGCGGTGATTAAATTCCACGGTAAAGGACAAATTGAAACGATCCCATTTCCAGAACATCTCAAGTCCCGCTACCAAACCTTTACCCAAGCGGATTTAACGGCATTACGTGCCGCCGGTTACAAAGGCGAATTTAAATCTGTCGCCGAAGGGACGGCAGCCTATATGGCATGGCTCAATAAAAAGTAATCGAATTAGATTGAATTTATCGGGATGGTTAAAAAGTGCGGTCAAAAATTCATTTGTTTTTCACCGCACTTTTCTACAAGGTGAAATATGAATATTCTCGTTATCGGCCCATCTTGGGTTGGCGATATGATGATGTCGCATAGTTTGTATCAACAACTCAAAATCCAATATCCTCATTGCAACATTGATGTCATGGCACCGAATTGGTGTAAACCTTTACTCGCCCGCATGCCGGAAGTACGCAATGCCATTGAAATGCCTTTGGGACACGGCACTTTTGCTCTTGGTGAACGTTATCGTCTGGGAAAAGCATTGCGTGGACAATATGACATGGCAATTGTTTTACCGAACTCGTTAAAATCTGCCTTTATCCCCTTTTTTGCACAAATTCCTTTACGACGGGGATGGAAAGGAGAAAGTCGCTATTTTTTATTGAATGATTTACGCAACAATAAAAAAGATTATCCGATGATGGTGCAACGTTATGTTGCTCTCGCATTTGAAAAAAATAATGTTCCCGAGGCGGCAAATATTCCTGTATTAACCCCTTATTTAACCGTAAATGAAAAGCAACAGGCAGAAACCTTAAAAACTTTTGAAAAACAGACCGCACTTTTGGAAGGTCGTCCGATTATTGGCTTTTGCCCTGGGGCGGAATTTGGTCCTGCAAAACGTTGGCCTCATTATCATTACGCTGAATTGGCGGGAATGGTCATTGCGCAAGGCTATGCGGTGGAAATTTTCGGTTCGTCGAAAGACATGGAAGCGGGAGAAAGCATTCGTAATGCCCTACCACAAACGCAACAGGTTTTTTGTTTAAATCTTGCCGGACAAACTAATCTCAATCAAGCAGTGGATTTAATTGCAAATTGTGCAGCTGTGGTGAGCAATGACAGTGGGTTAATGCATATTGCGGCAGCAACCAATCGCCCATTAGTTGCCCTTTACGGCCCAACCAGCCCGACTTACACACCTCCGCTTTCTGATAAAGCCGTGATTATTCGCTTAATTGAAGGGGATTTAATTAAAGTGCGTAAAAGCAAAGACAGCAAAGAGGGGTATCATCAAAGTTTGATTGATATTACTCCTCAAATGGTGATGGAAAAATTGAACGAATTATTCAATCATGAAAATTTGCTTAGTTAAAACTTCCTCTATGGGGGATGTCATCCATACTTTACCCGCTTTAACGGATGCCCTGAATGTCATACCGAACTTGCAGGTGGATTGGGTCGTGGAGGAAAATTTTTCAGAAATCCCCAAATGGCATTCGGCGGTAAAGAGAGTGATCCCCATTGCCCTTCGACGTTGGCGAAAATCCCCTTTTTCTGTAAAAACCAGAAATGAGTGGAAAACCTACCGCACTTTACTCCAAAAAGAACGCTATGATGCGGTAATTGATGCCCAAGGATTATTTAAAAGTGCCTTTTTCGCTACCCGTCTCGTCAATGGTACAAAGCACGGCTATGATCGTAATAGTATCCGAGAACCAATTGCCTCAATTTTCTATGATGAAAAATATTCCATTTCTTATCAGCAACACGCTGTTGAGCGGATTCGGCAGTTGTTTGCCCAAAGCCTTAATTATAAATTACCCACTTCGCAAGGTGATTATGGCATTGCACAATATTTTACCTCCACCGCCATTGAGCCTTATGTGATTTTTTTTCATTCCACCACCCGTGATGAGAAACATTGGCTTGAGCAGGAATGGAAAAATTTAATCGAAAACATGACCGCACTTCCCGTGCAAATCCGTTTGCCTTGGGGCAATGAAAAGGAAAAAGCCCGAGCGGAGCGTCTAGCCCAAGGTAAAGCCAATGTGGTGGTACTACCCCGTTTATCATTAACGGAGCTCGCACAGCAAATTGTGGCATCGCAGGCCGTGGTTTCGGTCGATACGGGATTAGCGCATTTAACCGCCGCATTAGATAAACCGAACATTACCCTTTATGGCGCGACGGATCCCAAATTAATCGGTTGTTATGGTAAAAATCAACAATATTTGTCGGCTTCAAATATGTCTGAAATTTCTGCTGTTCAAGTTTCTTCAAGGCTTGAATCATTATTAAACAGTGACTAATGAAAAAGTAAAGTTTATTTTTTTGATTAATTTTTATCAAAAACGGTTTCTTTTTTGCAATATTGGTGTAATCTTGCAGTGAACGTTCTATCTGGAGTGAATAAACTCCAAAACGGTTCAATTTTTATTTTATTTTTACTTTGAAAGAGAAGGAAAGCGCTATGAAAAAGACACTTCTTGCTTTAATGGTTGCTGCATTCGCAGCAAGCTCGGCTCAAGCCTATCAATTCAATATTGAAGAAACCGGCACTGAAATTGATTTCAGCGGTTCCCTTCGTTTGAAATGGGAAAACATTAATCGTAAAACAGAAGGGGCGACCACCACGAAGAATATTTCTCATGGTGATATTGATAATAACGGCTCCCGTTTTGGTTTCAAAATTAAACAAAACCTCGGTAATGATTTCTATACGGTTGGTCGTGTAGAATGGCGTTTCCGCGATAATACGGGACATCGTGGTTCCGATGCAGAGCCTAACTTAGCAAGTAATCGCCACAATAATTTTGGTCATATTTATACGCGTCAACTTTATGCCGGTTTTGGTCACAAAACCTATGGTGAATTGGTTTACGGTAATATGACGACGTTCACTGATGAAATTAAACAAACCGATTTACCGAACACTTATAGTTTGAGTGATGGCTTATTAAATAATAACGCTCGTCGTGTGGTTCAATATACTAACCGTGGCGGCGTTCTTCCTAACTTAAAATTCGGTGCTTATTATGGTGCAACAAGTCCACGTGGTACACAGGGGCTAGATATCGATCCGCATCGTAATCACGTTTGGGGTGGTGGTGCTGTTTATAAACATAGTATTGATGATTTACGTGATTGGACAACGGCAGCAGGTTTTTCTCGTGAAACATTTGCAAACGGTCGTCAAGTTACAGCATATTCATTTGGTAATGCATACCGCTTTGATCACACCATATTAGGTTTAGATTTAGAACATCGTAATACTGCAAATCTTGCAACGAATTTTGGTAATGGTGTTAAACGTGCTCAATATGAAGCACGTGCAGTGGTATTCCAAGAATTAAATGAAGATTGGAATGCTTATGCGATGTATGCTTATCGTCACAACAAGTTAAAAAATACAACAGTGTCAGCAACAACAGAAAAACGTAGTGAAGTGATGCTGGGTACTGAATACTATGTTTACAAAAACGATAGCCTAAAATTAAAACCGTTTGTTGAAGGTAAAGTGGTTCGTGTAAGAAATCTTGCAAACGAACAGGATGTAAAACAACGTGATTATGCTGCTGTCGTTGGTTTACGCGCGTACTGGTAATTGAATTTATCTATATCTCAAAGCGAGTCAGAAACGGCTCGCTTTTTCTTTGGGATTGTAATTGTCTAAAATGCCCCCCATAATACAGCACAAGCTAAAAGTGCGGTAAAAATTATCGGTATTATGTAGCAAATGCACAAAAATAGAAATTTCAACGATATGTAGGGACACACTGCGTGTGACTGCACTTTTTAGCTCACTTTAATAAGGAACAAATAATGAATTACACACAAGATAATGACAAACTTTACCGCTATCTTTTCCAAAATCGTGCTGTTCGCGGGGAATGGGTACGTCTAAACCAAAGTTTTGCCGATACCTTAAATACCCATCATTATCCACAACCCGTGCAGAATTTATTGGGTGAAATGATGGTGGTGACCACATTACTCACAGAGACATTAAAATTTGAAGGCAATATAACCGTACAAATTCAAGGTGATGGTCCCCTTCGCTTGGCATTAGTGAATGGCAACGATCAGCAACAAATTCGCGCTTTGGCACGAGTAGAGGGAGAGATTTCGCCTGATATGACCTTGCATGAAATGATCGGTAAAGGGGTATTGGTGATCACCATTGCACCGAAAGAGGGCGAGCGTTATCAAGGAGTCATCGGGCTGGATAAACCCACCATTACCGAATGTTTGGAAGACTATTTTGCTCGCTCCGAACAGTTGCAAACCCAATTAATTATTCGTACTGGTGAATATGAAGGCAAACCGGTCGCTGCCGGTATGTTATTACAAATTATGCCTGATGGTGAAGGTTCGCCTGAGGATTTTGAACATCTTGCCACTTTAGCGGCAACGGCAAAAGACGAAGAATTATTCGGGCTACCGGCAGAAGAAATGCTTTATCGGCTCTATCATGAAGAAACGGTGGAAGTGTATGAACCGCAAAATATTCAATTTTTCTGTGGCTGCTCGGCTGAACGTTCAGGCTCAGCGCTCCTCTTGATTTCTGATGAGGAGATTGATGAAATCTTGGAAGAACACAAAGGCAGTATTGATATGCAATGCGAATGTTGTGGCACCCATTATTTCTTTAATAAAGAAGCCATTAGTAAATTAAAAGCCACTGCACAAGCGGAATAATGAAAAAATCCCCGTTAGCTACGGGGATTTTTACATCTAAAGTGCGGTTAAATTCTTCCTTGTTTTATTCAGGCGTAATCCATTCCACCGTCCAGCTGCCGGTTCCTTCCGGTATAAGCGTTCTCACTAAATAAGGCAAAATGGCTTTCATTTGGCTTTCTAATGTCCAAGGCGGATTAATTACAATCATACCGCTTGCAGTCATTCCTCGTTGATCGCTATCAGGGCGTACCGCCAATTCAATTTTTAGAATTTTGCGAATACCGCTGGCTTCTAAACCTTTAAAAATACGTTTAGTTTGTTGGCGTAGCACCACTGGATACCAGATTGCGTAAGTACCGGTGGCAAAGCGCTTGTAACCTTCTTCCACCGCTTTTACTACCAAATCGTAATCTTCCTTTAGTTCGTAGGGCGGATCGATTAACACTAGACCTCGTCGTTCTTTAGGTGGCAATGTTGATTTCACTTGTTGGAATCCGTTATCGCATTTTACTGAGATATTTTTAAACTCTTTAAAATTATTGCGTAATAGGGGGAAATCGCTGGGGTGTAATTCTGTGAGTAATGCACGATCTTGAGGTCGCAATAATTGTGCTGCAATCATTGGAGAGCCGGCATAATAGCGAAGCGTTTTGCCGCTGTTATTAAGATCTTTAATTAAATTAACATAGCGGTTTAATTCTTCGGATAAATCAGTTTGTTCCCACAAACGCCCAATTCCTTCTTTATATTCACCGGTTTTTTCGGCTTCATTTGAGGATAAGCGATAACGCCCTACACCGGAGTGGGTATCTAAATAATAGAATCCTTTTTCTTTGAGTTTTAGATTTTCTAGAATTAACATTAATACAATGTGTTTTAACACATCGGCATGATTTCCTGCATGGAAGGAGTGTCGATAACTGAGCATGGTTGTCCTTTTGAGTTAAAAAAGTGCGGTTAAAATTAACCGCACTTTTGTGATAAATAATTAGAATAATTCTTCCGGTTGTGCTGCAGGCACCGCATCTTGCGTTTTCCCTGAGCCACCATTTAAGCGTTGCTGTAATTCAGGCGGTACATAATAGCCACGTTCCATCATTTCGGCAATATAGGTGCGTTTTGGTTCTGTACCCACGATAAAGTATTCCTTACGTCCACCATATTCTGAAAGTAAACCCGAACTACTATCAATGGTTTTTTCCATGATATTAGGTGGTAAATCAAGGTTTCGTTCCGGAATATCGGCAAGTGCGACTTTCATGTAAGCAATCCATACGGGCATGGCTGTTTTTCCGCCTGATTCTCCACGACCCAATACGCGTTTATTATCATCAAAACCTACATAGGTCGTGGTAACTAAGTTGGCGCCAAATCCTGCATACCAAGCTACTTTTGAGTTGTTCGTTGTACCGGTTTTGCCACCAATATCTTTGCGTTGCTTGATTTCTTTTGATATTCGCCAACTTGTCCCTTTCCAACTTAACCCTTGTTCGCCGTAAATTGCTGTATTTAATGCACTGCGGATTAAGAAAGCAAGTTCACCACTGATAACACGGGGAGCATATTCTACTTTTGATGTACCATCTTTGCCATTTGCCATTAAATCAATGGCATCATCATTTAATGCTCCGCCTTGCGCTTGCAATTCAGGTAAATCCGGTACGTTTTCTGGTTGAACATCGCCTTCTTCCGTATCGGTATTGGTATTTCCTTTGGCGGCTTTTAAGTCATCCGGTTTTGCCACTTCGGCGATATTTTGGAAACCATCAATTTTATCTTTGGTTTCGCCGTAAATCACCGGAATATTGCCACAGGTGATACAAGCAATTTTCGGGTTAGCGATAAATAAATCCTTACCGGTATTATCCTGAATTTTTTCAATAATATAAGGATCAATTAAAAAACCGCCGTTATCAAAGACGGCGTAAGCTCGAGCCATTTCCAGCGGGGTGAAAGAGGCGGCGCCTAATGCCAAAGCTTCGCTGGCAAAATATTGTTCCCGTTTAAACCCGAAACGTTGTAAGAAATCAGCGGTGAAGCCAATACCTGCCGTTTGTAAGGCACGAATCGCAATCATATTTTTTGATTGACCTAACCCCACACGCAAACGCATTGGACCATCATAGCGATCCGGTGAGTTTTTAGGGTTCCATACGGCTTGTCCCGGTTTGGATATTGAAATCGGACTATCTTGTAATACGCTGGAGAGGGTTAAACCTTTTTCTAAAGCAGCGGCATAAATAAACGGTTTGATAGAAGAGCCCACTTGAACTAAAGATTGTGTCGCACGGTTAAATTTGCTTTGCTCAAAGCTAAAACCACCGACTAACGCCTCAACTGCGCCATTATCGGAATTTAAGGAAACTAAGGCAGAGTTGGCAGCCGGAATTTGCCCTAAAATCCATTCGCCGTTATCACGTTGGCGAACCCAAATTTGATCACCGACTTTTACCGGTGCTTTTCCCGCCCAACGCATCGCATTAGATGAAAGGGTCATCGTTTGGTTATTTGCCAGTAACAATTCAGCCCCATTTTTGCTTAATGAAATGACCGCAGCCGGTACAAAAGGTTCGGAATTCGGTAATTTTCTTAAGAAAGCAACAATGCGTTCATTATCCCATGCGGTTTCACCTTTTTTCCATAGCGGAGCACCGCCACGCCAACCATGGCGCATATCATAGTTGATCAAATTATTACGCACGGCTTTTTGTGCTTCCGCTTGATCTTTAGAAAGCACGGTGGTGAAAACTTTATAGCCTCGAGTATAGGCATTTTCTTCTCCGAAACGTTTTACCATTTCTTGGCGTACCATTTCGGTCACATAATCCGCCCGAAAATCAAACTTAGCCCCATGATAACTTGCATTAATCGGCTCTTTGAGGGCTGCATCGTATTCTTCTTTAGTAATATATTTTTCATCTAACATACGGGCTAAAACGATATTACGACGCTCTTCCGCCCGTTTTGGCGAATATAATGGATTCATGGTGGAAGGAGCTTTGGGTAAACCGGCTATCACTGCCATTTCAGACAAAGTGAGCTCGTTTAAGGATTTACCGAAATAAGTCTGAGCTGCTGCTGCAACCCCATAAGAGCGGTATCCTAAGAAAATTTTGTTTAAATAAAGCTCAAGAATTTCCTGTTTACTTAATGCATTCTCGATTTCAATGGCAAGTACGGCCTCTCTCGCTTTACGTATCAAGGTTTTTTCTGGGGTTAAGAAAAAATTACGTGCTAACTGCTGTGTAATGGTACTTGCTCCCTGTGAAGCCCCTCCATTGCTTATTGCAACTAATAGTGCTCGTGTAATTCCCACTGGATCTAAACCGTGGTGATCATAAAAACGGCTGTCTTCCGTGGCTAAAAATGCCTCTATTAAACGTTGTGGTACATTTTCTAGTTTCACTGGAACACGGCGCTGTTCGCCAACCTCACCGATTAACTTCCCATCTGCCGTGTAAATTTGCATCGGTTGTTGTAATTCAACGGTTTTTAAACTTTCCACTGAAGGTAATTCAGATTTAAGGTGGAGGTATAATCCCCCTCCTATCACTAACCCTAAAATACATAAGGTTAAGATACTACTAAATATTAATTTTGCGATCCGCATCGTAAAATTCTCTCTTGATTGATGATCATAAACAAAATCACACTATGATTTGGCTGATAAGTATAAAAGATTCACCGCCTAAATAATAGGAAAAGCGCATGTTGATGTCTTATAAAAAACGGAAAATCATACAAGTTGGCGTGTATCAACAACAAAATGATGTACAATTTGTTTGGTTAGATAACTTAAAACAAGTTCAATTTCTTTCATTTTTGATTAGTGAAACAAATATCAAAACGCAGCTAATGGCGCGAGTAATACAGACTTTTCCACAAAGCCGCTTGCAGTTGTGTCTTATTGGTTGTGTTTCTCCTCATCTTACTTGGTCAAAAACCTTAATCCTTCCTCACATATTAAATGCACAAGAATGTGAGCAACAATGCAGTTTTGTTTTACAAAAAGAATTACCCATTCCTCTTGATGAGCTTTGGTTTGATTATGCCTGCACCGATTTAAAACAAGGTTTTCGTCTTGATATTCACGCTATTCGTCAGCAAACAGCATGTGAAATCCAGAGGATCTGTGATGAATTATTACTTAATGTTTTGGATGTTGCTCATCATGCAATTATGCGTACATTCCATTTTCTTTTAGGAGAAGAAATACAGGAAAACGCATTGTATTTATACCAAGACGAGTCCCATTGTGTTGCTATTATGAATATGTCTCACAGCCAACAACTTTTACAAACATCGGAAAATTTAACCGCACTTTATGCTCAATTTTGTCAGCGTTTTGATGTTGAGATTGAGTGTATTTATGTGTATCAAACAGCTGATACAGAACAAACGGATTTGCCGGAAAATTGGCGGCGGGTTACGACGAATCTGCCTTTTATTGCCTTAGGCAACGCACTGTGGCAAAGGAATTTGCTTCAAAATAATGCTGATTTTTCGACGGTGATTTTAAATGATAAACTCAATGAACGGCATTAATTTACTTCCTTGGCGGTTAGAAAAATATCGGCAATTACTGTTTTTGTTTTTGCTCAAAATGTTTGCCGTGTTGGCTGTCGCTTTTTTGCTATATGCTGTGCTGAGTTGGTTTCAATACCAACAAAAAGAGGCATTAAATCTGCAATTAAAACGGTTTGAACAACAAAAAAGTCGTCTAACGCAAACCGTTCAAAATATTGCCAAAATGAAACAAACCATACAAAATTTAACCGAGTTGCAAGCTATTGAATCCGATACAGTTAAACAGGTTTTGTCTTTGTTGCCTCGATTCCCTTTTCAACAAGGTGAACTGGAAATATTTAACCTTAATGAAGAAAGGATTCAGGTTAATGGATTTTGTCTGTCACAACAGGAATTTGAATCGTTACACGAATTTCTGAGTTCTCATTTCAATACAGTTAAACTGACACAATTTAAAACAGAACAAGGGCGTTTGTTTTTTCAGTTTGATCTCTCTCTAGAGATGACGGGAGGTAGCAAATGAAACCTCTGATTAAGAAGCCGCTACCCTTTGTTGAAAAGTGGTTGGTATTACCAAAAATATATCATTGGGGCTTTTTTGTCTGTTGTTTAAGTGCGGTCAATTTTTCTGTTCTTTTGGAGGGATGGAAAAATGAACAGCAACGGCAAACGTTAGAACAGGAAATTGCACAACAATCAACAGAATTAGTTCATCAAGAAAAATTACTTTCAACTTTAAAAAAACATTCTGATCAGCGTGAATTATCGCCTCAGCTAACAAAGCAAATTGTAACGTTAGATGAACAAATTCACAGATTGTTGGGTGATGAAATTGAATTGATTGTCTATCAATGGGATTTTTCCTCCCAACCTATTTTACAGATTCAATTAGAGGGGCAATTTCAATATTCATATCATTTTCTTACCGCACTGTTAGCACAACAAAGCCCGCTTTCTTTCGTGCAGCTTACGATGGAAAAAAAAGAAAATGGAAAGCTGCAAAGTCATCTTATTTTACAACTTAAAAGGGAGGAATAAGGATGTGGGTATCTCGTCATTTTTTAGGGCTATGTTGCCTGTTTTTCTGTCTTAATGCGGTAGCAATGGATCCTTTTGATCGCTCACAACGTCAAACGGGACAAAATAAAATGAATCTCCCCAAAATACAGAAAGAAAAATGTGTTTTCAATGAACCTTCTTTTGCCACAGAAAGTGCTTTTGACCAGCTGAAATTAGTGGGTGTGGTGCTTTATAAAAATAGATCAGAAGTGCTATTTTTAGATCCTCAGCAACAATTGATAGTTGTTAAACAAGGCTATCGGTTAGGGCAGGAAGGTTATTTGATACAACAGATTGAAAAAAATGGAGTGAAATTGTTACATTCAAAACCAGGGCAATGTGAGCAAACGGAGCCCTTAGAACTTAGATTTTAGGAGAAGATATGAAAATATGGCTTAAAAAGTGCGGTCTCTTTTTGCTAAGTTTTTATTGTGGCGATTTGTTGGCGGCAGAATTGAAAGATAATCAAGTTTTTTCTATCCGATTTAAACAAGCACCAATTGTATCAAGCTTGCAAGAACTTGCATTGGTGCAGGGAACCAATTTAATCATTGATGACGAATTGGAAGGTTCGCTTTCATTACAATTAGATAATGTTGATTTTGATCGTGTGTTGCGTTCTGTCGCAAAAATGAAGGACCTTTCCTTACGACAGGAAGAGGGCATTTATTATTTAGGGAAAAAAGCATTGGTTTCTGCGGCAATGGCGACGTTGCCCACAGGACAAGAGGTCGTGGATCATATAAAGCCGAATGATCCTACTCTTGTGAGTCGAACCGTTAAATTGCATTTCGCGAAGGCTTCGGAAGTGATGAAATCACTCACAACCGGTACAGGCTCTCTTTTGTCTGCGGTGGGGAGTATAGCCTTTGATGATCGGAGCAATGTATTAATCATTCAAGATGAAGCAAAATCCGTCAAAAATTTGGTGAAACTGATTGCCGAACTGGATAAACCCATTGAGCAAATTGCCATTGAGGCTAGAATTGTCACTATCACGGATGAAAGCCTCAAGGAGTTAGGTGTGCGTTGGGGAATTTTTACTCCAACGGAAAATACACATCGCGTGAGTGGTAGTATTGCGGCGAGTGGTTTTGCCAATATAACGGATAATTTAAATGTTAATTTTGCGACAAACACCACACCGGCAGGCTCTTTGGCATTACAAGTGGCCAAGATTAACGGGCGATTATTAGACTTAGAATTAAGCGCACTTGAACGTGAAAATAACGTAGAAATTATTGCTAGTCCGAGGTTACTGACAACTAACAAGAAAAGTGCAAGTATTAAGCAGGGTACAGAGATTCCCTATGTTGTAACGGGTAAGAACGATATACAAACCGTTGAGTTTCGTGAGGCTGTGTTAGGTTTAGAAGTGACACCTCATATTTCCAAGGATAACAATATCTTGCTTGACTTAGTGGTTAGTCAGAACTCGCCGGGTAATCGGATATCTTATGGGCAGCAAAATAACGAGATTGTGTCTATTGATAAGCAGGAGATTAACACCCAGGTTTTTGCGAAGGATGGAGAAACTATCGTGTTAGGAGGGGTGTTTCATGACACGATTACGAAAGGTATTGATAAAGTCCCTGTGCTAGGTGATATACCATTGATAAAACGTTTGTTTAGTAAAGAAAGTGAACGACATCAAAAGCGTGAATTAGTAATTTTTGTTACGCCACGTATTTTAAAACAAGGAGAACCTTTAGAAGGATTGAAACAAAAAGTAGCTGACAAAGCAAGGAAGTAAAAGTGCGGTTAGATTTTAATACATTTTTTCAGTTTAATTGTGTGTTATGTCAAGCAACCTTAAAACAAGGTCAAAATGGATTATGTTCAATTTGCCAGCAAAAAATCCGGCAATATACCTATTGCGGCGGTTGTGGTATGCCATTGCAACACTTTGCTCTCCATTGTGGTTGCTGTGGTCATAATGAATTTGCATGGGATCGTATGGTAGTTGTTGGACGCTATGATGAATTGCTTTCTCAATTAATTCATCGTTTCAAATTTCAAAAACAATTTTGGCTCGATCGTACTTTGGCTCGCTTGCTTCTATTGGCTGTTTATGATGCAAGGCGTAACCATGGTTTAATCTTTCCTCAAGCGATTATTCCTGTACCACTTTATCATCTTCGCCAGTGGCAGCGAGGTTATAATCAAGCGGATTTATTGGCAAAAAGTATCAGCCGATGGCTTGAAATTCCCTGTATATCCCATATTGTTAAACGTGTGAAACATACGCGTGCTCAACGTGGCTTAAGTGCTGTAATACGTCGTCAAAATTTGAAAAACGCTTTTAAGATCGAGTTTTTCAAGCCTTTTCCTTATCAACGTGTGGCGTTAGTGGATGATGTGATCACTACGGGGAGTACGCTTAATGAAATTGCTAAATTATTACGTAGTCTAGGCGTTCAGGATATTCAAGTGTGGGGACTGGCTCGAGCCTAATTGGGTTAAGTAATAAGTACGATTTTGATAAAAAAGTGGAAAAAATACGGTAGTAGGCGTATCATTTCTGACAAATTTTCTCAAGTATTAAGGAATATTTATGGAGCAAATTGCTATTTCAAACGCAGCACAGGAACATTTTCGCAAATTATTGGATACCCAAGAGGAAGGGACGAATATTCGTATTTTTGTCGTGAATCCCGGTACACCAAATGCAGAATGTGGAGTGTCTTATTGTCCTCCAAATGCAGTGGAAGAAAGCGATGTAGAAATGAAGTATGACACTTTCTCTGCCTTTGTAGATGAAGTGAGTTTACCTTTTTTGGAAGATGCTGAAATTGATTATGTGACAGAAGAATTAGGGGCGCAGCTCACGTTAAAAGCACCGAATGCGAAAATGCGTAAAGTGGCAGATGATGCGTCATTAATCGAACGAGTGGAGTATGTGATTCAAACACAAATAAATCCTCAATTAGCAAGCCATGGTGGTCGAATCACTTTGATTGAGATTACGGAAGATGGTTATGCTGTTTTACAGTTTGGAGGCGGTTGCAATGGTTGTTCAATGGTGGATGTCACCTTGAAAGACGGTGTAGAAAAACAATTAGTTGGTTTATTCCCAAATGAATTGAAAGGGGCAAAAGATGTCACCGAACATCAGCGAGGAGAACATTCTTATTATTAAGTTATTTGTAGATTTCTAATTTAAGGGCGTGGATACGCTCTTAAATCTTTCAGTAATAACAAGAGGTTCTAGACCTATCTTAATTGTTTGTTTAAGACATGGTTATGGTTATGCATGAATTAATTTTTGCAGTAATCGATCCATAGCACGGTAACCCAATGCTTCTGCCAAGTGGATTTGAGAAATTTGTTTTTCTCCATTCAAATCAGCAATGGTGCGTGAAACCTTTAAAATACGATGGTATGCACGCACGGAAAGCCCCAGTTTATTCAAGGCATTTTCAAGAAATAACGCCTCTTTTTCCTTTAATTTACAATCTCGTTCAATCTCTTTACCAGTTAAATAAGCATTGATTTTTCCGGCTCGGGCTAATTGAATTTCCCTTACTTTTAAGACCTTTTCCCTCACTTGTGCACTGGTTTCTCCTCGATCGCCTGTCGCCTGTAAACTTCCTTGTGGTAATAGTGGTACTTCAATGGATAAATCAAACCGATCTAAAAATGGTCCGGACAGGCGATTTAAATATCGCATAATTTGTTGCGGTGAAGTGCGATTATGTGTACCAGTATAATGTCCTGTTGGGCTTGGATTCATTGCTGCTACTAATTGGAAACGTGCAGGAAATTGAATTTTTGCATTGGCTCGTGAGATAACAATTTCACCACTTTCCAGCGGTTGGCGTAAAGCATCAAGGACTTTTCGCTCAAATTCCGGTAGTTCATCTAAAAAAAGCACACCATTATGCGCCAAGGAAATTTCTCCTGGTTTAGGGATCGTACCACCGCCCACGAGTGCGGGTAGTGAGGCACTATGATGTGGAGAACGGAAGGGACGTTGTTTCCAATTGTGGAGATTGAGTTCATTTTGCACAAGGCTTGTCACAGAGGCGGTTTCAATGGCTTCTTGATCAGTCATTTCCGGTAAAAGTGCAGTTAATCGGCTTGCCAGCATGGTTTTACCGGTTCCCGGCGGACCAAGTAAAAGTAAGTTGTGTTGTCCGGCTGCGGCAATAGTGAGTGCCCGTTTGGCGTGTTGTTGTCCAATAATATCTGTTAAGTCTAAGTGATTTTTATAGTGAAAATTGACCGCACTTTCTTGTGTTAATGTTGCGGCAGTCGGTAATTTTTCCTGATTATTAAGAAACTGCACCACGTCAAGGAGGGTCTGTGCGAAATAAGTATTTTGTTCTGAAACTAATGATGCCTCGTTGGCATTTTGTTTGGCAATGATAAGTTCCCGTTTGACTCTTTGTGCGGCAAGAATAGCCGGAATCACGCCATGGACACCTCTCAAATGTCCAGTAAGTGCCAGTTCACCAACAAACTCAAACTGCTTTAACCGTGAGGCATCTAATTGATCAGAGGCGGCGAGAATCCCGATGGCAATAGGTAAATCAAACCGCCCCCCTTCTTTGGGTAAATCTGCGGGTGCAAGGTTTACGGTAATACGTTTTGCCGGATATTTAAATTGAGCGTTCATTAATGCGCTACGCACGCGGTCTTGCGCTTCCTTGACTGTTTTTTCAGGTAATCCCACTAGCGTAAACCCAGGTTTTCCGTTACTCAAATGGACTTCAATGGTAACAAGTGGGGCTTGTACGCCCATAGAAGCGCGACTATAAACGATGGCAAGGGACATAAGAATTCTAAAAGTGCGGTTAAAATCTAAAAAGTTTTCATACTATAAAAAAAGCCAGTGATGAAATCTCTCATCACTGGCTTTTTTTGCGATCTTCCTCGCAAAATTCACATTTTATTCTGCAAAAACTGGTGAAAACCAACCGTCTAATTTTGTTGCAAGTTTATCAATACCAATTTTATTTTGTGCAGAAAAGGCTTCCACTTGAATATCGCCCAGGAAGGGAAGGATTGCTTCCCGCACCATTTTTACTTGTTTGGTCCGTGCGCTTTGGCTCAATTTATCTGCTTTGGTGAGCAAGAGTAAAATGGGTAAATCTGCGGAAACCGCCCATTCAATCATTTGTTGATCGAGATCTTTTAGAGGGTGACGAATGTCCATCAATACAACAAGCCCTGCTAAACATTCGCGTTTTTGTAAATATTCCCCTAAGGATTTTTGCCATTGGATTTTCATTTGTTCCGGTACAGCGGCATAACCATAGCCCGGTAAATCCACAAGTTTACAATTTGGTTCGACCTCAAATAAATTGATGAGCTGGGTACGTCCCGGGGTTTTGGAGGTGCGAGCCAGGTTTTTTTGGTTTGTCAGGGCGTTAAGTGCAGTGGATTTTCCCGCATTTGAACGACCGGCAAAGGCAATTTCAATACCTGTATCTTCTGGAATTGAGCGGATATTCGGGGAGCTAGTGAGAAAATGGGTTTTGTGATAATTCAGTTTAATTTCAGACATAATTTTTCCTTTGATATTGTGGCGTAAAGCATACCATAGATCGCAAATCTGCTGAAATTGGTCTTGTGCTAAAAAGTAAAAGGATTTTTTTAGGGAGGAGAAAACATGAAAAAAGTGCGGTCAATATTGACCGCACTTTTGTTCTATTCCGCATCTTCCTTCGCCCATTCTAATGAGCGTTTTACCGCTTTTTTCCAGCCTTTGTAGCGGCGTTCGCGTTTTTCATTATCGTTATCCGGAGTGAAAGTTCGCTCTACTCGTGCTTTATCGCGGAGTTCGTCCAAGTCTTTCCAAAAACCGGTGGCAAGCCCTGCCAGATAGGCTGCGCCTAATGCGGTCACTTCTTTCACTACTGGGCGTTCTACATTCACATCAAGAATATCCGCTTGGAATTGCATTAAGAAATTGTTATTTGTGGCACCGCCATCGACACGGAGATACTGTAAGCGTTCGCCGGAGTCGGATTGCATGGCTTCTAATACGTCACGGGTTTGATAGGCGATAGACTCAAGAGTAGCGCGAACAATGTGGTTACGATTTGCACCACGGGAAAGCCCAAAAATAGCGCCACGAGCATAAGGATCCCAATAAGGTGCACCTAAACCGGTGAAAGCTGGGACAACATAAACACCGTTGCTGTCCTGTACTTTTTGGGCAAAGTATTCGGAATCGAAACTATCGTGAACAATTTTGAGTTCATCCCGTAACCATTGAATAGAGGCACCGGCAATAAATACCGAGCCTTCTAATGCGTATTCCGGTTCGCCTTTCGCATTACAGGCGATGGTGGTAAGCAAGCCGTTTTTTGAGGTGATCGCTTTATCACCGGTGTGGAGCAACATAAAACAACCTGTACCGTAAGTGTTTTTTGCTTGTCCGGCATGCACACATAAGTGACCGTAAAGCGCAGCTTGTTGGTCACCGGCAATACCCGCTACCGGAATACGTACACCGCCTTTACCGCCAATGTTGGTTTGACCGTAAATTTCAGAAGAATTATGCACTTCAGGCAACATGGAGCGTGGGATATTCAAGATTTCAAGCATCTTGTCATCCCACTGTTTGGTGTGAATATTAAATAACATCGTGCGTGAAGCGTTGGTGTAATCGGTTACGTGAACACGACCTTGAGTCAGTTTCCACACAAGCCACGTATCCACGGTACCGAATAATAATTCACCACGTTCTGCTTTTTCGCGCGCACCTTCTACATTGTCCAAAATCCATTTTACTTTGGTACCGGAGAAATAAGGATCGACCACCAATCCTGTTGTATGACGAATATAATCCTCGTAACCGTCTGCTTTCAGTTTATCGGTAATATCAGCAGTACGGCGACATTGCCAAACAATGGCGTTATAAACGGGTACACCAGTCGCTTTTTCCCACACAATCGTGGTTTCACGTTGGTTGGTGATACCAATCGCAGCGATTTCATCAGAGGTGATACCGGCTTTGGCAACGACTTCATTGAGCGTGGAGCTTTGTGTCGCCCAAATTTCCATTGGATTATGTTCTACCCAACCTGCACGTGGGTAAATTTGAGTAAATTCGCGTTGGGCAATTTCAACAATGTTGGCGTTATGATCCAATAGTACGGCTCGAGAGCTGGTCGTCCCCTGGTCTAAAGCAATAATGTATTTTTTGTCAGTCATGATAAAACTCCTTGATGATACGTTTTTTTATTGTAAACGAATGTTTTGAACTAAAAACGAACAAATTGCGCTCGTAAGCTAATTGAATTACCACCGAATTTAAATACCTATTTTGCAATTTTATGACAATGATCACAAAAAAATTTTCTTTTTCGATAGATTATGTGATCAAGTTCGCATTTCTAAAATTTAGTTGGAATACCTACTTGAAGAGTAGGGTTTTTAGAAGATAATAAGTGCGCTCACATTGAGTTTCTCAAGTTTGAAAAAATACGAACATAATTGCTTACTTGCACTTCTTAGCGGGTTTTTTAGCGTTGTCAGCAACAGTTGCTATAGACCCTATTTAGAAATGCTTTCTTCAACTATTCGATGGAGATTCTTATGAATGCTTATTTTGCAGAGTTTTTTGGCACCGCGCTTATGATTTTGTTAGGGAATGGTGTGGTTGCCAATGTTTGCTTGGATAAAACAAAAGGGCAAAGTTCCGGTTGGATTGTGATTACCACCGCATGGGCATTTGCTGTGTATGTGGCGGTTGTTGTTGTCGGACCTTACAGCGGTGCACATTTGAATCCAGCCGTTACCTTAGGGCTTGCCGCAAAAGGTGCATTCGACTGGGGGCTGGTAGCGGGGTATGTAATCGCTCAAGTTTTTGGCGGTATGGTGGGCGCGTTGTTGGTTTATATAATGTACCGCAACCATTTCTTAGCTACAGAAAATGAAGGTTTAAAACGTGCTTGTTTCTGCACAGAACCTGCAATTCGTCATTACCCAAGCAACCTTATTAGTGAAATTATCGGTACGTTTGTATTGGTATTTGTGATTTTTTATCTCGTCGGTGCGGATATTACATTACCGGGCACAACGGAAGTAACGCCTATTGGTTTAGGTTCTATTGGGGCATTACCGGTGGCAATTCTTGTTTGGGCAATTGGTTTAAGTTTAGGGGGAACAACCGGTTATGCCATCAATCCGGCGCGGGATTTTGGGCCGCGTTTAACCTTAGGGCTTTTCCTCAGTCGTCAGTTAAATACTAAACCGGATTGGGCATATTGTTGGGTACCGATTGTAGGGCCGATCATCGGAGCATTATTGGCGGCTGTAGCTTATGTGGTGGTGATGTAGATAATGTAAAAAACAGGTTGAAAATCAACCGCACTTTTTCAAACAAAAAGAACTCAATCTTTTATAGATTGGGTTCTTTCGTTGTACACAGAAAATTATTGTTTACCTTTCAAAAATTCAACTCCGGTATCAGGGAAATCCGTAAACACCCCCGTTGCGCCGGCTTTATTCAGCAAGGCATCATACATTTGATTTACATTGGTAAAAAATTCCGGTAAGGCATCTTTACGCACGGTATAAGGATGTAGCTCCACATTATATTGTGCTAATTCTTTCACTAATGGTGTGTATTGAATATTACCGACCTTCGATTTTTCTTTATCCACCAACATATACCAGCCCGGCCCTACGCCATCTGCATATTTCACCACTTCAGCCATTGCGCCCGGTTTGAACATCCAATCATAATCGTAGTTCACCCATTTGCCTTGTGCATTTTTTTCCTCAGTTTCGTGCCAGTCGGTGTATGCCACTAATTGAACTAATTTTAAATCCATCCCCATTTTCGGTAGTAATTCGGTTTTGATACGTTTTAGCTCATTGAAATCAAAGGTTTGCAAATAAACTCTGTCGGTTTTTTTGTCATAACCATATTTTTTCAATACTTTGAGTGTTTCGGCGGCAATATCTTTACCGTTTTGGTGGTGGAACCAAGGCGCTTTAATTTCAGGGTAAATACCCACTTTTTTACCGGTGGATTTTTCTAAACCTTGAATAAATTCAATTTCATCCTCAAAGGTATGGATTTTGAAATGGGATTTCCAAAGTGGGAAGCGGTTCGGATAAACGGCAACTTGTTTACCCGCTTTGGTTTCAAAGTTTTCTGTCATATTCAAACTTTGAATTTCTTTTAAGGTGAAATCAATCACATAATAACGACCATCTTTGCGATGACGATTTGGGAATTTTTTTGCCACATCGGTTAAACCGTCTAAAAAGTGGTCATGAATGACAATGAGACGACCATCTTTTGTCATGGCTAAATCTTGTTCTAGATAATCCGCTTGTTGACCGAAGGCAAGCGCTTTGGATTCCAGCGTATGCTCCGGTAAGTAGCCGCTTGCACCACGGTGAGCGATAATGATTTTTTCTGATTTCATATTACTTGCCATCATTGAAGATTGACTGCTACAGCCGACTAATACACTAGTGGCCAGTAAAGAAAAGGCTAATGTTTTAAGTTTCATAACTATTTCTCCTTGAAGAAGTGCGGTTAATTTTAAGACTATTTTTGTGAATGAATCATGTTGAGCCAATATAGTCTATCTATATTAAAGATTTATTAAAAAAGGCGATCTAAGCATTTGCTTGTCGCCTTTTTTACACGAATTATTTCGTACCGTAGGTATCACCTAATTTTGCTTTGTGTTTGCCTTCTTCAATCATTACATTGAGAAGTAATAACACCGCTAAGATACCGCCGGCGATCATCACGTAGAAACCGCCATCCCAGCCGTAGTATTCAGCCGCCCAGCCGACAACGGCAGAGGCTGATACGGTACCGCCTAAATAACCGAATAATCCGGTGAAACCGGCTGCCGTACCTGCGGCTTTTTTCGGTGCAAGTTCAAGGGCGTGTAAACCAATTAACATCACCGGACCATAAATTAAGAAGCCGATAGTGGTCATTAAAATGAAGTCGGTTAATTGATATGGGTTTTCATACCATGCACTGTAATTGGCAATCTCTGCTTCAGGCGTAGCGGGATTTTTCCATAACGCCACAACAGCAACTGTGGTTAAGATCATAAAGATAAAACCGGTTAATCCTCGTTTACCTTTGAATACGTGGTCAGATACCCAACCGCATAATAATGTGCCGGGAATCGCAGCCAATTCATAAATGGTGTATGCCCATGCCGTACCTTTAATATTGAAGTGTTTTACTTCACCTAAGTAAACCGGAGACCATTTCAACACACCGTAGCGGATTAAGTAAACGAACACGTTAGCAATGGCGATGTACCATAATAATTTGTTTTTCAAGACATAAGTCATAAAGATTTCTTTGGTAGAAAGCTCATGCTCGTAAGTTTTTTCGTTATAGTCGTCCGGATAGTCATTACGCCATTTTTCAACTGGCGGTAAACCACAAGATTGTGGGGTATCTTTCATCACAAGATAAATTGGAATGGCGATGATCATCGCGGCGATACCCGGATAGTAAAGCGCTTGTTGCCATACATCTTTTGCCGTTGCTTCAACACCGTGTGTGCTGAAATAAATTGCACCGGCTAGAAGTACCATCGCACCCGGCACCATGCCGCCGAGGTTGTGTGCGGTATTCCAAATAGAAACAATGGTTCCACGTTCGGATTTAGACCACCAGTGAACCATAGTACGTCCGCATGGCGGCCAACCCATTCCTTGAAACCAACCGTTTAAAAAGATCATAATCCACATGATCACGATACCGGATGTAGCCCACGGGAATAAACCCATCATGGTCATACATAAACCGGATAATAATAAGCCGAATGGTAAAAATACTTTCGGGTTAGAACGATCCGAAAGCATCGCCATAAAGAATTTTGACAAACCGTAAGCTAAACCGGCTGCCGTACCGACAAGACCCAACTCCGCCTTGTTATACATACCGGCTTCAATTAAACCTTTTTGAGCCAAGTCAAAGTTTGCACGCACAAAATAATAGGCGGCATAACCAAAGAATATCCCTGCGAATACCTGCCAACGTAAGCGTTTATAGGTAGAATCAATCTTTTCCGCAGGAAGCTCCGCAATATGCGGTGCGGGTTTAAATGGTCCAAACATAATTTTTCTCCAACATTTGTAATTATGATTTTCCTTTCTGAATGAAAGAGCAACCCGCATAATAATGAAAAATAAAAAATAAGAAAGTTTTCAAATTCAGAAATGTGAAGTATCTCACAAAAAATGACATCAATATGAGCGAACACGAAAATAATGTGATCTTCCTCACAAATATATTTTCTTTTTCGCTCAATATGTTGTTAATTTAGGCATTATTCTCTACAATCAAACGAAGTGGGTTTGTTTTTTATTATTTATTGTGGGATCTGGGGGTAAACATGGGATTATCACCTAATTTATATCGAGATGTTGGAGACTTTTCCTCCTTATCCACGGGTGTGATTATCATCGGTGGTGGGGCGACCGGTGCGGGTATTGCACGTGATTGTGCGTTGCGTGGTATTAAGTGTATTTTGCTGGAGCGTCGGGATATTGCCACCGGTGCAACAGGGCGTAATCATGGTCTGTTACATAGTGGTGCGCGTTATGCGGTGAACGATCAGGAATCGGCGGAAGAATGTATTAAAGAAAATCGTATCTTACGCAACATCGCACGTCACTGTGTGGATGAAACGGAGGGATTATTTATCACTTTACCTGAAGATTCCCTCGACTATCAAAAAAACTTCATTGAAAGCTGTACAAAATCCGGCATTGAGGCGGTTGCTATTGATCCTAAGCTTGCAAAAATTATGGAACCCTCCGTTAATCCTCATTTAGTGGGGGCAGTTGTGGTGCCGGACGGTTCTATTGATCCTTTTCGTTTAACTGCGTCTAATATGGTGGATGCCGCAGAAAACGGTGCCAAAATCTTTACCTACTGCGAAGTAAAAAATCTTATTCGGGAAGGCGGAAAAGTCATTGGTGTGGATGTTTATGATCATAAAAACAAAATTAAACGCCAATTTTTTGCGCCGCTCGTTGTTAATGCCAGTGGGATCTGGGGGCAAGGGATTGCGGAATATGCCGATCTCAAAATTAAAATGTTTCCGGCAAAGGGCGCGTTACTCGTTATGGGGCATCGTATCAATAAAATGGTGATTAACCGCTGCCGTAAACCTGCTGACGCTGATATTCTCGTGCCGGGTGATACCATTTGTGTGATTGGGACAACTTCTAGCAGAATTCCTTATGATCAAATCGATAATATGCAGGTGACACCCGAAGAAGTGGATATTCTTTTCCGTGAAGGGGAAAAACTCGCACCAAGTTTACGGCATACCCGCGTGCTACGTGCTTATGCCGGCGTGCGCCCGTTAGTGGCAACGGATGACGACCCTTCCGGTCGAAATGTCAGTCGCGGTATTGTTTTGCTGGATCATGCGGAACGTGATGGTTTAGACGGTTTTATTACTATCACCGGCGGTAAATTGATGACCTATCGCTTAATGGCAGAATGGACAACGGATCTAGTTTGCAAAAAACTTAATAAAACCGCCCGTTGTGTGACGGCAGAACAACCGCTGCCGGGTTCAACGGAAAGTCGTCAAGAAACCAATCAAAAAGTCATTTCGTTACCGAGTACGATTCGTTATTCCGCCGTGTATCGCCACGGTTCTCGCGCTACCCGTTTGCTAGACAAAGCGCGTTTAGACCGTTCTATGGTATGTGAATGTGAAGCGGTTACTGCCGGAGAAGTACGCTATGCGGTAGATGAACTAGATGTTCACAATCTAGTGGATTTACGCCGCCGTACCCGAGTGGGGATGGGGACATGTCAAGCGGAACTTTGCGCCTGTCGTGCCGCGGGATTAATGAGCCGTTTTGAGGTTGCCACTCCGCGCCAATCGACCACCCAACTCAATGCGTTTATGGAAGAGCGTTGGCGTGGCATTGAACCCATTGCTTGGGGAGAGGCCATTCGGGAAGCTGAATTTACCTCTTGGATGTATGGTAGTGTATTGGGTTTGAATGATGTGAGACCGCTTGATGAACAAGCACAACAGGGGACGGATAGCAATGAATTTTGACGTAGTGATTATTGGTGGCGGTTTAGCCGGCTTAACCTGTGGTATCGCCCTTCAACAACATGGTAAGCAATGTGTGATTATCAATAACGGTCAAGCGGCAATGGATTTCGCCTCCGGTTCTTTTGATCTATTAAGCCGTATGCCGTCAGGAAGTGCGGTGGAAAATTTGCAAGAAAATTTAACCGCACTTTGCTCAACCTTACCATCACACCCATATAGTTTATTAGGGACAGAAAAAGTGATGGGCAAGGCGCGGGAGTTTGAAGTTTTGGCACAATCCCTCAATCTTGATTTAATTGGCTCCGCTGAAAAAAATCACTGGCGGGTAACTGGACTTGGCAGTTTGCGTGGCACATGGCTTTCTCCGAATAGTGTTCCTACGGTCGAGGGTCATGAACCTTTTCCATATAAACATATTGCGGTGCTTGGTATTGAAGGCTATCACGATTTTCAGCCCCAGCTTTTGTCGGCGAATTTAGTGCTTAACCCACAGTTTGCTCATTGCGAGGTGTGCAGTGGTTTCTTGAATATCCCGCAATTAGACGAACTTCGTGAAAATTCACGGGAGTTTCGCAGTGTGAATATCGCACAACTTTTAGAACACAAATTGGCTTTTGATGATTTAGTAACAGAAATTGTGGAATCCGCACAAGGCGCAGACGCTGTATTTTTACCGGCTTGTTTTGGTCTAGAAAATCAAGAGTTTATGACCGCACTTCGCAAGGCAACAAAACTCGCCTTATTTGAATTACCGACCCTTCCGCCTTCGCTACTGGGTATGCGGCAACGTATTCAATTACGCCGCCAATTTGAATCCCTCGGGGGCCTAATGATGAATGGCGATAGTGCCGTAAAAGCACATTTTGACGGTAACCAAGTGCGTTGTGTGATGACTCGTTTACACAATGACGAAGAAATGATTGCCGATAATTTCGTGCTCGCATCAGGCAGTTTCTTCAGTAAGGGATTAGTGGCAGAATTCGATAAAATTTTTGAACCAGTATTTTATTCGGATATTACGGGAGCAAAAGGATTTGAGGCGAATGATCGCTTTAGCTGGACAGATCGTCGCTTTTCTAACCCCCAGCCTTATCAATCAGCCGGTGTGGTGATTAACGAACATTGCCAAGTACAAAAGAGCGGTGAATTTTTAACGAATTTATATGCGGTGGGGAACGTCATCGGTGGTTTTAATGCTTTAGCGCTTGGCTGTGGTTCCGGTGTGGCGGTGGTAACTGCCTTGACGGTAGCGGAAGAAATTTTGGCGAAATAAGGAGGCGATATGAGTATGAATATTCAACGATTAATTGACAGTGCGAAACAGTCCCTTAATTCGCCGGTAAGCCATCAATATATTGATGAAAGTTTTGAAAGCTGTATTAAATGTACCGCCTGTACCGCAGTTTGTCCGGTTTCACGTAATAATCCGCTGTATCCCGGCCCGAAACAGTCGGGGCCTGATGGTGAGCGTTTACGTTTAAAATCTGCCGAACTTTATGACGAAGCCCTCAAATATTGCACCAACTGTAAACGTTGTGAAGTGGCTTGTCCGTCCGATGTAAAAATTGGTGATCTTATTGTTCGGGCGCGCAATAATCATCTGGCACAACAGAAAAAACCGTTGATGAACAAATTGCGTGATGCCATTTTAAGTAACACCGACATCATGGGGAAACTCAACACGCCTCTTGCACCTATTGTGAATACCGTCACCGGATTAAGTGCTACCAAATTTGTGCTTGAGAAAACCCTTAATATCAGTAAAAAAAGAACCTTACCAAAATATGCTTTTGGCACGTTCCGCAGTTGGTATATGAAAAATGCCTTAGAAGAGCAGAAAAACTTTGAACGTCAAGTGGCGTATTATCACGGCTGTTATGTGAACTATAACAATCCCCAACTGGGCAAGGAATTTCTTAAAGTTTTCAATGCCATGGGGATCGGCGTGATGTTGTTGGAAAAAGAAAAATGCTGCGGTTTGCCTTTAACCGTGAACGGCTTTCCTGAGCGTGCACGCAATATTGCCCGATTCAATACCGACTATATCGGCAAAATGGTGGATGAAAAAGGCTTAGAGGTGATTAGTGAAGCCTCAAGTTGTGCGTTAAATTTACGGGATGAATATCATCACATTTTAGGCATCGACAATGCAAAAGTCCGCCCACATATTCATATGGTGACTCCTTTCCTATATCAGCTTTTTAAAGAAGGCAAAACCTTACCGCTTAAGTCGCTGAAATTAAGAGTGGCGTATCACACAGCCTGTCATGTGGAAAAAGCCGGCTGGGCGCCTTACACATTAGAAGTATTGAAACAAATTCCTGACTTGAAAATCATTATGTTGCCGTCACAATGCTGCGGCATTGCCGGTACCTACGGTTTTAAAGCGGAAAACTACGACACCGCCCAATCTATCGGCAAAACCTTGTTTGATAATATCAACGAAGGCGGATTTGATTATGTCATTTCCGAATGTCAAACCTGTAAATGGCAAATTGATATGTCCTCCAATATCACCTGTATTCACCCCTTGACTTTACTTTGTATGTCGATGGAGGTATAGGAACCAAAAAAAGTGCGGTCAATTTTGACCGCACTTTTGACTTCTATCTTAAGCTTTCGCCAAAATCGCTTTATGTTCTTTAATCAACATTATAAAGGGTTGGGCAAATCGTTCTAATTTTATTGTGCCCACTCCGTTAATTTGCAGCATTTCAATATTAGAGGTCGGCATATATTGTGCCATCTCTTGTAGTGTTGCATCATTGAACACGATATAGGGTGGGATATTTTCCTTATCGGCAATTTGTTTACGTAAAAAGCGCAGATGGGCAAACAGATCTTTATCGTAATTAACCATTGTGCTTCGTTGCGGGTTATGAGCCATTTTACTGATCGCAGAAATACGCGGCATTGCAAGCTCCAGAGGCACTTCTCCTTTTAGCACGGGTTTGGCATTTTCTGTGAGTTGTAAGGTGGTGTTAAACTCTCCGATCACCTGCTGTATAAAACCTAGGTGAATCAATTGGCGAATCACCGATTGCCAATGTTCCTTACTTTTATCTTTACCAATGCCATAAACGCTGAGTTTATCGTGTTGACGTTCGAGGATTTTCTGATTTTGCATGCCTCGTAATACCCCAATCACATATTGTGCCCCAAAACATTGCCCTACACGGTAAATGGCGGACATCACTTTTTGTGCATCCATTAAACCGTCATATTTTTTCGGTGGATCTAAACAAATATCGCAGTTATTGCAGGGTGTTTGGCGATGTTCACCGAAATAATTAAGCAACACCAAGCGACGACAAGTTTGGCTTTCGGCAAACTCACCGATGGCTTCTAATTTATGTTGCTCAATTTGTCGTTGGGGTGTTTCCGGTTTCTCAAGTAAGATTTTTTGTAACCAAGCATAGTCTGCCGGTTCATAAAATAATACGGCTTCGGCGGGTAAGTCATCCCGTCCTGCACGCCCGGTTTCCTGATAGTAAGATTCAATGCTGCGAGGTAAATCAAAATGCGCTACGAAACGGACATTGGATTTATTGATTCCCATACCAAAGGCAATGGTTGCCACCACGACTTGCACATTATCACGTTGAAAATCCTGTTGCACACGCTCACGCTGTGCGGTTTCCATTCCTGCATGGTAAGCTGCTGCGGATATCCCTTTATGGCGTAAACTTTCTGCTATTCGTTCGACTTTATTACGACTGTTACAATAAACAATACCGCTTTTGCCTTTTTGAGCTAACACAAAACGGGCAAGTTGCTCCATGGGTTTAAATTTTTCTTCCAGCGTGTAACGAATATTTGGGCGATCAAAACTACCAATATACTTGTAAGGATTTTGCAGTTTAAGATGAGTAAGAATATCTTGGCGCGTCGCGTAATCCGCCGTTGCGGTGAGTGCCATAATAGGTGCATTCGGAAAACTGGATTTTAACCCGCCAAGTTGGGTATATTCGGGGCGGAAATCGTGTCCCCATTGGGAAATGCAGTGTGCTTCATCAATCGCGATGAAACTGACTTGGCAATAGGAAATCAGCTGGAAAAAGCCGTTTGTCATCACTTTTTCCGGTGAGATATAAAGGAGTTTAAGTTGTCCTGAAATTAGCTTATTTTGTACTCGTTGCTGCTGTTCTAATGTTTGGCTGGAATTGAGAAAATCTGCCTCAATACCATTAGCCTGTAATTGATCCACCTGATCTTTCATTAAGGAAATGAGAGGGGATATTACCAGCGTAAGCCCATTAAAACAGAGCGCCGGAATTTGATAACAGAGTGATTTACCGTTCCCCGTCGCCATCACCACCAGAGAATCTTGTCCATTAATTGCGGCATTGATCACTTCTTCCTGCCCTTTGCGGAAAGATTGATAACCAAATACCGAATTTAGCACGGAAAGTGCGGTGGGTTTTTCCGGTGTTTTTGGGGAAGGAGAAAGATTGGACATATTAGAATTGAACAGCTTCACCGTGTGCGGCACAGGCCTCTGTTAAACTCTCCCAAAAATTTTTACCGTCGTTGGAAATCCATTCACCATTTTTGAAGGCAAAATGAAAACCGCCTAATTTACTGGCAAGCCAAAGTTCAAATAAAGGTTCTTGTTTGTTGATGACAATTTGTGTGCGATTACCAAAGGTCATAGTAAACACAGCACCTTGAGTTTCACAATCCACATCGGCGCCTTGTTCTTCTAATTCTTCTTCAATTTTTTGCCAAATTTGTTCAATATTTTGATGAAATTCTGCAACATTCATAAAGTTTTTCCTTTCAAATCTGATAGAATGCAGCAGATTATAAAGCCTTTTGCCCCCTTGTGAAAGGCGGATTTAACGATGAGTGAGAGAGAAGAAATGAAAAAATTATTGTCAATTTTAGTATTAAGTGCAGTTTGTGCGTTAGCGACAGGTTGTGGAGTGAAAGGACCATTGTATTTTCCGGAAAAAGACCAAACTCAACAGAATCAATAATTGGTGAGACACAATATGAATTTTTTCCAATATCAAAATAACCGACTTTATGCAGAACAATTGCCGGTACAACAACTTGCAGAGCAATTTGGTACACCGCTTTATATCTATTCCCGTGCCACGCTGGAACGCCATTGGCATGCTTTTAACGATGCATTAGGTTCACATCCTCATTTAATTTGTTTTGCCGTGAAATCTTGCTCTAATATTGGGGTATTAAGTGTTATGGCAAAATTAGGTTCAGGTTTTGATATTGTTTCGCAAGGTGAATTGGAACGCGTATTGGTGGCTGGGGGGGATGCTTCGAAAGTCGTTTTTTCTGGTGTAGCAAAGTCCCGTGAAGAGATTATGCGTGCTTTAGAAGTGGGGATTCGTTGTTTCAATGTGGAATCAGTGTCGGAACTTCTCCACATCAACCTCATTGCTGGCGAAATGGGAAAAATTGCACCGATTTCTTTGCGTGTAAACCCTGATGTAGATGCGCACACGCACCCCTATATTTCCACCGGTTTAAAAGAAAATAAATTTGGCGTCAGCGTGGACGAAGCCCGTGAAGTCTATAAGCTGGCAGCAAGCCTACCGAATGTGACGATAACTGGAATGGATTGTCATATCGGATCGCAACTCACTGAATTACAACCCTTTTTAGATGCGACAGATCGTCTTATTGTGTTAATGGAGCAACTCAAACAAGATGGCATTGCTTTGCAGCATTTAGATTTAGGCGGTGGTTTGGGGGTAACTTATACCGATGAAAATCCGCCACATCCAAGCGAGTATGCTAAAGCCTTGTTGGAAAAATTAAAAGATTACAAGGATCTTGAAATTATCCTTGAGCCGGGGCGGGCAATTACCGCCAATGCCGGCATTTTAGTAGCAAAAGTCCAGTATTTGAAAAGTAACGAAAGTCGCAATTTCGCCATTACAGACACCGGTATGAACGACATGATTCGCCCGGCATTATATGAAGCCTATATGAACATTGTCGAAATTGACCGCACTTTGGCGCGCCCGAAAGCGGTTTATGATGTGGTTGGCCCCGTTTGCGAAACCTCTGATTTTTTAGGCAAACAGCGTGAACTTGCCATTGCGGAGGGCGATTATATTGCACAATGTTCTGCGGGTGCTTATGGAGCGAGTATGTCCTCCAACTACAATTCCCGTCCACGCACAGCGGAGGTTTTAGTGGATGGCGATAACGCACACTTAATCCGCTGCCGTGAAAGTTTGCAAGAACTTTGGGCGTTGGAATCGGTGGTTTAATTCTCCCTTGAAAAGAAAGTGTGGTTGAAAAACAGAGAAATTTTCAACCGCACTTTGTTTATAGAAATAGGGCGATCAGTTATCCCATTTTATTTAACAATATCCCCTTTAAGGGCTACACCGCCAATAATATGGCCCGCATGACATTCATATTTTGTCGTACTTTTAAATGTATTCTTTTTATAATAACTAACAATATTTCCAACCTTTTTCGCACCTTTTGATGCCGCTTTATCTTGTAACTGTTTTACAGCGGATAAAAATGCCCGTTGACATGCTTTCTCATCACTTTTGTTTGCTGCATTAGTTTTTTTATTTGTTACTGTGTTTGCGATAAGTACTTTACCCGGTGCCGGTGTACCAAAATAAAGTTTGATATTTGGATTCAGTACCTCTGTAGCCTCCGGTGATTTTAATGCCTCACTAATAGATAAATGATGAGTTGTATCACGTGGAGCACAGGCTGCAATGGCTAAAGTTGATATAATGATGCCGAGTTTTGCATTTAGTTTCATAGGGGTTTCTCCAAGGTAAATGAGTTAAAACGGGATCTTTATTTCAGATCAAAGTTCAGTATAACATTTTTATACTAATTTAAAATTATCTACATTGCTTTGAATGAATTAGCTAGGTAAAATTAGTTAACTTTAAATATTTAAAGTGGAAAAGGAAAGAGGATGAAAAAAATTATTTTAGGGTTAACGGCATTTTGCTTAGTCGCATGTTCTGCAGGTGGGGTTGATGAAAGTAGTTTAAAACCTGTAAACCGTGCTTTTAATGTAAAACATGTTTGTGTAAAAGGGAGTACGCGTGGTGCGCCGGATCTATTTGTTGCAAGTTTAAAAAAGAGCCTGCAAAAGAAAAATATTATGTCTGAATCTATTGTGAACGCCGGTGATGCGAACTGTGATTATATCTTGGTCTTTGGTGTAAAAGGTAACCGTAACATTGTGGCAAAAGCAAAACTGCGTTTAATGGAAGTTAAAAATCAAAGTGAAGTCGGTTTTGTTCTTTATGTTCGCAAAGGTGACGAAAAAGATCGCGTTGATGAAGTCGGCTTGCAAGGTCAAACCGATACTATGATTAATCAGCTATTCAAAGATTATTAATTATGCCAATCTGCCACTTTTCATTCAACATTAAAAACTGGGCGATAGTTTGTAATAAAAAACTAGAAGTGGACGATTGGAAAAAAGGGGAAATTTTTTGGTTGAAAAATGCGGTTAATTTTGAAGAAGTTTCTCCTAAATTAGCTTTTTTACCACCGTTAAAACGTCGCCGATTAAGCCCATTCGCCCGTTTGTTTTTTGAATCGGCATGGGAGTTATTAGGAGAAAATAAAAATATTCCCGTAGTTTATGCCTCTTCAAATGGAGAAATTAATCGTAATTTTGATCTTTGGCATAGTTTATTGACAGAAGGAGATGTTTCACCCACTTCCTTTAGCCTTTCAGTGCATAATGCTCTGGTAGGACAGTGGTCCGAACTTGGTGGTGTAAAGGCAGAAATCACCGCATTGGCAGCCAAACAAGATAATTTAGAGATCGCCTTATTAGAAGCCTATTTATTATTGAATGAAGGAATAAATCAGGTGTTAGTTGTTGTGGCAGAATCGCCTTTAGTAGATTCATACAATGCTTCACCTGTATATCGTCAACCTTTTTCTTATGCGTTAAGTTTATTAGTGGAGAGAGGCGATGATTATTCATTAGCATTGGATGAGGGTGTGGGGAATTCTTCGGGTTCTGATAATGCATTAATTTGGGTAAAAAATCAGTATTTGGGTGTTAAAACGTGGCAAACGAAAAGTAGTACAAAAGGAACATGGCAATGGGAAAAAAATTAGATTGGCTACGTCGTTTTATTGCTACTGCATTAGGTTTTCTTTTTTGGGGCGTGGCAGGCACCTTATTTCAGCTTTATCTTTATCCTTATGCTAAAAATTACAAAAAAAATAGTTTGGCTACCCAGTTAAAGGTTCGTCGTTTAGTCAGTAAGATTTGGGCATATTTCATCCGATATTTAACAATTTCGGGTGTACTTGAGGTGAAATATCAAGGTTTTGAACGTTTAGGTTGTCAGGGGCAACTAGTGTTGGTAAATCACCCGTCACTACTTGATGTAGTATTGGTTCTCGCTAAAGCGCCCGAACTGAATTGTATTGTCAAGAAAGAATTACTGAATAACCCTACAATGAGAAACCAAATTTTAGCATGTGGTTTTTTACCCAATACCGAATCATTGGAACTTCTGGAAGAATGTGATGAGGTGCTAAAAGAACAAGCTCTTTTGCTTTTCCCAGAAGGTACAAGAACAGGTTGGGATGGTGAAGTTAAACTCAATCGTGGTGCCGTATCTATTGGCTTGCGTAGTGCAAGTGTTATTACTCCAATAGTCATTAGAATGAATCCGTTGAATTTTAAAAAAGGGCAGCCTTGGTATCAACTACCGAAAAAACGTATTCAATATGAGCTCATTGTGGGAGAAGACATCAATCCACAGGATTGGCTGGCGGAAAAGCCATTACCGATTGCTTCTCGCCGATTAACCGAATATTTACAACATTATTTTAACTCTCAAACTAAGGATGATGAAAATGACACTCGAACAACAACTTAAACAACTAATTATTGATAGCCTTGCACTAGAAGATGTTTCTATAGATGATATTGAAGACAATACGGTATTATTTTCTGATGAGGGGCTGGGGCTTGATTCGGTAGATGCGCTGGAATTAGGTTTAGCGGTACAAAAAACATTTGGTTTGCAGTTGGATAGCGAACAAAATCAATTACGTAAACATTTTGAAAGTGTTGCAACACTGGCACAATTTATTCGTAGTAAAAAAGGGGAAGTGTGATTGTGACTGAACAAGAAATAAGAGATTTACTCAGCGAAGCGCTTCAATCGCTGTTTGAAATTGAACTGGAGCGAATTAAACCGGAAACCAATCTTTACGAAGAATTGGAGATTGACAGCATTGATGCTATTGACTTGATTGATCATATCAAACGAAAAACGGGACATAAATTACAGGCGGAAGATTTTCGCAATGTGCGTACCGTTGATGATGTGGTGCAAGCAGTGTTAAAACAACAAAATTCTGTGTAATGCTAGCTTATCTCCCTTCAGATCTTGTTGCCAATCAACCGGCTTGGACTTATGCGGATTTTGAGCAACAGGCCTTGCAAATTTCTGCGGAGCTCAGCTCCCGCCAATTTCGTTCTATTGCCGTTTGGATGGAAGATGGCGCTAAGTTGGCCTGCCTGTTACTCGGGGCATGGCATGCTAATGTTCGTGTATTATTTCCACCTAATTTTATCGAAGAAAGTATTCAATGGGTAAATCAACACGCTCAATGTTGGATTACCGATCGCGAAGTAGAATTAGAGAACGCCTTTCAATTTGATGAATTTGCCGCGACACCTTTTCAAAAACCTACACAAAATCGACTGCTCTTTGATTTCAACAATCAAACTGAAATTTGGTTAAAAACCTCGGGGAGTACGGGGGAGGCAAAGACCATTGTTAAAACCGCACAGCAAATGTGGCTTGGTGCTAATGTGCTTGCACAAAGTCTGCCTTTTGCGAATGGTAATGCCACAACGGTGATTAGCACTGTGAGTATTCAGCACATTTATGGTTTAACCGTACATATTATGATGGCGCTGGTGAAAGGCTGGCAAATCGGACGTATTCAACAGTTTTATCCGGAATGTATTTTTGTTCAAGCGAAGCAGTGCAAATCGGCGGTGGTAGTGAGTAGTCCGTCAATGTTAGCAGGTATAGAATGGCAACAGACTAAATTGCCACAAAGTATAATTGGTATTATTTCATCGGGCGGTATGTTGCTGGAAGATTTATCGCAAACTATCCGCCATTATGTACCGCTTATTGAAATTTATGGCAGTACGGAGACAGGGCCAATCGCTATCCGTGAAGATATCGGCTTATGGCAATCTTTACCTGAAAGTCAATTAGGCACCAATGAGCAAGGGGAATTATGGATTGAGGGAAGTTGGCTTTCCCAACGAGAACAAACCGCTGATGTCGTAAAATTTGAAAATGATGGTTTTCTCTTACTGGGGCGTTCTGATCGTATTGTAAAAATTGGTGATAAACGTATTTCTTTGATTAGCGTAGAAAATACATTAACTCAGCACAACTGGGTAAGTGATTGCTATATTGCGAAACATCCGGAACAAAAACGCTTAGCGTCTTGGGTCGAATTGAACCGAGAGGGCGTTGCATTTTTACGTGAAAAAGGTCATCGGGCATTGGTTCAGGTTTTAAAAACATATCTTAAATATTCTCAGGAAGAGGCTGCAATTCCACGTTTTTGGCGTTTTACCGATGCTTTGCTTCGTAATACTCAATCAAAAATAAACAAACAGCAATTTAACCGCACTTTCTTGGAGGATTGTAAGGAACCTATTTGGCTGGAAGAAAAACGTGAAGGCAATACATTTCAAGCTATGGGTAAAGTACCGTTAGATTTGGTTTACTTAAAAGATCATTTTGCTGAATTTCCACTTGTACCCGGTGTAGTAGAATTGCAATGGGTCTTTGGGCAAATGATAAAACTTGTGCCACAATATTACGCTTGTTCACATATTGATAAACTAAAATTCCAAAAATTCCTTCGCCCGGCGGATCAGTTTATATTAAATCTTAAATGGGATGAGACCAAAGGTAAGGTTACTTTCCAACTCACCACGGAAAATGAAGTATGTTGTAGTGGTGTGGCGGTGTTGGCAAACTAGGTGGTTTTGATGAAAACCATCGTCAATTTAGTGTTATTTTTTGTTAGTCTTGCTTACCCGATTTATTGGTTATGGGGGAAAAATCCACAAGTTTTAGCTTTTCTGCCTTTTATTATCGGTTTTTTTTGGGGGTTAAAAGGCATTTATGAACAAGCCTTTATGCGGCATTTCTCATGGGGTATTACCGTATTACTGACGATAATTGGCATAACCCGTTCCAATGAGATGATGTATGGTTATCCAATTATTATAAACGGCTTGATGTTGATTATTTTCGGCACAAGTTTATGGCAAAAACAGACGATCATTGAACGTTTTGCCCGTATGCAAACACCGAACCTGAGTGAAAAAGGAGTGCGTTACACTCGTAAAGTTACACGGATTTGGTGTGGCTTTTTTATCTTCAACATTGCCGTATCAGGTATAACGATTTATTCCAATTTACTTGATTATTGGGCATTATATAATGGCTTTATTTCGTATCTTTTAATGGGCATATTGATGGCGGGAGAATGGATTGTTCGCCAATATATGAAGAAACATCATGAAGAATAATTTTTCGCCTAACACATTAATTGCATTAAACCCTGAATGGAAATGGCAAGACTTTGCCGAACGTTCACAACAAATTGCGGTACAACTCAGACAAGATGATGTGCATTCAGTGGCATTTTGGTTTGATGATGCTGCCAGTTTTGCTTGTACTATGTTGGCTTGTTTTAATGCAAATGTTCGCATTTTACTCCCTCCTAACTTATTACCGGAAAACCAACAGTGGATTGCCAAGCATAGTGATTTTTTATTTGATGATAAGCGGTTTGAAACTTACGGTATTTTGCAAAAAGTTAGTGAAAATCGACCGCTCTTTGATGGGAAAAATCAAACAGAAATTTGGTTGAAGACCTCCGGTAGTAGTGGCGAACCTAAAATTCTATGCAAAACAGCACAACAGATGTGGATTGAATCACAAGCAATTGTTTCTTCCATTCCTTTTAATACGCCGGATTTCCATGTCGTTTCAAGCGTTTCAGCACAACATCATTACGGATTGTCTTATCGTATTATGTTGCCGTTAGCAATGGGGTGGACAATTGGTCGTCAACAGTTACCTTATCCCGAATATATGATGGCGGAGAGCCTACATGCCAAAAAATGCCTTTGGATCAGTAGTCCTGCTTTATTAAGCCATTTAAATATGGCTGATTCGCGTTTTGCTGGTTTTAATCTTGGCGGTATTATTTCATCAGGTGGTGTATTGCCGGTTCATGTAGGTAATGCTTTACGGGAAAAACTCAATACAACTGTGGTGGAGTGCTATGGTAGTACGGAAACCGGGGCGATTGCTTTTCGTACGGACGATGGACTTTGGACTCCGACATCACTTACCCAAGTGGGATTGAATGAACAAGGCGCATTATGGGTAGATTCCCAATGGCTTAATCAGAGAGAACAAACGGCCGATGCGGCAGAATTTCACGGTGAACGATTTAAACTACTGGGGCGGATTGATCGCATTATAAAGTTTGGGGATAAGCGAATTTCGCTCGTCAATATTGAGCAGCATTTACTCCAACAACCTTTGGTCGCGGATTGTTATATTGCCCAACACCCAGAGAAAGCACGCCCTGCCGCATGGGTAGCCTTAACGGAGGCAGGCATGCGTGCTTATCATCAGCAAGGACGGGGTGCATTGATTGAACAACTTCGCCATTTTCTAATGCAATCACAGGAAATGGCGGGTGTTCCTCGGTTTTGGCGTTTCACTCAACAGCTACCACGCAACAGTCAATCTAAGATAAGTCGGTTGGATTTTAACCAAGTTTTTCTCACCCAAAAGGACGATAACTTGTAATGTATAAGGTACTGGCGGTAATCCCTCACTACAATCACTCAGGCACAATTTGCAATGTGGTTCAACAATTTTTATCTCTCGGCTTACCTGTATTGGTCGTAGATGACGGTTCGATGCCCGAACACCAAGCAATCTTACAAACCTTACAAAATCAACAAGATGTTTCTGTTTATTTCCGTTCACAAAATGGAGGAAAAGGGGCAGCAATGAAAAGTGGCTTCAAATGTGCCACAGAAATGGGATTTGATTATGTCATACAAGCGGATGCCGATGGGCAACATCATCTTGCTGATGTAAAAATAATGCTAGAAAAAATGCAAAAAAATCCGACCGCACTTATTTGTGGTCGCCCGATTTACGGCGATGATGCACCCAAATCACGCCTTTACGGACGTAAAATCACGAATTTTTGGAATGCCATTCATACCCACTCTTTTGACATTAAAGATGGTATGTGTGGTTTTCGCCTTTACCCACTTAAGCCTTTGCAAAACTTACTAAACAACGAACCGCTTGGAGATAGAATGGATTTCGACGTTGAAATTCTGGTTAAAGCTCATTGGTATCAAATCCCGTTTATTTGGGTGGACACGCCGGTGCGGTATGAGTTAGGGGGCATATCACATTTTCGGGCGTGGGCAGATAATTGGCTGATTAGCAAAATGCATACTAAACTATTCTTTAGTATGTTGGTGCGTTGGTTTACAGGAAAACCGTTATGAGTGAACGACATTCGCATCATTGGGCTAGGCAACAAGAGCGTGGTAATTATTTTTTCTTAAATCTTACCCGTTTGATTGTGCAGTATTTACCGTTAGTTACTATTCGTGTCGTGACCTTTTTGGTGGTGTGTTATTTCTTTGCCACATCAAAAAACACCCGTAAAAATATCCGCACTTACCAATACAATCTTAGTCGGTGTTATCCGAAAGTAAAACTCCCTACCTTCTCGGTTTTTCGACAATTTTTAGCTTTTGGCGAATCTATTACCGATCGCTTTGCGGTATGGCAACATAAGATTACTTATAAAGATTTAACCGTTGATGATGCAGATAACCTTTATCAAGATATCCGCGAAAGCCGAAAGCATCGCGGACAGTTACTCGTTTGTTCCCATTTTGGTAACATTGAAGTTTGCCGTTCTTTGGCAGACGACGGACATCATCCAGATTTTCGCTTGAATGTATTGGTGCATAGTCGCCATGCAGAAGCCTTTAATCAAGCCTTAGTAAAAGCGGGAGCAAGCGAGTTATCACTCATTCAAGTGGAAGATTTGGACGCCCAAAAAATGTTGGAATTGCACGAGCGTTTGGAGGGGGGCGAGTGGATTGCTATTGCTGCGGATCGTATTCCTGTACGGGGCGATAAAATGGCGAAAATTAATTTCCTCGGGCAAGAGGCCGATTTCCCACAAGGCGCATGGTTTTTAGCTTCACTGTTAAAAGCGCAGATTAACACAGTCTTTTGTTTAAAAGAGCAAGGGCGTTACCGCTTAAAATTACGGCGTTTTTGTCCACAAATTACGGGGCGTGGAAAAGTGAGGGAAGAAAATATTCGCCAAGCCATGCAACAATACGCCGATTGCCTTGCCAAAGAGTGTGAAGCTAATCCGCTTCTTTGGTTTAATTTTTACGATTTTTGGAAAAAATCCGAATGAAAAAACACATTTTATGTCACCATATTTCCGAATATGAGATTCAATTTTTTGACGTGGATTCTATGGATATTATGTGGCACGGGCATTACGTCAAATATTTGGAAATGGCTCGTTGTGCCTTCTTGGAGGAAATTCATTACACCTATGATGTGATGAAAAAGCAAGGGTACGCTTGGCCGATTGTGCAACTCAATGTGAAATATATTCGTCCGACCTTGTTTCGCCAAAAAATCTGTATTGAGCTGAGCTTGTTGGAATATGAGAGCAGTATTCGCATGGATTATGTGATTCGAGATGCCCTTTCCGGAAAAAAACTCACTACCGCCAGTACCACTCAAGTAGCGGTGGAAATTGCAAGTGGAGAAATGCAATTTCAAACGCCAGCCTGTTGGCGAAGTGCGGTCGAAAATCACCCGAGTTTTAAAACGGAGCAAATATCATGAAGAAAATCATCTTTCTTTTGAGCTTATTGATAAGTACCTGGGCGTATGGGTTTTCCGAGCAAGATTTAATCAGTCAACTACAGAAACCGCAAAGTGTGCAAGGCGATTTTGTGCAAGAACGCCGTCTTAAAGCCCTCAATCGTCCGATTACAACGGAAGGAACATTTACTCTTGTGGCAAATAAAGGGTTGTTATGGCAAATGGAAAAACCCTTCTCCACCCAACTTCGCGTGACTGAAAAAGGCATTATGCAGTGGAACGGCAAACAATGGGTCAATAATGGCAAATTAGGGCAAGCCACGCAAATCCGACTTTTTTTAGGCTTACTTTCGGGCGATGTGAATGGGTTGAAAAAACAGTTTAAATTGGCATTAAGTGGTACGACAAAACAATGGAAAGTCACACTAACACCGGATTCTCTTTTGATGAAACAGATTTTTAATCAAATTACGATTCAAGGTGATGAAGTGGTACAAATGATTCATCTTGATGAAATTCAAGGCGATAAAACCGATATCACCTTTAAAAACAATCGGATCAACCAACCGCTGACAGATTTTGTGCGTCAGGCGTTAGAATAATTTGAAATTTAATGCAAAAATCGACCGCTCTTTCCGTTTTTTCAACTCTCCTTTTATTCGCTATTTGTGGTTTGTTTATTTTTCTGGTTCAGCAAGATAACCGGTTGCAAACAGATCTACGTGCCTTGTTGCCGGAAGAACAAGGTTGGCAGCCAATCCAAGTTCAAGCCGATCAAAAACAAGAAGCCCGCTTTAATCAACAGTTAATCGCAATGGTCGGTCATCAAGATGCTGGACAAGCCTTTAAGCTGGCAACAGAGATTACCCGGCAATGGCAAACAAGCGGTCTGTTTTCACTCATTTATGACAAAATCCAGCCTGATTTACCCACTTTACAAAAAGAGCTCAATTTATTGAAGTCTGCTACCTTGCCTGCCTCAGTGCGTAAGCAGTTGCTCGAACAACCGGAAAGCTATTTTCAGGATTACGCCGAACAGATCGTAAACCCTTTTGATAAAGGGAATTTATTACCATTAGAACAAGATTGGCTTGGTTTTGGGCGTTTTGTGTTTAGCACGTCCGCCATTGCGATGCAGTGGAATGCGGATAACGGTATGCTTTACACCGAACAAAGTGGCATTACTTGGGTGTTGTTGCGTGGTGAACTAGCACAAGCGACAGACGCAGTAAAACCGACATATTCTTTGTTGGATATGGTGAACAAAAATCGCATCTTGGCAGAAGCAAAACAAGCAAAATTTTTAGTGAGTGGTGCCGCCCTATTTGCGGCGGATGCAAAACAAAAAGCAGAGACCGAAAGCGGTGTCATGAGTGTATCGGGCATTTCTTTAACACTGATATTATTACTGTTTGTATTCCGAACATGGCGGATCGTGTGGTTATTTTTGCCAATCTTGGTTGGTATGCTAAGTGGTGTGTGTGCAGTGATTTTAAGTTTTGGACAAGTACATATTCTTACTATTGTGATTGGTACAAGCCTTGTTGGCGTATTGATTGATTTCCCGCTACATTGGCTTGCCTCTTCGCTGTTTGCAGCAAATTGGCAAGCGAAGCAAGCAATGCATTCACTACGTTTTACCTTTTTGATTAGTTTGCTGATTACGCTTGTGGGGTATGCGTTGCTTGGTTTTACCCACTTGCCGATTTTAAAACAAACGGCACTATTTTCGATGGTGGCATTAATCGGGGCGATTTTAACTACAATGTTTATCTTGCCGAATTTATTCCGGCATTGGCAAATTGCCTCCCCTTCCACATTATTACTCAAAGTGCGGTCAATTTTAGATAGGTTTTTTAACCGAGCTTTCCATAAAATCACGGTATTGATTTTAGTGCTTTTTTCCGCTGCGGGCATTTACCAAACCCAATGGCAAGACGATATTCGTCAATGGATTGCTTTGCCTGATGAAATGTTAAAAGAAACCCAACAAATCGCTAGGTTGGCAGGGGTTAACTTAAGTAGCCAATATTTGTTGGTGACTGCGTCTGATGATGAACAACTGTTACAAAAAGAGAGCGTACTTACAGAACAATTATTCCAACAAGGCATTGCATTCCAATCGCTTTCCCAATGGATAATATCAAAAGCACAGCAACAAGCATGGGCAGAAAAACTAGGTCAATTATCACCGGAAAGTTATGCTGTTATGGAACGGATTGGAGTGCCAATCGGTGAGATCCAACTAGCTATTCGGCATTTGAAAACAGCTAAAACCGTATCTTTAGATGAAGCGTTAAAAACCCAAATAGGGCAAGGGTGGCAAGGATTTTATTTAGGCGGGTTGGAAGATAATCGGGTAGCAAGTTTAGTACGGGTGAATCTACAAACGGGACAATCAGCCGAACAATTTGCCAATGGTAAAGATATTTTCTGGCAAGACAAACGCGCTCATTTAAATGCAGCCTTTGAACGTACCCGTGATCAGGCGGCATGGCTGAAACTGTTTTCTTTTGTTTTGGCAGGTATTTTACTGTGGAGATTCTGGGGAGTAAAACGTGGTGTGATGATGTTATTACCACCATTACTTGCTGTTTTGATGACGATTGCGGTTTTCGGCTGGTTCGGTTTTCCAATAGGGCTATTTTCATTATTTGGTTTGTTGCTTGTCTCCGCCATTGGGGTGGATTACACCGCCTATATGCAAACTGCTCAAGAGCCTTTATCTAACAAGCGGATTGCGATATTATTAGCCACACTTACTACATTGATTTCTTTTATGTTATTGGGTGTTAGTTCCACCCCGGCGGTGGCAATGTTTGGGTTAAGCGTCAGTATCGGCGTGTTGTTTAGCGTAGCAATTACATTTAAATTATTTCGTTAAATTTGGAGAATCATCTATGGAATTATTCGACGTCGCCATCATTGGCGCAGGCCCGTCAGGTTCGGTGTCCGCTGCCTTATTACACAAACAAGGCTTAAAGGTTTGTGTGATTGAAAAACAACATTTTCCACGCTTTGTGATTGGCGAAAGTTTGCTGCCTTATTGTATGGATATATTAGAAGAAGCAGACTTAGTAGATGCCGTTCACGCAGAACCAAGTTTTCAATTCAAAAACGGTGCGGCATTTACTTGGGGGAGTCGTTATACCTATTTTGATTTCACTGATAAATTCACCCCCGGTTCAGGCACGACTTACCAAGTTCGTCGTGGCATTTTCGATAAAATTTTAATTGATGAAGTAGCGAAAAAAGGCGTGGATGTTCGCTTTGGTGAGGAAGTGTTGGAGTTCGCTAATTCGCAAGAAAATGCGGAGCTTTCCATTCGCAAAGAAAACGGCGAAGAATACCGCTTATCAGCTCGTTTTGTGTTAGATGCCAGTGGTTACGGACGAGTATTGCCCCGTTTACTTGATTTAGAAACGCCATCATGTTTGCCTGCCCGTGTGGCACGTTTTACGCATATTGATGACAATATCACCGATCCTGATTTTGACCGTAACAAAATTTTGATTACTACCCACCCAGTACACCGTGATGTGTGGTTATGGCTCATTCCATTTGCCGATAACCGTTGTTCGATCGGTGTGGTAGGTTTACCTGAAACCCTTGAAGGTGATAATGAAACCGTATTGAAAAAATTTGCCCTAGAATGCCCAATGCTAAAACGCATTTTAGTGAATGCAAATTGGGAAAACGAATTTCCATTCCGCAGTATTCAAGGTTATTCTGCAAATGTGAAAACCTTATTCGGTAAACACTTTGCTTTGTTAGGCAATGCAGCAGAATTTTTAGATCCGGTCTTCTCATCAGGAGTAACCATTGCATTACACTCTGCTCGTTTGGCAACAGGTTTAATTATCCGTCAATTAAACGGAGAAAATGTGGATTGGAAAACTGAATTCAGTGATGAGTTAATGGTTGGTGTAAATGCGTTCAGAACTTATGTAACAGGTTGGTATGAAGGATCATTCCAAGATGTAGTATATGCCCGTAATCCTCAACCGGAGATCCACCAAATGATTTCTTCGATTTTGGCAGGTTATGCTTGGGATACCAATAATCCTTATGTGGCGAAATCTGAAGCTCGTTTAAAAATTCTGGCAGAAGTGTGCGGAGTCGCGACTCAAGATTAGTGATGAAAAAATACCTTTTGTTGGGCTTGTTCGGTTTGTTTTTAATGGGATGTTCAAGCTTACCTATGGTTCAAACTTTACCGTTGCAACAAAAAACAGAGCGGTTATTTAAAGTGGAGCAGCGTGATGTGAATGGCAAGTTAAAACAGACCAGCTTGCTGAGTTTATCCGCTCAACCGCAGGCGTGGCGATGGGTGCAAAGCGATCCTTTGGGTGTTCCAATCGCCCGCGTAATTTTAACTAATAAAGGGTGGCAAAATGATGGCTTTGTCATGCCAAATCAGCAAGCCAAGCAGTTATTTTCGGCAATTGCTACGGCGCTTAATACGAAACAGTTGTTTGCATTTAGCCATATTGAGCGAACACCACAAGCGACTCTCTATTTTGTGGATAAAAAACAAGTTTGGCGAATTATTACCCGGTTGTCAGGTATAGACATTGAATTGCCTGATATGAGTTATTGGCACATTGAAGAACTAAATTAAAAATGACCGCACTTTATTTAAGTCGTCCGGCTATTCTGAGCAGCCTGGGCGAGGGTATTGCTCATCATGTCCAATCCCTATTGGAAAAGGTCGATTCACCATTAACGTTATCTGATCACCTATTCCGAGCGGAAAATCTTGAGGGATCTGCTTATATGCTCGGAACGATCAATACGGATTTACGTTCTTTTCCGGTTAATTTAGCCGATGAACACCGTAGTCGCAACAACCAAGTATTATGGCATTGCTTACAGCAACTTGAACCCCAAATTGAGGTGGCAATCACAAAATTTGGTAGGTGTCGCATTGCGGTTGTTATTGGTTCTTCCACCACAGGTGTTGATGAAAACATTCCTGTGTTTAAATATGAAGCTGCACACCCAAATGATTGGTCCGGGGCAAAATTCAATCAACAACAACAATATTTTTCTGCTCCCGCTGATTTCATTGCACATCAATATGGCTTGAAAGGCTTGGTTTATGGTATTTCTACTGCTTGTACATCAGGCGCAAAGGCTCTCATTACAGCGGCGCGTTTGCTCAAAGCTAATCTATGTGATGCAGTGATTTGTGGGGGAGTGGATACCCTTTCGTTGCTTACGGTAAACGGTTTTAACTCACTTTCCGTATTATCAAATACAAGAACCAACCCATTTTCTGTTAATCGTCAAGGCATTAATATTGGTGAAGGCGCAGCCGTGTTTATAATGAGCCGTGAAAAACTTGATGACACGTCCGTGCAACTATTAGGTTATGGAGCAAGTAGTGATGCCTATCATATGTCGTCTCCGCATCCGGAGGGCGAAGGTGCAATTTCCGCCTTTCACACAGCGTTAGCTTCAGCACAAGTTGAACCGCATCAAATCGGTTGGATTAATTTACACGGTACAGGTACGATTCATAATGACCAAATGGAATCTCTTACTGTGAATACCATATTTGGCTGCCAAACACCTTGTACCAGTACAAAACCTTATACCGGGCATACTTTAGGTGCGGCCGGCGCAATTGAAGCGGCGATTTTATGGGGAATGATTGACCGCACATTAAATCCAGATGGACAATTACCTGCTCAATTATGGGACAGTCAACGAGATCCTCATTTACCAAACATTGCATTAACCGATTTCCACAGCCATTGGAACAATAAAAAACGTATAGGGGCAAGCAGTTCTTTCGCCTTTGGCGGTAATAACACGGTACTTATTTTGGGGGAAACCGATGATTGATTTAACTTGTCCGATAACCCATATATCTCCCTTACTGCCACATAGTGGGAAAATGGTAATGTTGGAAAAAATTATCGATTTTGGTGATGATTTTCTGATTGCAGAAACAGCCCCAACCGAATCTTGCTTGTTGGTTAAACATGGAAAATTACCTACTTACATGGCAGCCGAAATCATGGCGCAAGGTATTGCTGCATGGGCTGGGTGTAAATGTGTGAAAGCAGGGCAGCCAATTAGTTTAGGTTATTGGATTGGCTCTCGAAAGCTAAAATTTCACGCCCCTTTGGTAACATTAGGACACCGATTGCAGATTCGGATTCAACTTTCCATTGAAGATGCCGCCGGCTTTGGCGTGTTCGATTGCTCCCTGACGGATTTAGACACCGGGCAAATTTTAATTGAAGGAGCGTTGAATGTTTATCGTCCTCAAATAAGCACCGATGAAAAACACACAAAAAATTAACCGCACTTTCAAATAAAAAGAGAATACCATGAACCAAACCATTTTAATTACAGGATCTAGCCGTGGCATTGGCAAAGCAATTGCCTTGCGCTTAGCTCAATCGGGCTTTGATATTGTTGTACATTGTCGCAGCCGTATTGAAGAGGCGGAAGATGTTGCGCAAGCGATCAGAAATTTGGGCAAAAATGCAAGAGTGCTACAATTTGATGTAAGTAATCGTGAGCAATCCGCTAAGAAATTATTGGCAGATATCGAGGAACATGGCGCGTATTATGGTGTGGTGCTTAATGCCGGGTTAACCCGTGATAACGCCTTTCCCGCGCTAACTAATGAAGATTGGGATGTGGTATTACGCACGAATTTAGACGGTTTCTACAATGTGCTTCACCCGATTATGATGCCGATGATCCGCCGTAGAAAAGCAGGGCGCATTGTCTGTATTACTTCCGTTTCCGGCATCATTGGCAACCGCGGGCAAGTGAATTATAGTGCTTCAAAAGCAGGGATTATTGGTGCGGCAAAAGCGCTTGCGGTGGAATTGGCAAAACGTAAAATCACTGTCAACTGCGTTGCACCGGGATTAATTGATACGGAAATTTTAGATGAAAATCTACCGATTGATGAAATTTTAAAAATAATCCCAACCGGCAGAATGGGGAATCCCGATGAAGTCGCCCACGCTGTTGATTTCTTGATGGATGAAAGAGCCGCCTATATTACCCGACAAGTCATCGGCGTAAATGGCGGTTTGTGCTAACCGTGTAAGGGCTGATTTTGTATCAGTCCATTTTATAATGAATAATGAGAACAAAGATGAAACGAGTTGTTGTCACCGGTATTGGGGTTGTTACTGCCTTTGGTAAAGAATGGCAAGAAGTAAAGTCTGCATTTCAACGCAAACAAAATGCCGTGCAAACTAAAGAAGATTGGGTTGAACGCTACCCCGAATTAGAAGCACGTTTAGGCGCAGAAATTCACAATTACCAACCGCCAAAGCATTGGACGCGTAAACAATTACGCAGCCTTGGGCGTGTTTCACAGTTTGTTGTGGAGGCTAGCGAGCGTGCTTTGGCTAACGCTAATTTACTTGATGAAAACGGCGAAATTTTAGCTTATCTCAAAGATGGCAGAATGGGAGTGGCTTGTGGTTCTTCAACCGGTTCTACCAATGATATCAAAGATGCTGCCGAACTTTTGATGACGGGTAAATCGGACGGTTTCAATGCCAATACTTATGTCCGAATGATGCCTCATACCACTGCGGCAAACATTGGTATTTTCTTTGGTTTAACCGGACGAATTATCCCTACCTCAAGTGCTTGTTCTTCAGGTAGTCAAGGCATAGGTTATTCTTATGAAGCGATTAAGTATGGGCTTATTCCGATGATGTTGGCTGGCGGCGGTGAGGAATTTTGTCCGTCGGAAGTCTATGTTTTTGACTCTCTTTATGCCGCAAGCCGAAACGTGAACAACCCAAGCCAAACCCCACGTCCGTACGATAAAGATCGAGACGGTCTTGTCATTGGTGAGGGCGCGGGAATGTTTGTATTGGAAGAATTAGAACACGCCCTTGCACGCGGTGCGAACATCATTGCCGAGCTGGTCGGTTATGGCGCAAACAGTGATGGAGCGCATGTTACCCGTCCACAAAAAGGCACCATGCAACGCTGTATGGAATTAGCACTTAAAGATGCCAATCTATCACCCGAAAAAATTGGTTATGTGAATGGACACGGTACGGCGACAGAACAAGGCGATATTGCCGAAACCCTCGCAACCGAAGCTATATTCGGCAAAATTCCGCTGAGTTCACAAAAAAGCTATTTAGGTCATACACTCGGTGCTTGTGGTGCTTTGGAATCGTGGTTTTCCATTGAAATGATGAGGGATGCTTGGTTTGCTCCAACGCTAAACTTAGATAATATTGATGAACGCTGTGGCAAGTTAGATTATATTCGAGGGGACGGGCGTGAAATTCACACAGATTATGTGATGAATAATAATTTTGCCTTTGGTGGTGTGAATACCTCGTTGATTTTTAAACGATGGAAAGCATAATTTAACCGGTCGGGATAAAACCCGACCAATTAAATTTTTTGCACAATCGACAAAAAATCCAAATGTTGCACATCTTCACCTTTTGGCAAAACCGCTAATTTTTTGACCGCACTTTCTGACTCTTTGGATACCAGCCAAAACACTGCACCTTCCGTTTGTTTTTCTGAGTCTCCCTCTCGCACCCATCCAATCAAAGCTTGTTCTACATCACCGTTGATTAAATCTAGCTCGGCTAATTGAAGCGGTTGCCAAATTGTTTTTTGATTAATCGGTAGGAAGATTGAATTTCCTGTTGTTTGAAAGATTTGTGCAAGTTGAAACGTCGCCGCATTATTGATGTTCGCCATAAAATCTAATGGACTTGGCATATCGTATTCATTAAGTTGATGAAACATCTTGTCAAATTTACTTGGTGAATTAAAGGGGGAACCAAGATAAATGCCACAAGTTGGCTGAATATTATTTTTTAGTGGTAATGCGCCCAACAAGGCGAGTTGGGTGAAACGGCTAAAACGACGGGGATCAATGCCTTCTATTTGTAGTTGTTGGCGGAGGGCTTTATCCGTGCCGTTTGCGATAAAGGTACTTTTTTGCTGTAAATAAATCATTCTCCCACCTTGATGACCCATGCAATATGGCTGCCGCCGAAACCTAAAAAATAATGTAAATAATAACCGCACTTTAAGGCTTTTCCATGGGCTAGCCGCTGGTTTTTACTTTCTATTTGCCAAGGTAATTCGGCAAGGCATTTAGCTTGTAAACTTTGATAAAAAAATACTGTCTCTAATACACCGCTTGCGCCGAGTGTGTGTCCGATATAAGGTTTTATTAAAATCCATTCCGTTTGTGGGAAAAGTTCGCTTAGCACTTGTTTTTCCATTTCATCACTATTACTGCCTACACCATGAATTTTGATACCTTGGATTTGTTCCGCTGATATGTTTGCTTTTTTAAGGCATTGTTTAAGCAAGGTTTTCAATGAACTTTCATTGCTGTTTGTCAGATTTTCATTATCGGTTACGCTCGTAACACCTAAGATTTCGCAACAAAAAGAGTGATTGGGTTGGATAGATAACGCCATACATCCCATACCCTCACCTAAAACCATGCCATTGGAGGCGCTCATCGGTAAATAAGATGAATCTTGGGAAAGTAGATTCATTGCTTGAAAATGCTCAAAGGTGAGGCGATTAAACATTTCAAAACCGAGTACCAAGGCTTTTTCTGCCATGTTATTTTTCAGCATTTTATAGGCATAGCCAATAGCTTGGGCGGAAGAGGTGCAGGATGTGGCAAAGCTAAATACTTGGGTTTGATATTGTTCTCGTAAATGATCGGCTATCAGCGCTAAGCTATATTCTTTTGGTAGTGGTTGTTGATTGGCAACGCGGGCTTCGCAATCACTCATGACATAAGCGGTGGAGCCAAGCAAAATGGGAATATCTTTAACTTCGGTTTTATTCCAACCTAGTTGTTTTAAAGTGCGGTCAATTTGCTCATCAAAATAAGCATAGAGCCGTTCAAGGGAAAGCAGAGGTTCTTTAAATGCATTGAAGTAAGGTAATGTCGTTGTTTGCCTTAACATTTGGCTGGTTCGCCGCCCGATTTTTTCCGCAACTCGGGCGGAAACCGCATTGATATAGACGGTCATTTTTGGTGTTGTTCACGAATGAAAGCCGCAAGACCACGTACGTTCATCATATGCTTACGTACCATTCGATCTCCCTGTAACCGCACCTTAAAATGGGCTTGAAGGGCTACGGCAATTTGTAGTGCATCAAGGGAATCTAATTGAATACGACTTTGGTCGCCAAAAAGCAGTTCGTCATCAGTGATTTCACTCGGTTTAAAGTCCTCTTTTTCCGATTCCCGCAAAATGAGTTTTTTTAATTCAAACTCAAGTAATTCGGGTTCAAGCGTAAAAGTATAATTCATTAAAATCTCACTTGCTTTTTCAATTGTTGTTGATAGAGAACTGCCGCCAATCCGATCATCAGTATGCCGAAAGCGGTCAATTTTATTAAATAATCGGCGATTTGCGTTAGTTCATATCGGTTGAGCAATAAATTTTGAAAGCAGCTTAATGCCCATCCCATCGGTGAAAATTCTGCAACAGTTTGCATTATATCGGGCATCACATAGGTCGGCACCATAATACCGCCGATAGCTGCCATAATGATAATTCCGCCGCCGCCTAACACCACGGCGTGTTCAGTTGTGCGCGCGATGACACTCACAAATAAACCGTAGCCAAGCGCAGCAAGGCTGACCGTCATTGACAACACCGCATATTGCCACCATTCACCATTCAAAGAAAATGCCGGCATATCAAAGTATGGCAATACAAAATAGCCCAGTGCGATCATACCGATAAATTGTAATTGGTTAATCAAAAAATAGGGGAGCAATTTAGCTACGATTAAATTTAATGCCGAAGCCCTAGCCATTCGTAAGCGAGTAATGGTATTGGTTTGGCGTTCCATTGCCATTACATTTGACAGCGGAATCATAATAAAAAACATGCCAAAAATCAGCCAGGCAGGTACACTATGTTGTACCGAATTGGGCTTTGCGACTTGCTCTCCTTGACGATTAAGATAGACTTCTTGCCAGCGGGCTTTGGCTAAATAATCATTGATTTGCGCAAATTTTTTATCTAAATCCTGATTAACTTTTTTCTCTATTTCTTTGATTTGCTTCTGCTGACGATTTTTCAACTTGATATGATTGTCCGCTAAATATTGTTCCAAACGTAATCTTGTGTAGTGCTTTTGTAAAATGCCTTTCACACCTAACAACCAGCCTCGATTGATACTTGGATTTAAGCGTAATTCCAACGGTTTTTCGCCGGAAAGTGCAGTCAATTTTGAGTTAGAGTTGATAATTAATAAAGAATATATGCCCTCTGTTAATGCATTTTCTGCCTTTATCCGCTCCGACTGAATATTACCCTGCATTACACTCAGCCCTTCCTCTTTTAAAGCCTGAAATAAAGCCTCATTTAACGGATTTTCCCTTTCCGATAGCAGCATAATCGGCTTTTCTTGACTTAATTCACTCTCATTACTTAATGCGGCGGACATAATAAACATAAATAAAATCGGCATAATAAATAACACCGCAACTCCGTGTAGATCACGGCTTAACAGGCGAAGTTCTTTACAGATTGAAGCAATTAACATAATTATTGCCGATTTATTTAGGCTTTAAGCAGTGCGTTCATCTCTTTTAATAACGCAATTTCTCTTTTTTGCTGCTCAATGAGTTGTTCTTGAAAAGAGAGCGAAAGTTTTAATTTTTCATTTTCAATAACTAAGGCTTCATCGGAATTATAATAATTTGAACTGGATTGGCTATTTTCATTGATTAAAAAACAGACGTTTTTTGTGTTAATTAAATCGGTGATATCAAGATTAAAAACTTGTGCAATTTGTTCAAGTTTTTCTAAATATAACTTGGTTTCGCCTCGTTCAATTTTTGCATAACCACTTGGCGACATATTCAATCGTTCAGCCATTTCTTCCTGCGAAAGCCTATTTTGCTCACGCAATCCTCTGATTTTATCTTGTACACTCATTCGGTTACCTATTTGTCTTTTCAGTGCTGTTTTTGGATTAAAAAGGCGGTTTTCTGTCTTATCTGTCAATGGAGAAAAAAGACAACTCTTTTACAATGACCATCGCTTTTAAGAGCAACCATATGAACCAATTTTCACACATTTAGCGAGGCTTTTCTATGAAAAAAACAACATTAGTGGGTATTCTGGCAGTTTCGGTTAGCAGTTTTGCCGTAGCGGAAGGCAATTTTACAGGATTTGCAGTTGGTACAGAATTAAGCTCAACTAAACATACTTTTGAAATCCCGGGTTTTGGGGTGAGTGCCAATAGTTCAAACAAAGCGAGTATCGGTGTATTTGGCCAATATGGCTTTGACTTTGCAAAAGATTTTGTCGGCATTGGCGAAGTCAAATTAAGAACGGGCGGCTCTGAAACCAGTAATGCAGGTGGTTCTGTTTCCAAAGAAACATTCAATATTGGCATTGCTTACTTACAAGGCTATCGTGTGACTGATAGCATTTTACCTTATGTAAAAATTGGTGCTGAAGTCAGCGCCTTTGATTTAGGCGAAGAAGTTTCTCGATATGTCGAAGGTTCAAATCTCTTTGGTGTCGCCTACGGTGCAGGTGTTAAATTTGCACTCACCGACAAACTTGAAGCAGGCGTAGAATATACGCAAACAAGATTACGCAATGTTGAATCAGACATTAAAGCAAAAGTGAATAAAATTGCTCTGAATGTCGCTTATCGTTTCTAATTTTTTAAGCCTCTTTTACGAGAGGCTTATTTATTTTTATGAGGTTAAAATGAAAAAATTTATTCACATTATAGGATTATCTTTAACAATGTTACTTACAGGCTGTGCCACTATTGTAAGTAAAAGTACTTATCCTGTTTATATTCAATCTGAGCCAGTAGGTGCAACCTTTACGATTAAAAATAGTAAAGGGCAAGTTGTTGCGAAAGGTGAAACACCAAAAGAAATCAGATTAAAAGCAAGTGCAGGCTATTTTAAACCTGCGACTTATATCCTTGATTTCCAAAGAAAAGGTTATGCGAAGAAAACCGTTACTATTACAGCAACACTAGACGGTTGGTATATGGGCAACATTGCTTTACTTAGTCCTTTAGGTGCTTTGATTATTGATCCGCTTACTGGAGCAATGTATAAACTCCCTTCAAGTATTAGCACAACTTTAGATAAAAATAGTCAGAGTCCAAAAAGAAAAACAAAAGCTCAATTACAAATTTTATATTTAGATACTTTAACTGATGAGCAAAAAGCACAATTAGTTGCCATCTAATAAACCACTCTTCCTAAAACGACACTAAAAGGTTCGCTACTTAGCGAACCTTTTTATCTGTTTATCCAAAAAGTCTAAATAAAACTTCTCAAGCGGTTGATTTCCAGTAATTTCTTGCAAATTGCCTTGATAAATAATCTTCCCCTCGTTTAATAGCACTAATTGTGAACAAAGTTGTTCAATCTCTTGCAGATAGTGGGAGGTATAAATTACCGTTACGCCTTGAGCGGTTAAATCTGCTACGCTATTTAAAATAAATTGACGGGATTGTGGATCAATACCTACGGTAATTTCATCTAAAAAAATTACTTTAGGGCGGTTAATTAACCCAATAGCGAAATTTAAACGGCGTTTTAATCCACCGGATAAATGTTTTGCCAGCTTAGATTTGTGTGTGGTTAATCCTGTTTTTTCCAACAATTCCACTAGCCAATGTTTGTCGGAAATAGCATAAAGTGCGGCAAAAAATGTCAAATTTTCCCATACCGTTAATAACGGATAAAACGCAAAATCCTGCGGCACAAGGGAAATTTGATGGCGTTGTTTTTGGGTTAAACGTTCAGAGGGGACATCATCAAACAAAATCTGTCCAGATTGTGCTTCTTGTAATCCCGCCATTAATGACATTAACGTGGTTTTCCCTGCACCGTTAGGGCCGAGTAAGCCTACGGCAGAGCCTTGTTTGATATGTAAATTCACATCATAAAGTGCAAGCGTTTGTGTGTCTGGGTATTGATGATGAATGTTATCTATTTTTATCATTTTGATGTTTATAGAATGGTCTACGTAATCATTAAACTGCTTTCAAATACTGCCATAACAATGCTTCTCTATCTGCAATTCCTCGCAGAAAACCGGCGATCTCACAATAGCCTTCTGTACTTGGCTTGCGGCATTGTTTCACGCACAGAGTAGCAAATTCCCTCCATTGATCGCCAATTTCCGTCATCTGCTCGGAAGCCTGTTTAAATTTCGGCTCATTACAAATGTCAGCGGCTTGCTCAAGGAAATAGGCATAAAGATAGCGGAAACCTGCCCCGCCCGTGCCGATTTCTTCCTGCATTCGCACAATATGCCCGAGATACAAGCGGTTATATTTTTCGCCTTTTTTGCAAGCGGCGAGATTTTCAATCGATTTTGCCACGGTACGAATGCCTTTCACGCCGACAAAAAACAGCGGCGCAAGCATTTGTTTCGCTTGTTTACGAATAGCTTTTTGCACCAATGTAGGTAAGTCAATGTGAGAAAGATCAGGCATTTGCTCGAAATAATACATCAATCCTTTTGCCGCCAATGCCCCTTTGGCAAAGCGGGCTTTTTGTAAATCGCTTGTGGGGCAACGTTGCACAGTTTCAAACACGGGATCGCTAATTAAATAATTATTTTCTTCTTTGCCATATACGATCAAATTGTGAGCATTAAAATGAAATCGCATTTCCGGTGGAAAGTAAGGTAACCAAAATACAGAGGTTTGCAAACCGACTAACTTATTTTCATCAAGGGCTTGATCGAGAGCTTGTTGCCCTGCTTTTGGTGTACGAAATTTTTGGATTTTTAACCGCACTTTGAGCCGTTTAGAGACTTTTTTGATGATCGAACGTGGCGGCATACGATAAGAAATCAACGGCATCCCGTTTATTTTGACTAACGGAATATAAACAAAGGTCAATGCTGATGCCAAACCAAAAACCATAGCTTCGTTAAAATCTACCCCTTGAGACTTTAAAAGTGTGGACATTACGCCACTTTCGCAATGGGCGGTGTGTTGGTGGTTAAAATTATTCATTTGCTTATTTGCTAATAGTACCCCGATTTTTCAGTATGTTTAGATCGTTAAAAGCAAGAAAATTATCTAATTTTTATTTCTAATCTTTTAAGGAAAATTATTTTTACGCTTGGTTTGATTTGCAGCAAAATCCAACCACATTGATACAATTCTATTTAACGCTGTAATTTTTTGTTCATTAAAATAGTTTCTTGCTACAACAGTAACATCTTTTTTATCACTTTCGAACCTCGGAAATTTGTAAGCGTCATATTCGGTAATTCTGCATTAATCTGTTGAAGAAATAAGCTCCTCCGATGTTTTATCCGTACAACCGAAATGTAATTTATTCTCTGCCATTTTTGATTTTCTCAATATTTACCCCAAACACCTTGGCATATCGCCCCAATACCTTATTTGATAATTTTCCAAATACACTTGGTTTAAAATGCCGTTTGATTCGCCATTGCCAGAACCCGGTGGCTTGGGCGAGGCTGGTGAGATCGAAGCGGTTGCGGTACATATAATAAAAGAGCGGTGATTTTTCACCACGTTTTACCGCATTAAGGGCTTCGTTTGCAAGTTGTTGCAATTCTTCTACGGCTTGTTCCGTGGCGAAGGTTTCCGTATCCCAACCATTAGAGGTGGCGGTTTGGTAACTGCCGTTTTGTGTGGCGTAAATGACTTTCCGTTGCCCTTTGAAAATTTTACTGTCGTCCTGTGGGATCTCATTCACATCCATCTATCACCTCCAGCAACATAAAACAAGAAGAAAAGCGACCGCTCTCCGGAATGTAACATAACACTTTCTGTCCGGCGATAAGCGGGAATTTTTCCAAAAATTCTTGCAAAATAATATAGATAGAGGCTGAGCCTGTATTGCCTTTGCTTTCTAAATTCGTAAACCATTTTTCCTGTGGGATCACAAAATCGATATTTTTTAAACCATCCAGTAATTTATCGCGGAAGAAGCCTGATGAATAATGTGGCAAAAAATAGTCAATATCATTGGCATGTAAATGGTATTTATCAATTAAACGAAGTAGGGCATTTTCTACGGTGCAACGGACAATATTTTCATTGAGCAGTTTGACATCTTGCTTCACTGCCATAAAACTGTGGGTATCACGGGTTTGTTTATCTACATTTTTCCAGCCTATGAAACGCTCATGTTGCAATTCCGCCCCTGCGTACATACATACAGGTAGCTCGTTAGCATAAGAAATGAGCTCAATCCAATGAATTTTGAAACTCAACCCTTGTGGGTTAGGCCGATGGCTTAAATGAACTGCTCCCGCACCATCGGAAAGCATCCAGCGCAGAAAATCTTTTTCAAAACCGATTTCAGGTCGGGCGTTGTCTAGCTTTTTCTGATCAATTTCTGCTTCAAAATGTTCGCTACGCATAATGGCGGAGGCGGATTCGGAGGCAACCGCAATGGCATGTTGATGTTCGCCGGTGCGAATAGCGTTATAAGCGTGTTTCATTGCCGTCATGCCTGCCACACAAACGCCGGCCGTTGTTAACACTTCATAAGGTGGGGCATTAGGGATTAAACCATGCACCATAACGCCTTGTCCGGGGATAATTTGATCAGGATAAGATGTACCGCAAGCTAAACAGGTTACATCCTCTGCTTTTAAGCCTTGTGCGAATAATCCCTTGATGGCTTCCACCGCCAATTCAGTGCCGGTATGGGTGGTTTTACGGGTTTTTGGATCAATGGCGTAATAGCGGCTTTTAATGGCATTAGAGCGTAAAATCATTTTACGTACACGAGAAGGTAATTCGCCAATTTGCCCCAGTACTTGTTCAATTTGATCGTTTTCTACGGGTTCATTTGGCAAAAAAGCGGCAACGCGGTTAATGTAAACATCAGTTAAAGTAGTCAAAATTATTCCCCTGAAGGTTTGGCAAAGTGGGCTTTTTGTTTAGTTAATTTTTCTTTTAATAAGGGTTTTAGCCAGATTTTAATCAGTGCGGAAATCGGCACAACAGTCAGAATCAGTATAATCAAAAAGGCGATATAAAAATAGAGCATACTTTGGCGAAAACGTGGTGAAATTTGACCGCACTTAATGAGTAATTTCCCCCATAAATAAAAACTGCGATGCCCTATTTTTTCGCTCATCATTAATTTTTCATCAATTTTCACTGCGCCCATTTTTTGGAATAGGGTATGATCAAGTAGGCGATTTTTAGATAAAACCAGTAGTAGTTTCTCGCCAAAACGTTGCATATCTTGTATTTCTGCTTCACTAATTCCCGCACTTGGCATCCAAGAAAAGTAACGTTTTTTGCCACTTAGCATCCATGCAGGTGTAGTAATAAAACTTTCCCAAGTACTGGATTGATCGGTTTTCACTACATTAGCAATCAGTTTTCCACTTTTCTCCGCGATCATTTTCTTCATTTTTTCTTGTGCCATTAACCACATATTGCGGCAGCCAATTAGTGTAATGACCGGTGTGTCTTTTAGTATGTTTGCTTGTGTTGATTGCAAAAATGCAGTGATAGGTTGGGAAGGAGATAAAAACCACACCGTATAAGCAATCACCACCAAATCATATTTTTCACGTTGTAATTGTGGTGGCACAATAGGGGTGGGCTGTAAATGTACCGATTCAGGAAATTGATTAAAAAAGTGAATAAATTTCCAAGGAAAAGGATAGGGTTCGCACGGCTTAATGATGTGATGTTCTAGGTGAATATCATCACGTTGCAATGGTGTAAGAAAATGTTCAACAAGACGCAAAAGTTGTCCTGTTTGGGAATAGGAAATGACAAGGATATTTTGAGATTTTTTTGGTATGGGCATGGTTATATCCAATTCAAAAATAGATTCAACTTAATTCCTGATGCTTAAACTTCAACAAATCCCGACGTTCTTTTTTATTCGGGCGGCGTTCGGGGTGAGGCATAGAAAGAGCGTTGTTTTTTCTTGCCCATGCCGTTTCTTCCCGTTTTTTCATACTTTGATTCGTTTCACGATAAAGCAACTGTGCTTCGGGCGCGCCACGGCGTTGATCGCTTAACGCCAAGATTTCAACTTCTTTCTCTTCATTGCCTTGACGTAATTTTAAGATAGCACCTACTTCTACAATTTTGCTGACTTTTGCCCGTTGTCCGTTGTAATGTACTTTTCCCCCTTCAATCATAGCTTTAGCAAGACTGCGGGTTTTATAAAAACGGGCAGCCCATAGCCATTTATCAAGGCGAACGTCTTTTTCTTCCATTTGCGATTTCTCTTTGCTCAATTTATGATACAGTTTGTGCCCATAGTATCACAAAATAAAGGAAAACCGATGTTATCAGACACTCAAAAACCATTACCCCAAATTCTTTCCACCCGTACTGTTGCAAAATCACAATTATTTGAAATTCAGGCTGTGGATTTAGCATTTGGCAATGGTGAAAAGCGAACCTATGAACGCTTTAAACCGGGTGCTCATCAGGCGGTGATGATGGTGCCGATTGACGGTGATGAGCTTTTAATGATTCGGGAATATGCTGTGGGTACGGAACGTTATGAGTTGGGGTTTCCTAAGGGGGGCGTAGATGTGGGGGAAACGCTGGAGGAAGCGGCTAATCGCGAATTGAAAGAAGAAATTGGCGTTGGGGCAAAGTACATTTATTTTTTACGCACGGTCATTACCAGTCCAAGTTATATGCGTAACCCAATGCATATTTTTATTGTGCGGGATTTCTACCCTTGCAAGCTCGAAGGGGATGAACCCGAACCCTTAGAATTGGTTCGTTTTCCTTTGAATAAATTAGATGAATTAATTGCTAATCCCGATTTCAATGAAGCGAGAAATTTGACCGCACTTTATGCGTTGAGAGATTATTTGAACTGCCAAAGATAATAAGATATTAATAATTTTTCCAATAAAGAGCGTATTTATTAAATATTTTCTAATTTAATTGCATAAATGTTCAAATAATTCTTGAGTTTTTTGCTGTTTCTTGGGAAAGTGAGGGGCTTTTTATTTAACCTAGGGAAAAATTATGCCTCATTCAAATTTAAAAGAACTCACGTTTCGTGGGATAATTCTCGGGGCGTTAATTACGGTGATTTTCACCGCATCTAACGTCTATTTGGGATTAAAAGTCGGAATGACTTTTGCCTCTTCCATTCCTGCCGCTGTGATTTCTATGGCGGTGTTAAAATTCTTTAAAGATTCCAGTATCTTAGAAAATAACATGGTGCAAACCCAGGCTTCTGCTGCCGGCACTTTATCTTCTGTTATCTTCGTTTTACCGGGTTTGTTAATGATGGGTTACTGGAACGATTTTCCATTTTGGCAAACCATGTTAATTTGCGCTTCCGGTGGAACATTAGGCGTATTATTTACAATTCCACTACGTCGCGCGATGGTCGTGAATAGTGATTTACCTTATCCTGAAGGCGTGGCCGCTGCTGAAATTTTAAAGGCGGGAAATCATGATAAAGGTGATACAGGAGTAAAGGACATTGCTTATGGTGGTTTATTAGCCGGTGTTGTCGCATTTTTAACCAATGGTTTACGTGTCATGGCGGATGGTGCGAGTGCATGGATTCAAACTAGTAAAGCCGCTTTCCAATTACCAATGGGATTCTCTCTTGCATTATTGGGTGCAGGTTATTTGATTGGTATTGTAGGCGGTATCGCTATGTTGGTTGGTTTGGTGCTGACTTGGGGAGTAGCGGTTCCGTTCTTTACCATGTCAGGTGATATGCCGACAGATATGGGATTAATCGACTTTGCCATGAGTACATGGAAAACCAAAGTTCGCTTTATTGGTGTAGGGACGATCGGTATTGCCGCAATCTGGACATTATTGGTTTTAATGAAACCTATGGTAGAAGGCATGGTGCATTCGTTCCGTATGTTGAAAAGCGGTCAATCAGAATCGGAGCATCGTATTGATATTGATCTCTCACCAAAAACCATGATTTATATCCTTATTGCTACTGTGGTATTGATCGTAATTTCATTACATCACTTTATTGCGGCAGCACCTATTTCACCGGAGCTTTCTATTTTATTGGTGGTGGTTTGTACTTTCTTAGCGGTATTTATCGGCTTTTTTGTGGCTGCCGCTTCCGGTTATATGGCTGGGTTAGTGGGGTCATCATCGAGTCCGATTTCCGGTATCGGGATTATTTCAGTGATTGTGATTTCTCTCGCATTGGTTTCTATTGGTAATGCTACGGGACTATTTGAAACGGCAGATGGTCAGAAATTTTTAACCGCACTGACGCTCTTTACCGCATCTATTGTCCTCACCACCGCGACGATTTCTAACGATAACTTACAGGATTTAAAAACCGGTTTATTAGTTGAAGCCACGCCGTGGCGTCAGCAAGTGGCATTGATTATCGGCTGTTTTGTCGGTGCATTGGTGATTGCGCCGGTATTGGAAATTTTATATCACGCTTACGGTTTCAGCGGTGCGTTGCCACGTCCTGATATGGATCCAACCCAAGCACTTTCCGCGCCACAAGCTACGATTATGACGACGATCTCGCAAGGTATTTTTACTAATAAATTAGAATGGACGTATATCTTAACCGGCGTAGGTTTAGGTGCGGTGTTAATTATTATTGATGCCTTCTTGAAAAAAGTGAGTAATAAAACCTTTGCATTACCGGTATTAGCGGTAGGGATTGGTATTTATTTACCGCCGTCTATTAATACACCGATTGTTGTTGGGGCATTCTTAGCCTGGTTCATTAATCGCCATATTGCAAACTATGCGGCACGCACCGGCGATAAACAAATCTCGGCTAAAGCAGAACGTTTTGGTACGCTTTTCTCGGCAGGATTGATCGTGGGTGAAAGTCTCATGGGAGTGATTCTCGCCTTTGTTATTGCGGCTTCCGTCACATCCGGCGGTTCTGAAGCACCATTGGCGCTTAACCTTGAAAATTGGGGTAGCATTAGTGAAATATTAGGTTTAACGGTATTTATTGCCGGGATCATTATTTTTGCTTCTCGTGTATTACGTGCGAAAAAATCTGATTAATCCTTAAAATTCCTTTAAAATAGGCTATCTTTTCCGATAGCCTATTTTTTATGAAACCTTATCTTAAAGCATTAATTTTATTTCCTCTCCTTTCACAAGGATTGGTGACCGCACTATTTTGGTTGTTAGGAGCGGATTTAGAGCCGACACCATTTAGTCGATATTTTACGGTTGCATTTTTCCTTGCGACTATTCCGGCTTTTCTGATTGCCCTAGTTGCCGCAAGGTTTCGCTATATTCGTCATAATATTGCAGCCATCGTATTATGTTCATCATTGATTAGTGTTTTTTATTGTAATATCGCCTCCTATTTCTATTCATTGTTTATGAGCGAGCAGGGCGCTTCATTTTGGCAATGGCTTACCGAAGGCGGTTTAACATTAGGAATATTAAGCGCTTGCGGTATGGTATTTTATGCCTTATTTGTATTGCCATGGCTATTGCCTAAAACAAAATCATCATGATGATAATCAAAAATTTTGTAGGGAGGTTTTATGTTGCCACTCAATGAACATTTACTGAATCAAGTTCTATTGATTGCTTACCAAGCCGGTAAGCATCTACAACGTTTTTATCAGCAGCATATTGATGTACAAATTAAAGAAGATAATACACCGGTCACCGAAGCGGATCTTTTCGTCAGTCAATTTTTAACGGAAAAACTGACCGCACTTTTCCCCCAAACGCCGGTGCTTTCCGAAGAAAACTGCCATATTCCTTTTGAGGAACGCCAAACCTGGAAAGAATATTGGCTCATCGATCCTCTCGATGGCACGCAACAATTTATTAATCGCACCGAGCAATTTTCCGTTTTAATCACTCTAGTCCGTAACAATAAACCCGTGTTAAGCGTTATCCATGCACCGATTTTATCTCTCACTTATTATGCGATGGAGGATTTTGGTGCGTTTAAAAAACAGGGTGAACAAGTCAAAAAATTGGCTAAAAACACCACAGATTTTAACCGCACTTCTTGTTCCCCAATATTACGCATTGCAGTGGGAGCAACGACCTCGCAGGAAAAAGTGCGGTCAATTTTACCGAAAGATTTGCCTTGTGAATTTGTTGTGATGGGGTCGAGCAGTTTAAAAAGCGGTTTAGTGGCGGAAGGTATTGTAGATTGCTATGTCCGTTTGGGGCAAACCGGCGAATGGGATACAGCAGGGGCGGAAGTGTTATTGGGGGAAACGAACGGGCAAATTTTTGATCCGCAATTTGCACCGTTGACGTACAACCAACGTGAAACCTTAATTAATCCAGCTTTTGTGATGGTGGCGGATAAATCAATAAATTGGACATCTATCTTTCGATTTAATTGATTGGTTAGAGGAGGAATTTTCGTTAGAATAGCCCGTCATTTCACTCGGTATTTTTATAAGGATAATTATGCAAACTGAGAACAGCTGTATCGTCATTTTTGGCGCATCCGGTGATTTAACCCACCGAAAACTCATTCCGGCTCTTTATAATCTTTTCAAAATCGGAAGATTGGGTGAGAACTTTTCTGTGCTTGGGGTGGCGCGTTCGGAACTTAATGATGAAACTTTCCGTACAAAAATGCGTGAAGCTTTAATCAAGAATGAAGATACCACACCTGAAACCCTTGATGAATTTTGCCATCATCTTTATTACCAAGCCGTCAATACGGCAGATGCCGATGATTATGGCAAATTAGTCCCTCGTTTGGACGAATTACACGATAAATATCAAACTTGCGGCAATACGCTCTATTATATGTCCACCCCGCCAAGTCTTTACGGCGTGATTCCCGAATGTTTGGCGGCACATGGCTTAAATACAGAAGAATATGGCTGGAAACGTATTATCGTAGAAAAGCCTTTTGGTTACGATGAAAAAACCGCACAAGTGTTGGATGTGCAAATTCACCGTTTCTTTGAAGAACATCAAATCTACCGTATCGACCATTATCTTGGTAAAGAAACCGTGCAAAACTTGCTCGTATTGCGTTTTTCTAACGGCTGGTTTGAACCCCTTTGGAATCGTAATTTTATTGATTACGTGGAAATCACGGGTGCTGAATCCATTGGTGTTGAAGAGCGGGGCGGCTATTATGATGGTTCCGGTGCAATGCGGGATATGTTCCAAAATCACTTATTGCAAGTGCTTGCGATGGTGGCAATGGAACCACCGGCAATCATTAATGCGGACTCAATGCGTGATGAAGTGGCAAAGGTGATGCACTGTTTACGCCCACTCACACAAGAAGATGTGGAGCATAATTTAGTGCTTGGGCAATATTCTGCCGGTGAAGTGAATGGCAACATAGTGAAAGGGTATTTAGAAGAAAAAGGTGTACCGGCAGATTCACACACGGAAACTTATATGGCACTGCGTTGTGAAATCGAAAACTGGCGTTGGGCCGGAGTGCCTTTCTATGTGCGTACGGGTAAACGTTTACCTGCTCGTGTGACTGAAATTGTGATTCATTTTAAAACGACACCACATCCGGTATTCAGTCAAAATGCACCGGAAAATAAACTCATTATCCGTATTCAACCGGATGAAGGCATTTCAATGCGTTTTGGTTTGAAAAAACCGGGTGCAGGCTTTGAAGCCAAAGAAGTATCAATGGATTTCCGCTATGCGGATCTTGCCGGCGCACAAGTCTTGACTGCCTATGAGCGTTTATTGCTAGATGCGATGAAAGGTGATGCAACCCTATTCGCCCGTACGGATGCCGTTCATGCCGCATGGAAATTCGTTCAACCAATTTTGGATTACAAAGCCAACGGTGGACGGATTCATGAATACGAAGCCGGTACTTGGGGACCGGTAGCAGCGGATAAACTCATTGCCAGACAAGGCAAGGTATGGCGTAAACCGAGTGGATTGATGAAGAAAAAGGTATAATTGATGAACACAATAATCTTTGATACAGTCCAACAAGCGGTTGAAAAAATTGCACAAGAATTAAAAATATATAGTGAACAACAACGCCCGATTCATATTTCATTATCAGGCGGAAGCACGCCAAAATTATTATTTAAAACTTTAGCTGAACCGCCTTACAATACGGAAGTTCATTGGGAAAATCTGCATTTCTGGTGGGGGGATGAGCGAATGGTTTCACCACAAGATCCTGAAAGTAATTATGGTGAAGTGAAAAAATTGTTATTCGATCATATTCAAATACCCACTGAGAATATTCACCGAATTTGTGGTGAAAATGAACCGCACTTTGAGCTGGAACGTTTTCAAGAGGAACTAAGTACGGTCATTCCTAACGGTGTTTTTGATTGGATTATTTTAGGTATGGGCATGGACGGACACACGGCTTCGCTATTTCCACATCAAACCAATTTTGAGAATAAAAATCTTGCAGTTATTGCAAAACATCCGGAAAGCGGGCAAATCCGAATTTCCAAAACCGCAAAAATGATCGAACAGGCAAAACGCGTCACTTATCTTGTGACAGGTGAAGGAAAAGCGGGCATTTTAAAAGAAATCCAAACGACACCGGCTGAAAATCTACCTTATCCGGCAGCGAAAATTAAAGCTAAAAACGGCGTAACGGAGTGGTATTTGGATAAAGCGGCGGCAGCATTGTTATAGTGGAAATTTTAGCCCATATTTTGACCGCACTTGTGGCGCTGGAACATTTTTACATTCTCTATTTAGAAATGTTCGCTATTGAGGGAAAACGTGCCAAACGCATTTTCGGTTTAACGGGTGAGTTTATCGCCCAGCAAAAAGTGAAGGTGATGTTTGCCAACCAAGGGCTATACAATGGCTTTCTGGCAGCAGGAATTATTTTCGGTTATGTGAAACCAAATAGCAGTGATTTATTTCTTTTTAGTTTGTGTGGTAATTGCCGCAATTTTTGGCTCAATTACCGCTAATAAGGGCATTTTTGTAAAGCAAGGGTTGCCGGCGGTGTTAGCGCTGGTTTTGCAGATTGCAGTGCAGTTTTCATTATAGGAGGAAATAAATGAAAAAATGGTTGCTATTGTTTACATTATTACCGATTAGTGTTTTTGCTTCATCGATTAAGGGCATTAATGAAGATTACCAAGATTGGGATTTAGTTTGTGATAATACCGGCACTTGTTATATGTCAGGTTATCAATCAGATGATTGGGATGATATGCCCGTTTCGGTTTTATTTACCCGTCCGGCAGGGGAAAATGCAAAGGTGTCAGGGAAATTATCTTTTTTGGCATACGATCAGGAAAAAGAGAAGAACATTCCTATTGGTAAATTTGCCGAAATTTTGATAAATGGGCAATCTTTAGGAAAAATGCAAAAAGAAAATGTTGATGATATTCACACCGAATATTCTCTCACGGACACCCAAATAACGACACTACTTAACGCATTGAAAAAAGATACCGAAATTCAGATTATTTCCGGTGAGTTTAAAGGTAAATTATCGGATAAAGGTGCGGCAGCGGCAATGTTGCGTATGGATGAATTTCAGCAGAGATTAAATACGCCTTCAGCCCTGATACGCAAGGGAAATAGCACAAAACCGGTGTTAGCCCCACGCCCAGCGCCTAAAATTACGGCTATAGCTATTCCAAACCGTCAAGAATATATCCTGAAAAAGGGAACAAAACAATTTGATGAAGTAATGGCACTTTTACGTCAAGCTAATGGCACGGATGAATAATCCGATGGCTATTGTCCTGTTTTGCATCAGGATGATAATTGGCTTGATGGGATTACCATTTACCCGCTGACTAATAGTAAGGTATTGGCAGAATCTCTTTGTTGGATGGGCGCTTATCAAGAGGGAGCTTATTATGCGGTGATGGATGATAAATTAACCCGAGTCGAACAGCAATTAGCCCATCAATATAATGAAGTCTTTTATGATGAACAGAAAGATTTTTTAACCGTTAATGGATCTTATAAAGGTCGTGGAATTGGTGATTGCTGGTTTGGTCAGAAGGCAGTTTGGAATGGCAAAATTTTTATCCGCACTTCAAAGTGGACAAGCGGATTATGTAAAGGTGTTGGCGGTGGCTTTTGGCATTTACCAATATTCGAGAGTGAGGTTGTGGTGGAGTAAGTATGAGATATCATATCTTTACAAGGAGAAAAAATGGATCGTACATTAATTGTTTTTGATATGGATACCCATTGTTTGGAAGAAAACTATCATAATTCCAGTTGGCGTAATGCTTATTCGGATATTCAACGTATTTTAAAAAAACATGGTTTTAGCAATATTCAAGGAACGGTTTATTTGAGCGATATAGGTATTAAGCAAGCTCATGGCACGCTTGCGTTGCAAGAGGTCGCCGCAAGATTTGAATGGTTTTATCACTGCGCTTCCAATATTCAGTTTTACGAATTAAAAGATGATTTTAATGCGCAATTTATTGTAGAAGGTGTGCAACGAGCACGGGAAGCCTTTAATCGTTCACTTGATGGATTACGTCAAGAACTATTACAAGCAGGATTATCTGCTGATAAAGTGGAAGAAATTGTGGGAAAACGTCAATTTTCTTTACAACAAATTTCTGAAAAGGATTTATTACAAAATAATCCAAAACACTAAGTTTATACTCAATCGGTGTAACTCATAAATTGCACCTCACCAGCAGGAGAAAAAAATGTCACAAAAAGGCGATATCGGCGTTATTGGACTCGCCGTAATGGGTCAGAACCTCATTTTAAATATGAATGACCACGGATTTAAAGTGGTGGCGTATAACCGCACTACATCTAAAGTGGACGAGTTTTTGCAAGGGGCGGCGCAAGGAACGAACATTATTGGGGCATATTCCCTGGAAGATTTAGCGTCTAAATTGGAAAAACCGCGCAAAGTGATGTTAATGGTGCGTGCGGGCGAAGTGGTGGATCAATTTATTGATGCATTATTACCGCACTTAGAAGAAGGCGATATTATTATTGATGGTGGTAATTCCAATTATCCGGATACCAATCGTCGTGTAGAAGCATTGCGAGAAAAAGGGATCCGTTTTATTGGTACGGGTGTTTCCGGTGGTGAAGAAGGGGCAAGACACGGACCTTCCGTTATGCCGGGTGGTAACGAAGAAGCATGGCAATTTGTGAAACCGATTTTACAAGGCATTGCCGCTAAAACAGAACAAGGTGAACCTTGCTGCGATTGGGTGGGTAAAGATGGTGCGGGCCATTTTGTCAAAATGGTGCATAACGGTATTGAATACGGCGATATGCAATTAATTTGTGAAGCCTACCAATTCTTAAAAGAAGGCGTGGGATTATCCGACGATGAATTGGAAGCGACTTTTAATGAGTGGCGCAAAACCGAATTAGACAGTTATTTAATCGATATCACGGCGGATATTTTAGGCTATAAAGATACTGACGGCACACGTTTAGTGGATAAAATTTTAGACACGGCAGGGCAAAAAGGTACCGGAAAATGGACGGGAATTAATGCCCTTGATTTCGGTATTCCATTGACCTTAATTACCGAATCGGTCTTTGCCCGTTGTGTCTCTGCGTTTAAAGATCAACGTGTGGCGGCAAGCCAATTATTCCATAAAACGATCGGAAAAGTAGAGGGTGATAAAAAAGTCTGGATTGAGGCCGTGCGTAAAGCATTATTGGCGTCTAAAATCATTTCTTACGCACAAGGTTTTATGCTGATTCGCGAAGCGTCGGAAAACTTTAATTGGAATATCAATTACGGCAACACTGCTTTGTTATGGCGTGAAGGTTGTATTATCCGCAGCCGTTTCTTAGGTAACATTCGCGATGCTTATGAAGCCAATCCGGATTTGATTTTCTTAGGCTCAGACGCTTATTTCAAAGGCATTTTAGAAAATGCAATGAGCGACTGGCGCAAAGTAGTGGCAAAATCCGTTGAGGCAGGAATTCCAATGCCATGTATGGCATCAGCGATCACCTTCTTAGACGGTTACACGTCTGCCCGTTTGCCGGCTAATTTATTACAAGCTCAACGGGATTATTTTGGTGCGCATACTTATGAACGCACTGATAAACCACGTGGTGAGTTTTTCCATACTAACTGGACAGGGCGTGGCGGTAACACAGCCTCTACAACCTATGATGTGTAATAGGTAAAATCTAGGATAAATTGACCGCACTTTAAGCAAAGTGCGGTTTCTTTTTACATTATTTTGGAGAGAAAAATGTTATCTCAAACACGTTTAGCGCAATTAGCCGAAATGGAAAGTATTCTGAACGAAGCCAATGAATTTTTAGGAGAGGTTGAGACGTTTCTTGAAAAATGGCAAGCCTTTTTACCGAAAATGAAACGTTTGGAACATTATTATTTTAACGGCGATTGGCTTGCAGATTCTGAAGCCTATGAAAAAGGTGAGATTCCGGAAACTCAGCCTTGTGGCGTGCTTTCAGAAGATCTTGTCTATAATGCTAGTGCGGAGCAACAACATCTTGCTATCGAATATTTAAAAGTAATCACCGAAATTTTAGATCAAAGAAATCGTTAATTATGATGTAAGATTCTCTCTCAAAATGAACTTTTATTCAGTGGTATCAGTCTTATAAGGTGCTATCACGATGGATAGTTTTTAATTTTATACGGAGCGATTTTATGAAATTAATAACAAAATCATTGGTTATTGGTATGACAGTTATTTCATTAGCAGCTTGTAGTAATATGAGCCGCACTCAACAAAATACGGCTGTCGGTGCAGCAATTGGCGGTGCCGCCGGTTATATGATTAAAGGTAATACCGCAACAACATTGGGTGGTGCCGCATTAGGTGGTTTAATCGGTAGTCAAGTAGGCAAATAAAGAGAGATTATCGACCGTACTTTGTTTTCTTTACTAAAAGAATGTTCAAAGTGCGGTTATTTTTTTCAAAATTTTCCGGTATTATGTGTAGCAAATGCACAAAAACAGAAATTTTAACAGAACGTAGGGAGACACTGCGTGTGTCCGTTATAAAAATCAAATTATTTCAATAGGTTAAAATTTGGACACACGCGGTGTGTCCCTACAAGAGAAAAAACAACTTTGTGCAACTGCTACATAATATTGAAATTTTCCTATAAATAATCAAGGCAATTTCTGTTTTAACGTAGTAAACTAGAGCGGTGAAAACCCCTAGGAGATGACGATGAAACCTTACCTTATTGCCCCTTCCATTCTTTCAGCCGATCTTGCTCGTCTTGGCGATGATGTTCAAAATGTGCTTAATGCCGGTGCAGATCTGATTCATTTTGATGTGATGGACAATCATTATGTGCCAAATTTGACTTTTGGGCCCGCTATTTGTCAGGCTTTACGTGATTACGGTATTACCGCACCGATTGACGTGCATTTGATGGTGAAACCTGTGGATCGGATTATCCCTGATTTTGCCAAAGCCGGGGCGAATTATATTACTTTCCATCCGGAAAGTTCCGAGCATATTGACCGCTCTTTACAGTTGATTCGTGATCATGGTTGTAAATCGGGGTTGGTGTTTAATCCTGCAACACCACTAAGTTATTTGGATTATGTGATGGATAAGGTGGACGTGATTTTACTTATGTCTGTGAATCCGGGATTCGGTGGACAATCCTTCATTCCTGCCACATTGAAAAAGCTACAACAGGCACGAAAAATGATAGATGACAGCGGTTTTGATATTCGTTTAGAAGTGGATGGCGGTGTAAAAGTGAATAATATTGCGGAAATTGCCGCTGCCGGTGCGGATATGTTTGTGGCGGGCTCGGCAATTTTTGATCAACCGGATTATAAACAAGTGATTGATCAAATGAGACATCAACTCGCGGCTATCCAAGGATAGAATTTATCTTGGATTTCCTCATTTTGTAGTATGGAGAAGAGAGCGTTAATGAAAACACAGTTTAAACTCATTGGTTTTGATTTAGACGGCACGTTAGTCAATAGCTTACCGGATTTAGCTTTATCTGTAAATTCGGCATTGGCAGAATTTGGTTTGCCACAAGCTCCGGAAGCCCTTGTTTTAACTTGGATTGGTAACGGTGCGCCGGTATTGATTGCTCGAGCATTGGATTGGGCAAAAGAACAAACCGGTAAAACATTAAGTGAAGCGGATGTAGAAAAATTGAAAGATCGCTTTAGTTATTATTATGGCGAAAATCTTTGCAATGTGAGCCGATTATATCCGAATGTAAAAGAAACCTTGGAAGCATTAAAAGCGAAAGGTTATACGTTAGCGGTGGTTACCAATAAACCGACTAAACACGTTCAACCGGTGTTGTCGGCATTTGGCATTGATCATCTATTTAGCGAAATGTTGGGCGGACAATCTTTACCTGCAATTAAACCGCATCCGGGACCGCTTTATTATTTGTGTGGTAAATTTGGAGTTGAGCCTCGACAAGTATTATTTGTGGGGGATTCTAAAAACGATATTATCGCAGCACATGCTGCCGGTTGTGCTGTTGTCGGATTAACCTACGGTTATAATTACAATATTCCAATTAGCGAATCGAATCCGGATTGGGTATTTGATGATTTTGGTCAATTATTAAAGATTCTTTAATTTTTCCTAAAAGTGCGGCGAAAAACGACCGCACTTTATGTCCTAATTAACCCGATTCCCTTGAATTCATCAAACCCATCCCCATATTATCCCAAATTGTTGAAATAGAATTAGAGAGAAGATATGAACGCCAAAAGAACACAACGCACGATGCCCGTACTACCGTTACGTGATGTCGTGGTTTTCCCCTATATGGTGATGCCGCTTTTTGTGGGGCGTGCAAAATCCATTAATGCCCTTGAAGAAGCGATGAATGAAAATAAACAGCTTCTCTTGGTTTCACAAAAACAGGCGGATTTAGAAGAACCGAGTGTTGATGATGTGTTTGATGTGGGCACCATTGCCAATATTATCCAGCTTTTAAAATTGCCTGACGGCACAGTAAAAGTACTTGTCGAGGGGCAGCAACGGGCAAAAATCAATCATCTCGAAGAAGGGGAGCAATTTTTCTCTGCAGAAATCACTCCGATTGATACTGTCCGAGGTGATGAAAAAGAATTAGAGATCGTCAAAAATGCGGTATTGTCCGAATTTGAAAATTACCTGACCTTAAATAAAAAAGTGCCGGCTGATGTGTTAGGCGCTCTACAACGTATTGATGATACGGATCGCCTTGCAGATACCATGGCGGCGCATTTGCCGGTGAGTGTTCGGCATAAACAAAGTGTGTTGGAACTGGCTGATGTGCAAGCACGTTTGGAATATTTGCTAGGGATGATGGAGTCGGAGGCGGATATTCTACAAGTAGAAAAACGCATTCGTGGTCGTGTCAAAAAACAAATGGAAAAAAGCCAACGTAACTATTATTTGAGCGAGCAAATTAAAGCGATTCGCAAAGAAATGGACGATGGCGAAAATGAAGATACCATTGATGAAGTGGAACAACTTCGTCAAAAAGTGGATGCCGCAGGAATGCCGGCAGAAGTGCGTGAGAAAGTGGAAAGCGAACTGCAAAAGCTCAAAATGATGTCGGCAATGTCAGCAGAAGCCACCGTGGTGCGTAGCTATATTGAATGGATGCTCCAAGTACCATGGCATCAACGCACGAAAGTGAAAAAAGATATTACCAAAGCACAACAAGTTTTAGATGCCGATCATTATGGCTTGGATCGGGTGAAAGAACGCATTTTAGAATATCTTGCGGTGCAAGCGCGCCTCAATAAAATTAAGGGGCCGATTCTTTGCTTGGTTGGACCGCCGGGAGTGGGGAAAACTTCTCTTGGTCAGTCGATTGCCAATGCAACCGGTCGAAAATACGTGAGAATGGCGCTGGGTGGCGTGCGTGATGAAGCGGAAATTCGTGGTCATCGCAAAACCTACATCGGTGCATTACCGGGCAAGCTCATTCAAAAAATGGCAAAAGTCGGGGTGAAAAATCCATTATTCTTGCTTGATGAGATCGATAAAATGGCATCGGATATGCGGGGTGATCCGGCTTCTGCCTTATTAGAAGTGCTTGATCCTGAACAAAACACCACATTTAACGATCATTATTTAGAAGTAGATTATGATCTTTCTGATGTGATGTTTGTGGCGACATCAAACTCCATGAATATCCCGGGACCGTTACTTGATCGTATGGAAGTGATTCGCCTTTCTGGTTACACGGAAGATGAAAAACTCAATATTGCTATGCGTCATTTGTTACAAAAACAAATTGAGCGTAATGGCTTGAAGAAAGGTGAATTAGTGGTGGAAGAAAGTGCCATTTTGGATATTATCCGCTATTACACCAGAGAAGCCGGTGTGCGCAATTTAGAACGTGAAATTTCCAAAATTTGCCGTAAAGCGGTGAAAAATTTATTAGCGGCTCCTAAACTGAAATCCATTACGGTAAATGCCGATAATTTAAAAGATTATCTTGGCGTGAAACGTTTTGAGTTTGGCAAAGCGGATACGCAAAACCGAGTAGGTGAAGTGACAGGTTTGGCGTGGACGGAAGTCGGTGGCGATTTACTTACCATTGAAACCGCATCTGTGGTGGGCAAGGGTAAATTAACTTTTACCGGTTCCCTTGGTGATGTGATGAAGGAATCCATTCAAGCGGCAATGACAGTGGTGCGTTCACGTGCCGATAAACTGGGCATTAACCCTGAGTTCCACGAAAAACGCGATATTCACATTCACGTGCCGGACGGTGCAACACCGAAAGACGGGCCAAGTGCGGGTATCGCAATGTGTACCGCTCTTGTGTCTTGTTTGACAGGCAATCCGGTGCGTGCGGATGTGGCAATGACAGGGGAAATCAGCTTACGCGGTAAAGTGCTGCCAATCGGCGGTTTAAAAGAAAAACTTTTGGCGGCGCACCGTGGCGGTATTAAAACCGTATTAATCCCGAAAGATAACGTAAAAGATTTGGAAGAAATTCCGGATAACGTGAAAGAAAACCTCACCATTCATGCAGTGGAAACTATTGATGAAGTATTAAGTTTGGCATTAGAAAATCCACCGGAAGGCGTGGAGTTTGTCAAGGTGGAAGCCAAACCCAAAACACCACGTCGTAAAGCCGTCACGAAAACAACAAGAGCGGTCAATTAATTGAGTATTTTTTAGGGCTTGCGGAAACAAGCCCTTTTTTATCGCTTTAAATTCTGATTTTTTGGCAATTCAAACAAAGGTTAAAAAAATGTAATGCTGTTGTTTTTGAAATGAAATTTTTGTTTTGGTATTTGGTAAAAATGTGCGAATATGAAGTTCATTATTTAACCAATCCAAAAGGATGTGCATATGTCATCAACAGTTTCTCAAAAAAACAGCCGAATTCGGCATTTTTTAAAAGGGGTGGAATGGCTTGGAAATTTACTGCCGCACCCTATTATTTTATTTATGTTGATGTGCGGTATTTTGATCGTACTTTCAGCCATTTTGCATTACTTTGGTGTAAGTGTTTTGGATCCTCGCCCGAATCACTCCGGTGACATTATCGTGAAAAATCTGCTTAGCCAAGAAGGACTGGCTTATATGGTCAGCAGTTTGGTTAAAAACTTCACAGATTTTGCGCCACTTGGTACTGTTTTAGTGGCAATGCTCGGAGTATCTATTGCCGAGTCTTCCGGTATGATTTCTGCGGCGCTGAGAGGGTTAGTTGTTGGCGCACCGAAAAAACTGGTGACTTTCACTATTGTATTTGCCGGTGTTATTTCAAATACAGCGGCTGAACTTGGTTATGTGGTACTAATTCCTCTTGCTGCAATGATTTTTCATGCACTTGGTCGTCATCCGCTTGCTGGGCTTGCAGCTGCATTTGCCGGTGTTTCCGGCGGATATAGCGCTAATTTGTTATTAGGTACGGTAGATCCGCTTTTATCGGGAATTACGCAAGAGGCTGCCCGTTTAATTGCTCCAAATTATGTCGTCGGACCTGAAGCAAACTGGTATTTTATGTTTGTTAGTACATTTTTAGTGAGCATTTTGGGCTATTTGGTCACAGAAAAAATCGTTGAACCTCAGTTAGGAAATTATGATCCCCAAGCAGCGGATGATCCTTCAATTCTTAAACATAAAGTGGAAAAATTGGCACCTAATGAGAAAAAGGGCTTGATGTGGGCTGGCATAGCAATGTTAATTTTTTCCTTACTACTTGCCTGGACCATTGTTCCCGAAGACGGCATTTTGCGTAATACCAAAACAGGGCTTGTAGCGGGTTCCCCTTTCTTACATGGTATTGTAGTCTTTATTTTTATCTTTTTTGCCATTCCCGGTTATATCTATGGACGAGTCACCGGTTCAATGAGATCTTCTCAAGATATCGTAAAATCAATGTCGCAGGGTATGGCTTCAATGGGGATGTACATCGTACTGGTATTCTTTGCGGCACAGTTTGTAGCGTTTTTTAAGTGGACAAATTTAGGTTCAATTGTTGCGGTAAAAGGGGCTAATTTACTTATTAATCTTGGCTTAACAGGACCTGTGCTTTTTGTCGGTTTTATCTTAGTTTGTGCATTTATCAATTTGATGATTTCCTCCGCGTCAGCACAATGGGCATTAACTGCGCCTATTTTTGTACCAATGCTGATGTTGGTTGGTTATGCGCCGGAAGTGATTCAGGCAGCATATCGTATTGGTGATTCAACAACGAATATTATCACGCCGATGATGAGTTATTTTGGCTTGATTATGGCTGTGGCGGTTCGTTACAAAAAAGATACGGGAGTGGGTACGTTAATGGCGATGATGATTCCTTATTCATTTATTTTTATCGTCGGTTGGGTAACGCTTTTCTACCTCTGGGTTTTTGTGTTTGGTTTACCGGTCGGGCCAGGCTCATTTACTTATTTTTCAACGCCATAACTCAGCGGCATATTGAAATTACTATCGATAATAAGGCTCTTAATACAGAGCCTATTATTTTCCTAATAAAACATTCCTCTGTCTCTAACTGATTCAAAATTAAAGCGATAACCAAAAGAGCAATCCTTTAAAAATTTTTCCGTTGTATTTTATAATGGCATAAAATATCTTCTGAATTATTAATTATCATGCTTAGACTTCCTCCACTTTCTCTTTATATCCATATTCCTTGGTGTGTACAGAAATGCCCCTATTGCGATTTTAATTCCCATGCTCGGAAAAGTGATATTCCCGAACAAGAGTATATTCACCATTTGCTACAGGATTTGAAAGCGGATTTAGCACGTTTTCAGGAAAGTATTCAGGATCGGGAACTACATTCTATTTTTATCGGTGGCGGCACGCCGAGTTTGTTTTCAGCGGATAGTATTGCTTATTTGTTAAGTGAAATAAAAAAATATATTTCTTTTCAAGATAATATCGAAATTACTTTGGAAGCCAATCCCGGTACAGTGGAGGCAGAGCGGTTTAAGGGATATGTAACGGCTGGGGTTACCCGTATTTCTATGGGAATTCAAAGTTTTAATGATGACAAATTGCAACGCTTAGGGCGAATTCACAACGTGCGGGAAGCCAAAAGAGCGGTCGGTTTAGCGAAAGTTTCCGGTCTCAAAAGTTTCAACTTGGATTTAATGCACGGCTTGCCGAATCAAACCCTTGCCGAAGCCTTAGATGATTTACGCCAAGCCATTGAGCTGGCACCGCCGCATATTTCTTGGTATCAACTGACTATTGAACCCAATACGATGTTTGCTTATCGCCCGCCGAAATTGCCGGATGAAGACAAACTTTGGACTATTTTTGAGCAAGGCCATCAACTTCTCACTGCGGCAGGCTATCAACAGTATGAAACTTCCGCTTATGCCAAACCGGGTTTTCAATGCCGACATAATTTGAATTATTGGCGTTTTGGTGATTATTTGGCGATTGGTTGTGGGGCGCACGGAAAATTAACTTTTTCAAACGGCGGGATTCGGCGTTTTTCTAAAACCAAGCATCCTCGGGGATATTTGCGGGGTGAGTATCTTTATGAAGAAAAAAACGTCCCTGAAATTGACCGCCCTTTTGAATTCTTTATGAACCGTTTTCGTTTATTGGAACCTGTACCGAAAAGGGAATTTGAATACTATACCGGATTACCGCAAAGTGCGGTCAAAAACCAGATTGATTTTGCCCTTAAACAGAACTACATCATAGAAACCGAAGCATATTGGCAGATTACCGAACACGGCAAATTGTTTTTAAATGAATTACTCACACTATTTCTAGCGGAAGACTAATTAGTGTTATTTTTTTCATAATGACTTATCAAAATTTGCACTTGTTTATTTAATGCGTGCATATTAAAGTAACGCAATCGTTTACTTTTTAAAAGAAAGAGCAGAATAATGAATCAATTAGAAATGAAAAAATTGGCGGCAAAAGCAGCCTTACAGTATGTGAAAGCGGATACGATTGTCGGAGTGGGTAGCGGTTCTACCGTAAACTGCTTTATTGAAGCCTTAGGAGCGATGAAAGATCAAATTAAAGGCGCTGTGGCAGCATCGAAAACGTCGGAAGAGTTGCTACGCAAACAAGGCATTGAAGTCTTTAGCGCAAATGAGGTTTCAGGATTGGATATTTATGTGGATGGCGCAGATGAAATTAATCCACAAAAAATGATGATTAAGGGCGGTGGTGCGGCACTTACCCGGGAAAAAATTGTGGCGGCATTGGCGAAAAAATTTATTTGCATTGTCGATGAAAGTAAGCAAGTCGATGTGTTAGGTTCAACTTTCCCATTGCCTGTGGAAGTCATTCCAATGGCACGCTCGCAGGTGGGGAGAAAATTAGTCGCACTTGGCGGTGCGCCGGAATATCGTGAAGGTGTGGTGACAGATAACGGTAATGTGATTTTAGATGTGCATAATTTTGCGATGTTAAATCCGCTAGAAATGGAAAAAGAATTAAATAATATTGCCGGTGTGGTAACAAATGGTATTTTTGCCCTACGTGGCGCAGATATTGTGATTGTCGGTACGCCTGAAGGTGCAAAAATTATCGAATAATTTATAGAAATAAATGTAAGGAAGGCAAATATGACAAATAAAGTTTCACTCGACAAATCAAAAATCAAATTTGTATTGCTGGAGGGCGTGCACCAAAGTGCGCTGGATACGCTGCATGCGGCGGGTTATACCAATATTGATTATTACAAAAAAGCCCTTGATGGTGATGAACTAAAAGCAGCGATTAAGGACGCGCATTTTATCGGTTTGCGTTCGCGTACGCATTTAACCGAGGCAATGATTGATGCCGCACCAAAACTTATTGCTATCGGTTGCTTTTGTATTGGTACCAATCAGGTTGATCTTAATGCGGCAAAAGCGCGGGGTATTCCGGTATTTAATGCGCCATTCTCAAATACCCGTTCGGTTGCTGAATTGGTTTTAGGTGAGATTTTGCTTTTGATGCGTAATGTTCCGCAAGCCAATGCGGAAGTACATCGCGGTATATGGAATAAATCCGCCACCGGTTCGCACGAAGTTCGGGGTAAAAAATTAGGCATCGTCGGTTATGGTCATATCGGTTCTCAATTAAGTATTATTGCCGAATCCTTAGGGATGGACGTGCATTTCTATGATATTGAAAATAAATTGCCGCTCGGTAATGCGAAACAAGTGCGTAGTTTAGAAGAATTGCTTGGTTCTTGTGATGTGATTTCTTTACATGTGCCGGAGTTACCTTCGACCCGTAATTTAATGAGTGCGGAACGTATTGCACAACTGAAACAAGGGGCTATTTTAATCAATGCGGCACGCGGTTCGGTCGTCGATATTGATGCCCTTGCCCACGCCTTAAAAGTGGGCAAAATTCATGGGGCGGCTATTGATGTGTTCCCGGTTGAACCGGCTTCAATCAATGAAGAGTTTGTCTCGCCATTACGTGAATTTGATAATGTGATTTTAACGCCGCATATTGGCGGATCAACGGCAGAGGCACAGGAAAATATTGGTTTTGAAGTGGCGGGAAAATTTGTGAAATATTCCGATAACGGTTCAACATTATCCTCGGTGAATTTTCCGGAAGTCTCCTTGCCGGAACACGCAGGCACCAAACGTTTATTGCATATTCACGAAAATCGTCCGGGCGTATTGAACAAGCTTAACCAAATTTTTGTGGAAGCCAATATTAATATCGCCGCACAATACTTACAAACCGATCCTAAAATTGGTTATGTCGTGGTGGATGTGGAAACCGAAAATGCAGAACCGTTATTGGTTAAATTGCGTGAAATTGATGGCACAATCCGTGCGCGCGTGCTGTATTAGATATTGAGATGAAAGTGCGGTTAATTTTAACCGCACTTTTTTTATCAAATTAAAGAATGTGTTGATATTGCTCTAACATTTCTTTTGGCCATACGCTCGATTGAACCTCACCAATATGTTTCTTACGTAATAAGAACATGGCTAAACGTGATTGACCGATTCCGCCACCAATTGAGAGAGGTAATTTTCCATCTAGCAACTCTTGATGCCAATCCATTTTTAAACAATCTTCTTTGCCGCTTAACGCTACCTGCAAACGAAGTGCGGATTCATCGACACGAATTCCCATGGAGGAAAGTTCAAATGCCGTATTAAGTTGCTCGTTCCAGACAAGAATGTCACCATTTAAACCTTTGTAGCCATTTTCGGATTCTGTTGTCCAGTCGTCATAATCCGGTGCGCGCCCATCATGTGGCTTGCCATCAGATAATTTACCACCGATACCAATTAAAAATACCGCCCCGTATTCTTTACAGATTGCGTTTTCCCGTTCTTTGCTGGTAAGGTTCGGATAACGCTTTACCAAATCTTCACTATGCACAAAGGTAATTTGTTTTGGCAAAATTGAAGGAATGTCAAAACGAGCTTCCACCGAAAGTTCTGTTAAACGAATGGCACGATAAATAGAATTGACGGTTTCTTTTAAGTAAGTAAGGTTACGTCGGCCGGCAGGAATTACTTTTTCCCAGTCCCATTGATCAACATAAACAGAATGGGTTGGATCTAAAGAGTCTTCATCGGGACGCAAAGCCTTCATATGAACAAACAGCCCTTCTCCTTCTTTAAAGTGAAAACGGGCAAGAGTATGGCGTTTCCATTTTGACAAAGAGTGAACCACTTCATATACGGCATTTGGAATACATTTCACATTTACTTGAACGGCTTTTTCAATACCTGACAAGTTATCTTGCATTCCGTTGCCCACTTCACTAAGAATTGGCCCTTGAACCTCAATAATACCGAGTTGTTCAATTAGGTTTTGAGTAAAGGTATTTTTAACAAAACTAATTTCTTGTTGCTGTAAAATAAATGTTTTCTTCATATTTTCCGCCTGTTATTTAACAATAAGTAAAATTTTGCGTATTATTCAATAAATCATAATTATTTTTCAAGTATTTTGTTTACATTTCAAATAACTTTGAATAATATCTAATTAATTTGTAGTTTATTAGAATAATTCTAAAGGAGGCTGTTTTATGCACAATATTGATAATCTCGATCAACAAATTCTCCGCGTATTGACTAAAGATGCGCGCACGCCCTATGCAGAAATGGCAAAAAATTTTGGTGTCAGCCCTGGCACAATCCATGTCCGTGTAGAAAAAATGCGACAATCCGGCATTATTGAAGGCACCAAAGTGATTATTGACGAACGGAAACTCGGCTATGACGTATGCTGCTTTATCGGGATCATTTTAAAAAGTGCGAAGGATTATGAGAAAGTGATTAAAAAGCTGGAAACCTTTGATGAAGTAGTAGAAGCCTATTATACAACGGGAAATTACTCAATTTTCATCAAAGTCATGACCCACACCATTGCTGAATTACATTCTGTTCTCGCCACGAAAATTCAATTAATTGATGAAATTCAATCTACCGAAACACTGATTTCAATGCAAAACCCTATTTTGAGGGATATTAAGCCTTGACTTTATTTACTTGGTGGACGTTTACCATTTCTAATGGACTATGCTGGCTACTTGGTTTCTTTTATTTATGAGGAAAATTTGTTTGGTGCTAAGAGCATTCATTCAGCATTGCGAACAGAATATTATATTGGGCAACGATTCCATCAAGTTCTTTTTATTGGCAAAGTTGTACCAACTTAAGGCAATTAGCTATTTCTCAATCTACTCTGCATTCTCTGTCACCAAGATTTAGTTTGCACGATATATCGTGCAATGCTAAAAATTGAGTCTCTAGCAACTTTCTCCTACATTGTAATCAATACTTAAACTTATGGAGAAAAATACAATGCCGAAAGAAATTGCCCTAATGTTAATGAGCCACGGAAATTTTGCTAAGGCTGCAATAGAAAGTGCGGAGTTAATTGTAGGGAAACAAACTAACTTCGATACCTTATCAGTATTTACCGTAGATAATGTAGCTCATTTAAAACAAGAGCTACAAGAAAGAATTGACGCATTAGATACACAATCGGGGATTATCTTTTTAACCGATATTCTCGGTGGTACCCCTATGAATTTGGCCTCTCACTTACTCACGAAAGAAAACATCTTGGTCTGTTGTGGCTTAAATTTACCACTATTGTTAGATGTACTCATGAATCGTGATTTGCCATTTGATGAAATGAAATCACTCATTAAAAACGCCTATCAAAACGGATTAACCATTCGAGATTTCAATGACCTACAAAAACAGGAGGATGAAGATGATTTGCTTTAGTCGTATTGATGATCGCTTGATTCACGGCCAAGTCGTCACAACTTGGGTCAATCTATTCAAAGTGGAACAAATTGTGGTGCTAAACGATAAATTAGCGATAGATCAAACCCAAAAAAATATTTTGACCATGGCAGCACCGCAAGGTATCAAAGTCGTCGTACTTACGATTGAAAAATTTGCAGAAATTTATCAAACAAAAGGACTCAGCAGACGCACAATGTTGTTGTTCACTAACAGCATTGATGTGTTATCAACCGTCAATGCCGGCGTTCCTATTAATGAACTAAATGTTGGCGGAATGCGTTTTCAAGAGGGGAGAACTCAATTAACCAAAGCTTTATCGGTGACTAACGAAGAGCGTTCTGCTTTCCAACAACTGTTGGATAAAGAGGTTACGGTTACTATTCAAATGGTACCGAACGATGAAAAAATCAACTTGACGGAGGTGATTAAATGATAGCTGCACTTTTCGTTGCATTATGGGCGGGCATTTGTGCAATTGACGATATTGGTACGCAAATGATTAGACGACCACTATTGATCGCAACAGTTGTCGGCTTGATTATGGGCGACTTACAAACCGCACTTTTAATTGGTGCAACTTTAGAAGTGATGTGGATGGGGGTAGGCAATGTTGGAGCTTATTCTGCACCGGATATGATTTCAGGCACCGCAATTGGCACCGCATTAGGGATTGCCGCCGGAGGTACGGAAGCAGCTATCGCTCTTGCCGTTCCAACGTCGTTACTTGCTCAGCAGCTCTTGATTTTATACCGTTCCGGCATTGTGGCTCTAAATCCAATTGCAGAACGTTGGGTAGAAGAAGGGGATTTCGATAAGATTTTTCGGATTCAATATATTCCGATGATAATCGCTTTCTTGATTCGAGCTGTACCTACCTTTTTAGCCGTCTATTTCGGTGCGGATTTAATTGCACAAATCGTGGCGCAATTACCGGATAAAATCATTACCGGTTTGAATGTTGCCGGCAAAATCATTCCCTCTATAGGCATTGGTTTACTCATGTTAATGATGTTGAAAAAAGCAGAACTTTGGCTTTTCTTAGTCGCGGGTTTTACGTTAGCCGTTTACCTTAAATTATCCGTCTTGCCGATTACTCTGATCGCTTTACCGTTAGCATTAATTTATGACTTAGCAATTCATAAAAATACTCAAGCGATAGTTTCTAATCAAAATACTAATGATGAGGATTATGATCTATGACCGAACAAACGTCACACCAAATTACGAAACAAGATTTAAACAAAGTCTTCTGGCGAATGCAGTTACTCAATGTCACCAACAATTATCAATCTATGCAGGCAATCGGTTTTCTATCAAGTTTCATCCCTGTTTTAAAACGGCTCTATCAAGACAAGCCTAAAGAACAGAAAGTAGAGGCAATGAAGCGTCACCTAAAATTCTTTAATAGCCATGTCAATTCAGATGCGCTGATTCTAGGTATTGCCGCAGCGGTGGAAGAGTCCACCCAAGAAAGTGAAAAAGAAACGGTCACTGCAATAAAAACCGGTTTAATGGGACCGCTAGCAGGATTAGGCGACAGTATTTTGAAATTCACTTGGTTACCTATCTGTGGCAGTATCGGTGCAGCACTAGCACTAAATGGTAGCGTATTAGGCCCAATTTTAATGTTCCTGCTTTACAATATTGTGAATGTTGCGTCTAAATATTACGGCATCCATTATGGTTACCATAAAGGTATGGATATGATTAACGGTAACAGCAATGTTTTACAACGAGTCAGCAATATGGCGAATGTTGTGGGGCTAATGGTGATTGGCGCTTTAATCGCTTCGGTTGTGAGGGTGAAATTCGGTGTCGAATTTAGTGTCGGTGAAAATACGATCAAACTCCAAGAAATGTTTGATAAAGTGATGCCCGGTTTGTTCAGTTTATTAGTGACGGTGGGGATTTATTCAATACTGAAGAAAACCAATGGTAAATATGCCGCCACATTAATTATCGGCACAATGCTACTCTGTATCGCCCTCGTATATTTGGGAGTATTAGTAAAATGACGGCAAATTTACAACAGCAAGCCCAATTACGAACCCTCTCCATAGAAGGAATGAATAACTTTCGTGATATGGGTGGGTATCTCACACGGGATCATCGAAAAGTCAAATGGCAACGGCTTTATCGTTCCGATCATTTATACAATACGAGCGAAAATGGGATAGCAATGTTAAAACCACTCAACATTCAGGCGGTAATTGACTATCGTAGCCCCAATGAAATTGCCAAATACCCCAATAAGATTATTGGAACGGAGCAAATTTACCAATTTGATCCCAATGCCCATACGGCAGAATTGGCAGCACAATTCACCTCATCAAAGGAAAACGAAGATGAAAATTTAGTGAATAAAATCATTGAGCAGAAACAAAACGGTAGTTTGGTACATTATGATGATATTGTGATGAGGCAATACAAAAATTTTGTGGAAAAGCCGGAATGCCAACAGGCTTTTGCTTCAATGTTAAAAGTTGCCGCTAATCTGAAAGGTGGCGCTTTTATACAGCATTGTCGTGGAGGGAAAGATCGCACCGGTTTTGGGGCAATGTTACTGTTAGGGGTTTTAGGAGTCGATAAGAATCAAATAATTGATGATTATATGCTGACCCATATCAATCGCTTAGAACGCAATCGACAGAAAATGGCGGTTTATCGTCAAATCACTCAAGATCAAGAAGTATTGAATTATCTTTACTCGCTCATTGATACCAAACCTGAGTTTATTGAAATATCGATCAATACCATTGAGCGACAATATGGTTCAATTCAATACTATGCCGAACAACAGCTTGGTATCAGTCGTGCGGAAATCCTTCAATTACAAGCGGATTATCTTGAATAATCGGGCAATATCTTCTCAAAGTGCGGTCAATTTTGCCGAT
>NZ_MLHG01000021.1 GCF_001998825.1 Rodentibacter mrazii
ATAGCGAAAACCCTTGCTATATCTAGCTTTAAATATATCGCTTTAACTAATTCTTAACTGTAAAAATTACATACTTTTTCACTATTTTTCAGTTAATAAAAAGTGTGATTTTCTTGATATAAAGTATAACCATTTGATTTATAATAGATTTCAAGATTTTACGTGGGTAAGATGACGAAAAAACATTTCAGTTAAGAGAGGGAAAAGCGATAGATAAATGGTAGAGTGTAAAATATGCGGCGCAAAAGCCCTAATAAACAAAAGTCAAAGAGAACATAAGGAATTTACTAAACTTTATTGCACCTGTAAAAATCGGGATTGTGGGCATAAATTCGTATTAAATTTAGAATTTAGTCACACAACAAAGCCTAGTAAATTAAAAGAACAAGATTATTTTAAATATATCCTCACTTGCTTACCGAATGACAAAAAACAAGAAATTCTAGAAGTGTTAATGAATGATCAAGCGCAAAGTGCCTTAAATTTACATTCTTCCACATAATCGCCCCATTTTTGCATAATTTCTTGTCGGGAGCGCCATTTTTTCGATTTATCGTACGCCGCGCGAACCTTACCGCGGTTCTCATGGGATAAACAAAGCTCAATGGCTTCTGATGAAAAAATATCAAGCTCATGAAGATAAGTGCTGGCAATACTGCGTAAGCCGTGAGCGACTAACAAATCTTTAAATCCCATTCGTTTTAATGCCACATTAGCCGCACCGCTATTCATAGGGCGATTATAAGGCGCAACACGGCTACAAAATACATATTTACGGTTGCCCGTATAACGGCTCATTTGCTCTAACACATTCAAGGCTTGAGAGGAAAGCGGAACACTATGCGCACGTTTGCCGCCTTTCATTCGCTCTGCCGGAATATGTAAAGCTTTCGCCTCCCAGTCAATATCCGCCCATTCTATCGTCACCGCCTCGGAACTTCTCAAAATGCTCAATAACTGCCACTCGATTAAAAGTGCGGTCGGTTTCTTCACATCAGCCCCTTGTAACACTTGGAATAGGCGCGGCAAATCTTCCGGCTTAATGGTCGGATGATTTCTCGTCTCTACATAAGTAAATTCATCGTGAATATTGCGAAAAGGATTCTTAATAATTAAATCCTCATCTTCTGCCATTCTAAAAATCTGATTAATCGCAATATTGATTTTATAAAGCGTATTGGAATTTTTCAGCGGTGAAAGTGCCGGGCCAAAAGTCTCATAATTTGCCTCATCAATCGGCAAATCTCCAATTTTAGGGAATAAATGCAACTCTACGCGGCGAAAAGCCTCATTAACGGTTTGTGCCTTGAGTCTCCCCAATTTCAAGCGCTTATCACGCCATCTCATCGCCATTTCAGCAAAGGTGATTTTCTTTTCCTCTACAACCTCATTTAAAGATTGACGATACTTTAAGGGATCAACATTACGCAAAATAAGTCCCCTATATTCCCGCGCTAATTCTCGTGCATGGATAATAGATAAATCAGGGAACGCCCCTAAACTAAGTTTTCTGTGTTTCCCCTGCTATTTATAGGCAAAGTACCAAATCTTAGCGCCATTGGGTTTAATTCTGATATAAAGTCCGCCCCCATCTGATTTAATGTATTCTTTTTCGGCGGCTTTAAGATTCTGAATCGTTGTATTTGTCAAAGGTTTAACTATTTTGCTCATATCACATCATCTCATAAAGAATAAGGTGTAATCGCATTTTTAGATCCCTCGTAAAAAGCCCTAAACAGTGAGGGATCTAAACAGGGATCTAAAAAGTGCGGCTATAAGCAATCAGAAATAAACAGTAATGAACATCTATGAATAGTAAGTCATTGAAATATTAATGAATTTTTATCTGAAATGAACATTGGTGAACGTTGATGAATTGTGTTCTGGCGGTGAGAGGGGGATTCGAACCCCCGATGCAGTTTCCCACATACACGCTTTCCAGGCGTGCTCCTTCAACCACTCGGACATCTCACCGTGCTGAGGTGCGCAAACTATAAAGATTTGCAGAAATTTAGTCAAGTTTTTTGAGCTATAATATAAAAATCTTCTTAAATTTTAGTTAGAATAACGATATTTTATCCATGTTTTGTCGTTTTTTTATGCACCTTAAATCATTATTTTCTAAAAATGTGTTTTTAGCCGTAAAACCTTTCAGTGCTTTGAAGGATTCATTTCGAGCCGGATACACAAAAAAATCATTCATTCGGGATATTATTGCGGGCTTAACCGTGGGGGTGATCGCTATTCCGCTTTCTATGGCGTTGGCAATTGCAAGTGGTGTACCGCCTCAACATGGGCTTTATACGGCTATTATCGCAGGAACGGTAATCGCAATTACGGGGGGCTCTCGCTTTAATATTTCAGGTCCTACCGCCGCTTTTGTGGTGATTTTGTATCCGGTAACCCAGCAATTTGGTTTGAGCGGTTTATTGATGGCAACGCTACTTTCCGGACTGATCTTAATTTTAATGGCATTATTTCGTCTTGGTCGGTTAATTGAATATATTCCATTGCCGGTAACTTTAGGTTTTACCTGTGGGATTGGGATTACCATCGGTACTTTACAAATTAAAGATTTTTTAGGGTTGAAGATTGAGCAAATGCCGGCACATTTTTTAGAAAAAATTCATGCAATTTTGACCGCACTTCCTACGATTAATTGGGCAGATACAGTGGTAGGCGTGGTAACTTTATTGGTATTAACCCAATGGTACAAATTACGCGTTGCCATACCGGGACATTTACCGGCAGTGATTATTGGCACAATGTTAGCGTTAGTTTTACAACATTTTGGATTTAATGTGGCGACGATTGGCTCCGCATTCCAATATACGTTGCCGGACGGTTCAATCGGGTATGGTATTCCAAATGTGTTGCCAGATCTTTCCTTACCGTGGAATATTCCTAATGCACAAGGTGAGTTGATTCAATGGAATTTTGATAGTTTGCAAGCCTTGTTACCGGCTGCATTTTCTATGGCGGTGTTAGGTGCGATTGAATCGTTACTCTGTGCGGTGGTGCTTGATAATATGACGGACACCAAACATCACTCTAATAATGAATTGTTAGCGCAAGGATTAGGAAATATTGTTTCCCCATTTTTTGGTGGAATCACGGCAACAGCGGCAATTGCACGTTCCGCAGCGAATGTCAAATCCGGTGCAGTTTCACCGATTGCCAGTGTCGTGCATGCGCTTCTTGTGTTATTTGCATTACTTTTTTTCGCGAAAGCCCTCTCTTATCTGCCTCTTTCTTCTATGGCTGCACTACTTTTAATCGTTGCGTGGAATATGGCAAGTGTACACGAAATCATAAATCTTGCCCGCCGTTCTAGCAAAAATGAGCTTACCGTATTATTTACCTGCTTAATTTTAACTGTATTGTTTGATATGGTAATTGCAATCAGCGTAGGGGTCTTGCTAGCGAGTCTCTTGTTTATTCGTACCATTGCGGAAATGACAAAAGCCATTGAATACAATGCACCGGACGATCTTAATGATGTTTTAGTCTATCGGATTAGTGGTCCTTTGTTTTTTGCAGCGGCAGATAAATTATTTTCAGATTTACACGATAAAACGGTACATACGGACCATGAAATCAAACATATCGTATTACAGTGTGATGCTGTGACAGTACTGGATGCTGGGGGAATTCATGCTCTCACAAGATTTGTGCAACATATGTTACCGCACCAGCAACTTTATTTGTGTAATATGCAGTTCCAACCGCTCAGAATGTTGGTGAAATCAAATACAGTACCTGAAATACAAAAAATTAATTTTTCCTCTGATTTACAGGAAACGTTTAATAAAATTCGCGATTTTGAGCAATCTAATCCATAATAAAAAACAAAAGCGTGCTAGAATAGTGCGCTTTTTTATAACATATTAAGGAATTTTCAATGCGCCCTAATAACCGAGAAAATCACCAATCCCGCCCAATAAAAATTACCCGTCATTACACTAAACATGCCGAAGGTTCGGTTCTCGTTGAGTTTGGTGACACGAAAGTCCTTTGTACCGCTACGGTGGAGGAGACTGTGCCGCGTTTTTTAAAAGGTCAAAATCAAGGTTGGGTGACCGCTGAATATGGTATGTTGCCGCGCTCTACACACAGCCGTATGCAACGAGAAGCGGCAAAGGGTAAACAAGGCGGGCGAACAATGGAAATTCAACGTTTAATTGCCCGCTCTTTACGTGCGATGATTGATTTAAAAGCCTTAGGCGAAAGGTCAATGACCTTAGATTGTGATGTGATTCAGGCTGACGGTGGTACCCGCACTGCCTCAATTACCGGCGCGGCTGTTGCATTATGTGATGCGGTTAATGGTTTAATTGAGAATGGTACGTTAAAAACAAATCCGATTAAAGGCTTGGTCGCAGCTGTTTCCGTGGGTATTGTTGAAGGGGAAGCCGTTTGTGATTTAGAGTATGTGGAGGATTCTGCGGCTGAAACCGATATGAATGTCGTGATGATGGAAGATGGACGTATGATTGAAGTACAGGGTACAGCAGAAGGTGAGCCGTTTAGCCACGAAGAATTGCTGACTTTATTGGATTTGGCTAAACAAGGTTGCCAACAAATTTTCGTCGCACAACGTGAAGCATTGGGATTATAAGGATTAAAAATGGAACAATATAAACGTGATTTTATTGAGTTTGCGCTAAGCAGGAATGTATTAAAATTCGGCGAATTTACCTTAAAATCCGGACGCAAAAGTCCGTATTTTTTCAATGCGGGTTTATTTAATACAGGGGCAGATTTAGCACGTTTAGGCGAGTTTTACGCTGCTGCTATTCAAGCAAGTGCGGTCGATTTTGACGTTATTTTTGGGCCAGCCTATAAAGGGATTCCGATTGGTACGACAGTGTCCGTAGCATTATTCAACCGTTACAATATTGATAAACCGGTATGTTTTAACCGTAAGGAAGCTAAAGATCATGGTGAGGGCGGTAATTTAATCGGCAGCCCACTGGAAGGAAAAATCTTGTTAGTAGATGATGTGATTACAGCAGGAACAGCGATTCGTGAATCAATGGAACTTATTCAGTCAAATAATGCCGAATTGGCTGCTGTCTTGATCGCCTTGAATCGTAAAGAACGTGGTCAAGGTGCACTTTCCGCCATTCAAGAAGTTGAACGTGATTATCAATGCCGAGTGTTATCCATCATTGATTTAGATGATTTAATGCAATTTATTGAGCAAGATCCTCAATATCATGATTATTTGCCGACAATGCATGCTTATCGAGTGGAATTTGGGGTATAAAACTTGATAAATCAATCTTTATCTCCATTTTAGAAAAACATTGGCAAAATTAACCGCACTTTAGAGGAAAAGAATGAATTTTATTGGAAAAATTTTAGGTGTGTTTATTGGCTGGAAAATGGGCGGATTTTTTGGCGCTATTGCCGGGCTCATTTTAGGTTCTATTGCGGACAAAAAGTTATATGAATTAGGCGCAGTGAATTCAAGTTTTTTCAAACGAAAAACCACACGTCAAGAACTTTTTATGCAAACGACTTTTGCTGTGTTGGGGCATTTGAATAAAGCTAAAGGGCGGGTGACGGAAGAAGATATCCAAATAGCCAATCAGCTAATGGCACAAATGAAGTTGGATGATAACGGTCGTCGCCTTGCTCAAGAGGCTTTTCGCCGTGGTAAAGAAGCCGATTTTCCAATTCGCCAGGTTATTCGTGAGTTTCGTATCGGTTGTGGACAACGGGCTGATTTGTTACGAATGTTCTTACATGTGCAAGTACAAGCGGCGTTCTCTGACTCTCAATTACATGAGGGCGAAAAAGAAGTGCTTTATGTGATTGCGGAAGAACTTGGGCTTTCCCGTATGCAATTTGAGCAAATGATTGCTATGGAGATGGCAGCCAGAGCTTTCACACAGGGCGGATTTTATCAGCAATATCAACAGGGTGCATATCAACAACAAGGCAGTTATCAATATCAGCAAAACAACAGTGGGTATCAACGTGCTTCCGGCCCGACCTTAAGTGATGCTTATAAAGTGCTGAGTGTTAATGAATCGGATGATCAGAGTACGGTTAAAAGGGCTTATCGTCGTTTAATGAATGAGCATCATCCTGATAAGCTCGTGGCGAAAGGCTTACCGCCAGAAATGATGGAAATGGCGAAAGAAAAAGCACAACAAATTCAATCAGCTTACGATTTAATTTGCAAGTCGAAGGGTTGGAAATAAAACGTGCGTGTTATTCTCGCACCTATGCAAGGCGTATTGGATCCTTTCGTACGCCAACTTCTTACTGAAATCAACGACTACGATTTATGTATTACGGAATTCGTCCGTGTAGTTGATCAGCTTCTTCCTAAAAAAGTATTTTACCGTTTATGCCCTGAACTAAAAAATCAGGGATTTACGCCCTCAGGTACACCCGTGCGGGTTCAGTTACTTGGACAACATCCCGATCCTTTAGCCGAAAACGCCATTCGTGCGATTGAACTCGGTTCTCACGGGATTGATTTAAATTGCGGTTGCCCTTCTAAAACCGTAAATGGTAGTCATGGCGGTGCGGCATTGCTCAAACAACCTGAATTGATTTATCGTGCAACACTGGCTTTACGAAAAGCAGTGCCGAATCCCTATACTGTCAGTGTTAAAGTGAGGTTAGGTTGGGATGATATTTCCCAAGCCATTGAGATTGCTGATGCGGTACAACAGGGTGGTGCGACAGAGATCGCTATCCATGGTCGAACTAAGGCAGACGGATATCGTGCCGATCGAATTAACTGGGAAAAAATTGGTGAAATTCGCGAATATCTCTCCATTCCAGTCATTGCAAATGGTGAAATTTGGCATTGGCAAGACGGACAAAATTGTCTCGCGAAAACAGGTTGTGATGATCTTATGGTGGGGCGGGGAGCATTAAATATACCGAATTTAAGCCGTGTTCTAAAATCAAATGCACCGAAAATGCTATGGTCGGATATCCAGACGATATTACAAAAATATGCCGAAATGGAAAATTTTTATGATTCCGGTTTTTACCATGTCGCACGTATTAAACAGTGGTTACGTTATTTGAATAAAGAATATGATGAAGCCAATATTGTTTTTGAAAAGATAAAAACCTGTCAAACGGCTGAGGATTTAAGACAAAGATTAAATCAAGATATTTGAAATAAAAGTGCGGTCAAATTTGACCGCACTTTTTGTATTTAGAGTTGAATATATCCATCGTAAATATGAGTGGCATCACCTGTCATATAAAGCGGATGACCTTCTCCTTGCCATTCAATCATAAGGCTTCCTCCCGGCAAATCAACTTGTATGTTGTTATCAAGCAAACCTTGCATTATTCCCACCGCCGCAGCAGCACAAGCTCCGCTACCGCAGGCTTGTGTTTCACCGGCGCCACGTTCATAAACACGTAATTTAATATGGTGACGATTGATTACTTGCATAAATCCGACATTAACCCGTTCAGGAAAGCGTTCGTGACTTTCTAATAAAGGACCAAGTTGTTCAACATTTGCTGTTCGAATATCTTCCACTTGTACTACACAATGGGGGTTTCCCATAGAAACTGCACCGCATAACACTGTTTGAATATCTGTGCGTAAAATGTAATTTTTTTCAAATTTATTTGCTATAAAAGGGATTTTTGCCGGTTCCCAAATAGGTTCGCCCATGTTGACACGAATTTGTCCGTTGTCTTTTACGGTTAAAATCATTTTGCCTTTTTGCGTGCTGACTGAAATATCTTTTTTATTGGTTAAACCTTTAAGTGTGACGAATCGTGCAAAACAACGTGCGCCATTACCGCATTGTGATACTTCGCTACCATCGGCATTGAAAATACGGTAATGAAAATCTAAATCGGGATCGTAGGGTGGTTCTACGATCAACAGTTGATCAAAACCAATTCCACGGTAACGATCTGCAAGGCGTTTAATGGTTTCAGGTGTGAAGTAAACATTTTGTGTAATGGCATCGACCACGACAAAATCATTGCCTAAACCATGCATTTTGGAAAACTGCATTTCCGATCCTTAATTCTTTTCAAAATGATATTGCGGCATTATAGTAAGCAATGAATTGAATGGCAAACAGCTGAAAATAAGAGGTAAAAATAAAAAAGTGCGGTTGGTTTTGACCGCACTTTGTTGGTTAAGAGTTACATCCATGCGTTGTTACGAATAATTCCAACAGCAATACCTTCAATTTCAAAATTAGGTTGTTCTGCCAAATTTACAACAATAGGCTGAAATTCCTCGTTTTCAGCATGGAGATAAATAATTGAGCCTTTGCGTTCAAAACGTTTTACAGTGACTTCATCTTCAATGCGTGCGACAACAACCTGTCCATTTCGTACGTCTTTTGTGCTATGCACAGCCAGTAAATCACCATCTAAAATACCAATGTCTTTCATGGATTGACCATAAACTTTCAATAAAAAATCTGCTTGTGGTTTGAACATACTGGCATCTACGCTGTAAGTTGCTTCAATATGCTGTTCGGCAAGAATCGGTTCGCCTGCTGCAACTCGACCAATCAACGGTAAACCTTCCATTTCATCGTTAGCGCTATCATAATCACTTAGGATGCGAATACCGCGTGACGCACCGGCGATAATTTCAATGGCACCTTTGCGGGCGAGTGCTTTTAAATGTTCTTCAGCCGCATTAGGGGATTTAAACCCGAGTTCACGTGAAATTTCTGCACGAGTTGGGGGCATACCGGTAGTTTCTAGATGTCGCTTTAATAAATCCAGCACTTCTTGTTGTCTATTGGTTAATGGTTTCATATCCACTCCTGTCGTTATATACAGATTTTTTGATATTATATACAGAGGGCAGGCTATTGCAACTGTTATTTATATTCTATGGAAAATTTTAAGGAGTGATAAAGAAGCTAATGTGGTATTATTGTGACGATAATTGAATAACTAAAAGAGAACCTAATTATGTCGAGTCTCGTGAATGCTTACCGTAAATTATTAGAATTTCCACTGTCATTTTTGGTAAAAAATAACCCTATTCCGGCTAATCCTGCTGAAGAGCTTCAACTTAATCTTTCCCAACCTATCGTCTATGTCTTACCTTACACTTCACAAACGGATTTTGTTATTTTTCGCCGCAATTGTTTGAGCTTAGGCTTACCTGACCCAGCAGAAAAAAATGATATACAGGGTGTGATGTTGCCCCGTTATGTGTATTTGGATGAAGGACGTCGATTTTTTAAATCGAAAGGAGCGAAAGATGAAACCATTCAGGTTTTTAATAAATACTTGGAATTACACCGCACTTTTGCAGATTTAGATGTGCAGCTCGTGCCGGTTTCTGTGCTTTGGGGGCGCTCTCCGGGGCATGAGGATAAATCTGGTTTACCTAATTTGCGTTTACTAAACGGCATACAGAAAACCTTTGCAGCAATTTGGTTTGGGCGTGATACTTTTGTGCGTTTTTCTCAAGCAGTTTCATTGCGCTATATGGCAAATATGCATGGTTCCGATGAAAAAATGGCGCAAAAATTAGCACGGGTTGCAAAAATGCATTTCGCTCGCCAGCGTATTTCCGCAACAGGTCCACGTTTGCCGAATCGAGAAGCGATGTTTAATAAATTGTTGCAATCAGCACCGATTCAAGTAGCGATTGATGATGAAGCAAAAAGCAAAAATATTAGCCGTGAAAAAGCAGAAAAAGAAGCTTACAAAATTTTAGATGAAATTGCAGCGGATGTGAGCCATTCAAGCCTTCGTGCGGCGGATCGTTTCTTGCGTTGGTTATGGAATAAATTGTATTCCGGTATTGATGTCCAAAATGCGGATCGTGTCCGTAAACTTGCCCTTGAAGGACATGAAATTGTTTATGTCCCTTGTCATCGTAGCCATATCGATTATTTATTACTTTCTTATGTACTTTATCATCAAGGGTTAGTACCGCCTCATATTGCAGCAGGAATTAATCTGAATTTCTGGCCGGTAGGACGTCTTTTCCGGAGTTGGGGGGCATTCTTTATTCGCCGTACATTCAAAGGAAATCGTCTCTATTCGGCGATTTTCCGTGAATATTTGGCGGAATTATTTCATCGAGGCTATTCTGTGGAATATTTTATTGAAGGCGGGCGTTCCCGTACCGGTCGTTTGCTTGCTCCGAAAACGGGAATGATGTCGATGACATTGCAAGTACTTCAGCATAATCAGACCAGACCAATTTCCGTGGTGCCGGTATATGTCGGTTATGAACATGTATTGGAGGTAGATACTTACGCCAAGGAATTACGAGGTGCGGCAAAAGAAAAAGAAAATGCCGGTTTAGTGATTCGTGTTATTAAAAAATTACGTAATTTAGGGCAGGGTTTTGTGAATTTTGGCGAGCCCATTACACTATCAAATTACTTGAATCAACATTTTCCGGATTGGAAAGAAAATCATCATGAGGAAAAACCACAATGGTTTAACCATGCAGTGAGTGAGATTTCCAACCAAGTGATGGTAAATATTAACAAAGCGGCGGCAGTTAATGCGATGAATTTGGTTGGAATGGCGTTACTTTCTTCCCGTCAGCGAGCACTTTCCCGTGAACAATTAGTGGAACAACTTAATAGTTATCAACAAATGTTACAACATGCACCTTATTCGGAAGATATGGTGATCCCAAAAGATTCATCTAAAACAATGTTGGAGCATGTATTGAGTCTTGATCGTGTCGGCGTACTGGTTGAAAAAGATAATTTTGGTGAGATTGTTCGCCTTGAACGCACTTCTGCCGTGTTAATGACCTACTATCGCAACAATATTCAACATGCTTTTGTACTCCCTTCTTTAGTCGCAAGTATTGTTTTGCATTACGAAACGATTCAAAAAGACTTATTGTTGGATGCGGTGAGTAAAATTTACCCGTTCTTACAAGGGGAATTATTCTTGCATTTCAATCAAGACGAGCTAAGAGTACAAATTAGTAAAATCATTGCTGAATTTACCCGTCAGGAAGTGATTTATTCTAGCGAAAACCTACTTTCAATTAATCGGCCGAAAGTGCGTATCTTGCAGCTTTGGGCTGCAGGAGTGCGGGAAATTTTGCAGCGCTATTATATTACTGTCACCATTTTGCAAAAAGATCCAAAAATCGCCCGTGCTACACTAGAAAAAGAGAGCCAATTGGTCGCACAACGTCTTTCGGTGTTACATGGTATTAATGCGCCGGAATTTTTTGATAAAGCCGTGTTCTCTACCTTTATTGCCAGCCTGAAAAACGAAAACTATTTTGATGAACAAGGTAACGGAAATCTCGCTTATTTAGATGAGCTTTCTTCTATCCTTGAACATCTCATTTCAACAGAGATCAGTTTGACTATCAAAGGTACAGTTGAAAAGGCTGAAGAGATGAAATAGCACAAAAGTGCGGTTAGAATTTATTGTATTATCAAATAAAATTGATTGATAAGGATGAAGAAATATCTTTTGTTTTACTGAGCATTAAGGGATATTTTCTATAAAAAAGCGGGCTAAATGACTAGCTCGCTTTTTTATTTTTAGCAATAGACTATTTAATCACACCACAGGCCATACGAGCACCGCCACCGCCAAGTGGGGCAGGGTGATCTGAGTGATTATCGCCTCCAGCATGAATCATAATGGAATGTCCACGAACCTCATCTAAATGTTTAATACGTGGCGCTAAAACCGGATTGGTTGATGTGCCATCGTGTAATACGGTTAATGCTGGTAAATCCCCTAAATGGGCATTATCTTGCCAAGGATAGCCGTGTTGTTTAGTTTCTTTTGGATCCCAGTGACCACCGGCAGCCAAACCGGCAGTGAGTTTGCCGTCTTTTTCTTTCGGTTCACAGCTTGGATTCTGGTGGAGATGGAAACCGTGTAAACCTGCCGTTAAACCTTGTAAGTTTGGTGTGAAAACTAAACCGTAAGCAGATTCAGTGATCGTCACTGTACCCACATCTTTATTACCGTTTGTCGGGTCAAGCTGTTGTACTTTAACTTCAATTGATTTATCGGTTGCTTGTTGTGCATTTGCGATAGCGGATGTGCACACAGCGGTTAATGTTAATGCTAAGAGAGTTTTTAGATTCATATAAGCTCCTTATTTTTGGAAAACTCGGGGTCATTGTAATCAAATTTAAATAATAATTTGACTATTTTTTATAAAAAAACACATTATTGTGAGATTGGTAGAGACAGGCAAACGTTATTCAAGAAGATTGAAAGTAAAAGTGCGGTCAAAAAACGCAGAGAATTTTTACCGCACTTCAAACATTAACGCAAAAATGCCGGAATATTTTTCTCGTATTCTGCGATTTTGTCTTCGTGCTGAAGGGTTAGACCGATGTTATCTAAGCCGTTTAATAAGCAATGACGGCGAAATTCGTCCAGCTCAAAGTGATAGACTTTCTCACCTACAGTCACGGTCATGGCTTCCAAATCCACATGAATTTGTTTGTCTTCATTCGCCCATACCCATTGGAAAATTTCTTCTACTTCCTCTTCGCTCAAACGAATCGGCAACATATGATTGTTTAAGCTATTATTGTAGAAAATATCCGCAAAACTTGGCGCGATCATCACTTTAAAACCATAATCGGCGAGTGCCCAAGGGGCGTGTTCACGGGAAGAACCGCAACCAAGATTTTTACGGGCGAGTAAAATGGTTGCTCCTTGATATTGTGGAAAATTCAGCACAAATTCCGGATTCGGTTGTGTGCCTTCCACATCTAAATAACGCCATTCGTGGAATAAATGTTTACCAAATCCTACTCGAGTAATGGCTTGTAAAAATTGTTTTGGAATGATGGCGTCAGTATCCACGTTTGCCGCATCTAAAGGTATGACCAAGCCTGAAAGTTGTTTAAATCCTGCCATTTTTTATTTTCCTCTTTAATTTAACGCCACATCACGAATATCTACAAATTTGCCGAACATACCAGCCGCCGCAGCCATTGCCGGGCTGACAAGGTGTGTCCGTCCGTTGCGACCTTGGCGACCTTCAAAGTTACGGTTGCTGGTGGAGGCACAACGTTCCCACTCGCCTAAGCGGTCGTCATTCATTCCTAAACACATGGAACATCCCGGGTTACGCCATTCTGCGCCTGCTTCAATAAAGATTTTATCTAAGCCTTCTTTTTCGGCTTGTTCTTTTACCAAGCCTGAACCCGGCACTACCAAAATGCGTTTCACGTTGTCTGCTTTTTTACGCCCTTTCATCACTGCGGCGGCGGCACGTAAATCTTCAATGCGGGCATTGGTGCAAGAGCCGATAAACACTTGATCTACGGAAATATCCTTTAAATTCGTATTGGCTTCTAAACCAATATATTGCAAAGCTTTTTCTGCAGAAGCTCGGGTAACGGGATCTTCCATTTCCGTTGGATTTGGCACTAACTGATTGATGCCGATGACTTGTCCCGGGTTAGTTCCCCAAGTGACTTGAGGGGCAATATCTTTTGCTTCCAAGGTGACAACTGTGTCAAACTGTGCATCTTCATCGGATTTTAAGGTTTTCCAATATTCCACAGCATCCTCCCAATCTTTACCTTTCGGGGCATGTGGGCGACCTTTTAAATAGGCAAAGGTGGTTTCATCCGGTGCGATTAAACCGGCTTTTGCCCCCATTTCAATGGCCATATTGCAGACTGTCATTCGCCCTTCCATCGAAAGATCACGAATCGCTTCACCGCAAAATTCCACAACATGTCCTGTACCACCCGCCATAGTGGTTTTACCGATGATAGCAAGGATAATATCTTTTGCAGTAATCCCCGGTGCAACTTTACCACGGACTTCAATTTTCATACTTTTTGCCCGTGCTTGTTTTAAGGTTTGCGTAGCCAAAACATGCTCTACTTCAGAGGTACCGATACCGAATGCCAATGCTCCAAAAGCACCGTGAGTGGCAGTGTGGGAATCCCCACAAACAATTGTCATACCCGGCAGGGTTAAACCCTGTTCCGGCCCCATCACATGTACGATACCTTGTTCTTTGGTCTTCATATCGAACAACTGAATACCGGTGGATTTGGTATTTTTTTCAAGTTCTAACACTTGAATTTTCGCTTGACCTTCTAATTTGTTCACGTCACGCACTTGTGTGGAAATGCTGTGATCCATCGTGCCAAAGGTTTTACCCACTTGACGCACATTGCGACCTGCTACACGCAAACCGTCAAAAGCTTGTGGTGAAGTTACTTCGTGGATCAAATGACGGTTAATATACAAAATCGGCGTTTCGCCTTCTGCTTCGTACACAATGTGAGAATCAAATAATTTTTGATAAAGTGTTTTTGCCATAATCTTTTTCTCTATTTTATAAGGGGGAAAGTGCGGTTAAAAAAGAAGAAATTTTTGACCGCACTTGTAGGGGGGATTGCAAACTATTCCCCTACGATTAAATTGCGTTTGTAATTAATGTCCCCATTTCTTTCGTTGAAACAGGCGTGGAATCATCGGCTAAATCTGCGGTGCGATAACCTGCCACCAAAACTTTTTGTATCGCATTTTCAATGGTATCCGCCACTTCGTTTAAATTGAAACTATAACGTAGCATCATTGCCGCCGACAAAATTTGTGCGATAGGGTTGGCGATACCTTTACCTGCGATATCCGGTGCAGAACCGCCGGCTGGTTCGTATAAACCAAAGCCTGCTTCGTTTAAACTGGCGGAAGGTAACATACCCATTGAGCCTGTAATCATTGCCGCTTCATCGGAAATAATATCGCCGAAAATATTAGAGCAGAGCAATACATCAAAAGATTCCGGTGCTTTGATTAATTGCATGGTCGCATTGTCGATATACATATTTTCAACGGTGACTTCAGGGTAGTCTTTTGCAATTTCTGCGACAGTTTCGCGCCATAAAATAGAGGATTGCAACACATTGGCTTTATCCACTGAAGTAATATGTTTACGGCGTTTCATGGCTGCCTCAAAAGCCGCACGGGCAATGCGTTCGATTTCATATTTGTAATAGACTTCTGTGTCAAATGCTTTGGTTTGTGCCCCTTCGCCTTCACGACCTTTTGGTTGACCGAAATAAATCCCCCCGGTGAGTTCACGCACCACCACCATATCAAAGCCTTTTGCTGCAATATCGGCACGCAATGGGCAGAATTTTTCTAACCCTTTGTAAAGGGTTGCCGGACGAAGATTGCAGAATAATTTGAAATGTTTACGTAACGGCAAAAGTGCGCCACGTTCTGGTTGTTGATCTGGCGGTAAATGTGTCCATTTCGGGCCACCGACAGAACCGAATAAAATGGCGTCTGCCTCTTCACAACCTTTTAAGGTTTCTGTAGGTAATGGGCTGCCGCAGTGATCAATTGCTGCACCACCGACATAAAATTCATTAAAGTTGAATTTAACATCAAATTTTTCTTGGACTTTATTGAGAACTTTAATGGCTTCTGCCATCACTTCCGGACCGATGCCGTCACCGGGGAGGATTGCGATGTTGTATGATTTCATTTTGAGTTTTTCCTATTTTTATGTATTGAGTTTCGCCCAATGGGCGACCTACTTTTCTTTGCTTGTGCAAAGCAAAGTAGGCAAAAGAAACACACCCCAGTTAAATTGCTGATCTTTGCTTGGTTTCAATTTTCTTGACGGCAATTTTCTGAACTCGCCGCAAGCGGCTCAAAGAGACGAAAATTGCCTAAAAATTGAAAGTCGCAAAGGCAATTTATATGGGGCCCCGAATTTATCGGAGCGTTATTTTAAAAGTGCGGTTGATTTTAAGTTTGTTTTTCTACCGCACTTTATTCGTAGAAAGAACAAAATGGGTTCCTTTCTTTTGGTGACTTTTCTTTGGCAAAGCAAAGAAAAGTCACTCGCCCTTCAGGGCGAAACCTGAACGGGATTAAGCCCCGACTGCTTTATGATGTTTAATATCCGCCACTCTATGAGCTCGATAAATCGCATTAATCGCATGCACCAACGCCAACGCGGAGGATTCCACAATATCTGTTGCCAAACCGACACCGTGGAATTTTCTGCCTTCGTGTTCCACCACAATATCCACTTGACCTAAGGCTTCCGCACCTTCGCCTTTGGCGGTTAAGTGATAGTGGGAGATTTTGATGTCTAAGCCTGTTAAGGTCAAAATAGCGTTATATACAGCGTCCACCGGGCCGTTTCCACCAATGGAAGAGGTGCTTAATTTTTTGCCGTCTAGTTGTAATTGAACAAAGGCGGTGGCCGGGTATTCTTTGGCGGAATGGGCAGAAAGTTTATCCAATACCAAACGATCTTCATCACCTTGCTGCATATCAATAAAGGCTAAGGCTTCTAAATCGTAATCAAACACTTGTCCTTTTTTGTCTGCCAATTTCAAGAAGGCATCATATAATTTATCCAAATCATAATCTTGCTCGGTATAACCCATATCCGCCATATGACCTTTCACTGCGGCACGACCTGAACGGGCGGTGAGGTTTAATTTTTCTTTTTTCAATCCGATGGTTTCCGGCGACATAATTTCGTAGGTATTTTTATTTTTCAACATGCCGTCTTGATGGATACCTGAGGAATGGGCGAAAGCGTTAGAACCCACGATCGCCTTGTTCGGTTGAATCGGCATATTGCAAAGCTGGCTCACCATTTGGCTGACACGGTGGATTTCTTGCGTGTTAATACGGGTATCCACACCAAACAATTCCTGACGGGTTTTAATTGCCATTACCACTTCTTCAAGGGCGGTATTACCGGCACGTTCGCCGATACCGTTAATAGTACACTCAATTTGACGTGCACCATTTTGTACAGCGGTTAAGGAATTGGCGGTTGCCATTCCCAAGTCGTTATGGCAATGCACTGAAATCACCGCTTTATCGATATTCGGCACACGGTTACGCACTTGGGCGATAATGTTGCCATATTCTGTTGGCAAGCAATAACCTACGGTATCAGGAATATTGATGGTGGTTGCCCCTGCATTGATTGCTGCCTCGACAATGCGGCAAATATTATCAATACCGGTACGTCCGGCATCTTCGCAGGAAAATTCGACATCGTCCGTGTAGTTACGGGCACGTTTTACCGCAGCAACGGCCATTTCCACCACATCATCAAAGGTGCGTTTCAATTTTGCTTCCACATGTAAGGCAGAACTGGCGATGAAAGTATGAATACGGAAAGCTTCTGCAACTTTTAAGGCTTCATAGGCGGCGTCAATATCTTTATCAACAGCACGGGACAAGGCGGCAACACGGGAATTTTTGATATGACGGGCGATGGTTTGTACCGATTCAAAATCCCCCTGAGAGGATACCGGAAAGCCCACTTCCATCACATCTACGCCTAAGCGTTCCAATGCCAAGGCAATTTGTAATTTTTCTTTGACGGTCAAGCTTGCTTTCAATGCTTGTTCACCGTCACGCAAGGTGGTATCAAAAATGATGACGCGATCTGCCATAACAATATCCTTCTAAAATCACTCCAAAAGTGCGGTTGTTTTTTGCAAAATTTTTTTAAACAAAAACCCGCAATTCTGTGAAGTGCGGGTTGATTAAAAAGAGAATTTACATTTAATTGTTTTTCATCCACAACTTAGCCGCACAAAGAATGTGTGAGCAGCAGGTTGAGCGATAAAAAAACAGAAGAAAACATAAAAATCCTATAAAAATTCGTTGTAAAACGCTTGTTATGTTACGAATAAATAAAAAAGTGTCAAATGCTTTTTTAGTGTTTTATCTCTATTGTTGTGCTATTAATAATATCTGTGAGGTTAAATCATCTATTTATTTTTATGCGATTAGAATAATATTCTTTTGTTTTCGGTTTAAAACCTACTTTTCCTCTGCCTTTCATTTGTTTCTAAGAGTGTAAAAAATTATCAAATTTTTTTTATTTTTACGATCTTTCTCGCAAAAGAGCGGTTAAAAACTCGCAACTTTTTTAAATTTCTTGAACAATTTGCCCTTCACTGAAGAAGGGATGATGAAGATAATGACAAATATTAATGAAACTTTGCTTCGTTTGATGCAGGTGCCCAAATTAGGCGGTGTAGCGATTAACAAAATTCTATCAGCCATGACATTAAATGAATTGTTGAATGCAGATGAAAATGTTTTTCGCCAAATGGGTTGGGGGGCAATTCAGATTCGTCGTTGGTTTAAACCGGAAAAGAAATTTATGGAATCTGCTCTCGTTTGGGCAGAAAAAGAAGGGAATCATTTAGTGAATTATTTTTCACCCTTTTATCCTTTTTTGTTAAAGCAAATCGGGAGCTTTCCCCCTCTCTTATTTGTTAAGGGGAATGCAACAGCAATTTCACAGCGTCAAATAGCAATAGTCGGTAGTCGATACTGTTCTCCCTATGGTGAATATTGGGCAAGGTATTTTGCCACGGAGCTTTCCTGTGCCGGATTTACTATTACAAGCGGGTTAGCATTAGGCATTGATGGACATTGTCATCAGGCGATAGTGGATATCAAAGGGCAAACCGTTGCCGTTTTGGGTAGCGGATTAGAGGATGTTTATCCGGCAAATAATCGACGGCTTGCTGAACAAATTTTAGAAAATAATGGGGCGTTGGTTTCGGAATTTATGCCAAACCAGCCTCCGATTGCAACAAATTTTCCCCGTCGTAATCGTATTATTAGCGGTCTTTCTGTGGGGACGTTGGTAGTTGAAGCCACTGAAAAAAGCGGTTCGTTAATTACAGCACGTTATGCGTTGGAACAAAATCGGGAAATTTTCGCCATACCCGGCAATATTCAAAGTGAGTTTAGTCAAGGGTGTAATCGTTTGATTAAGCAAGGGGCTATGTTGGTAGAAAATGTGAAAGATATTTTAGAAGCCTTGCATCAACATTCTCTCCATAGCCAAACAGAGATTGATTTTAGTCAGATTGAAAGCGAAAATTATAAGCCACCTTCGTATTCTCGTCGGTTAATCGAAGCACCAAGCCATCCGAAACTTTATGCGAGAATTGGCTATACTCCGGTGAGTATTGATGATCTTGCTCAAGAGTTTGGTTTAAGTGTAGAGGTATTGTTGGTGCAACTTTTAGATTTGGAATTACAGGATTTGATTCTCAATGAAAATGGACTTTATAAACGAGTGTAGAAATATGTTAAGATAGCGCCTCAGTTTTATTGAGGATAAACTATGTTAGCTATTATTTCCCCGGCAAAGACCTTAGATTTTGAAAGTGCGGTCAGAAAATTCCCTGTTTTTCAACCGCACTTAACCGATTATAGCGAGCAATTAATTGAAATTTGCCGTCAACTTTCTCCACAAGATATTGCTTCACTAATGTCCATTAGTGATAAACTTGCCGGTTTAAATGCAGCACGTTTTACCGAGTGGACAAAAGAACACAATGAACAAAATTCCCGCGCGGCTATTTTTGCTTTTAAAGGCGATGTTTACACAGGATTGGATACCGAAACCTTATCTGATGAGGATATTAGTTTTGCACAATCCCATCTTCGTATGTTATCGGGTTTATATGGTTTACTTCGACCACTTGATTTGATGCAGCCTTATCGCTTGGAAATGGGGACAAAATTAGTGAATGCCAAAGGCAAGGATCTTTACGCATTTTGGGGTAATGTGATCACCCAAGCCGTGCAACAGGCGCTTGATGAGCAGGGAGACAACGTGTTGGTAAATCTTGCTTCCGATGAATATTATAAGTCCGTAAAAGAAAACGGACTTCAAGCTTATATTGTAAAACCGATTTTTTTGGATAATAAAAATGGTCGTTATAAAGTTGTCAGTTTTTATGCAAAGAAAGCCCGTGGCTTAATGTGCCGTTATATGATTCAAAATTGTTTAACCCATGTTGATCAATTAAAAGAGTTTGATTTGGGGGGATATTGGTTTGATCCAACGGCTTCTACTGAAAATGAATTTGTATTTAAGCGAGATCATGATGAATAAAATTCTTGTTATTTTAACCGCACTTTTGCTTTCTGCTTGCGTAAGTACATCTTCTAAATTAGATGTACCTAATCAAATTAAATATCACAATAAAACTTATCGTATGACTGTCGGACAGGATTTAGGTCCGGTAGCACGTTATATTTATTTGAGTAAACCCGATACCTTAGAAAAATGGCAATCTCAGATAGAATTGCTGTTGGATCGCAACGAACAAAAGCGCGATATTAAAGAACGTATTACATTACGCGAGCGGATTTATCGTAATACGGATGTTGCATCGTTCAAATTGACTCCAATCAAAAATGAAAAAACAAAAAAAGATGAGGGGATAAAGGGCTACGTCGTTTATGCACCTACGGATAAAATGCCTTCTTGGCAAGTGAATGTCATGATAGGCAAAGAAATTCCACAATGCGGTTTTGTTCAATTCCAGTACTCACAAAAAGTAAAAAATAGCCGGCGCTTAAATGATAAAAAAGCATTACGGCATTTGAAAAAATATTTGATTGAGAAAGAAATGAAGCTCTTGGATAAAATGGATTGGCAGTGGTATTGCCAAAGTTTGAAGTAAAAGTATATTTAGAACAAGGGATAAAATTTCTCAAATTTTTTATAGAGCAGTATGTTTGAATAGTGTAACCTTAGAATATTCCAGATTTGATTAAATTTAACTTAAGCAGGTAATATATGATTAAAAAAATTGCAGTATTAACCAGTGGCGGTGATGCACCGGGTATGAACGCGGCTATTCGTGGCGTAGTGCGTGCGGCATTAGCGGAGGGTTTAGATGTTTTTGGTATCTATGATGGTTATCAAGGCTTATACAATAATAAAGTTAAGCAATTAAATCGTTATAGTGTATCCGATATTATTAATCGTGGTGGTACGTTTTTAGGTTCTGCGCGTTTCCCTGAGTTTAAAAATCCGGAAGTGCGGGCAAAATGTGCGGAGATTTTGCGCTCACATGGAATTGATGCCTTAGTGGTAATCGGTGGTGACGGTTCCTATATGGGGGCAAAACTTTTAACGGAAGAACACGGTTTCCCTTGCGTAGGGATTCCGGGCACCATTGATAATGATGTAGCGGGCACCGATTATACCATTGGTTATCAAACTGCGTTACAAACGGCGGTGGATGCTATTGACCGTTTACGTGATACCTCAAGCTCTCATCAACGTATTTCTATTGTAGAGATTATGGGGCGCCATTGTAGTGATTTAACGATTTCTGCGGGTATTGCGGGCGGGTGCGAATATATTGTTGCCTCTGAAATAGAATTTAATCGTGAAGAGTTAGTACAACAAATTGAACGCAGTATTATTCGTGGTAAACGTCATGCTATCATTGCAATCACTGAATTAATTACTGATGTACATTCTCTTGCCAAAGAAATTGAAGCGCGGGTAGGACACGAAACTCGAGCTACCGTATTAGGTCATATCCAACGTGGTGGGTCACCTTGTGCATTTGACCGTATTTTGGCCTCTCGTATGGGGGTTTATGCGGTGGATATTCTGCTTCAAGGCAAAGGCGGTTATTGTGTGGGTATCCAAAATGAACAGCTTGTTCACCATGATATTATTGATGCGATTAATAATATGCGTCGTGAATTTAAAGCGGATTGGTTGGAAGTGGCAAAACGCTTAGAATAATTCATTAAACAGAAAGTGCGGTTGTTTTTAGCCGCATTTTTCATGATTGTGAGAGCGTAATCTTTGGGCTTATTTCCTTTTGAGTTTGGTCGTAGAGTTGTTCTACCATGAATAATTTTCTCACTTTTAGTAAAAATAAAAAGGGAATTCTTGTAAAAGTTAATTTTGTCTGAAATTTGAGTGGCTTTATTGCATAAAAACTGAGATTTCCCTTTGACTATTTTCTTTACAACAGGTAATATTCACGCCCTATGCAAAAGGTAAAACTACCCCTCACCGTTGATCCGGTTAAAGGCGCGCAACAGCGAATCGATTATGAAGGTTGTTACATGATTAATCAGTTAGCGCGGTTAGCTGAATCTGTGGTAAATGTGCTTAGCGATGCACAGGTAACATTATCGTTTTATATTGATCCGCAAAAATTAGTGGTGATGAAAGGGAAAGCACAGGTTGATGTTGAATTAGAATGTCAACGTTGTGGTGAGTCGTTCAAACATACATTGGAATGTAATTTTATTTACAGTCCTGTGGCTAATTGGGATCAGGATGATGTATTGCCGGAAATTTATGAGCCGATTGAATTTAATGAATTTGGCGAAATAGATTTACTTGGTGTAGTGGAAGATGAATTAATTTTAACACTGCCACTTGTACCAAAGCATTCATCTGAACACTGTGAAGTGTACGCGCAGGAACAGGTTTTTGGCGAATTGCCGGAAGAATTGGCAAAAAAACCGAACCCGTTCGCTGTATTAGCTAATTTAAAACAAAAGTAAATTAAATTTAGGAGTATAGCCAATGGCTGTTCAACAAAATAAAAAATCTCGTTCACGTCGTGATATGCGTCGTTCACACGATGCGTTAACTACTGCTGCAGTATCAGTGGATAAAGCAAGTGGTGAAACTCACTTACGCCATCACGTAACCGCAGACGGTTACTATCGTGGTCGTAAAGTGATTAATAAGTAATTTTTTACTTATAGGTATTCACTTGAATCGTCTAACCTTAGCGTTAGATGTGATGGGCGGGGACGTTGGTCCCCGTATTACTATCCCCGCATCGCTTTTAGCGTTGGAAAATAATCCAATGCTTTCTCTAATCTTATTTGGTGATAGCCAACAAATTTCCCCTTTTCTTGAAAATATTCCAAAAGCGAGTTTAGAACGCATTCAAATCCATCATTGCACTCGAACTATTGATAATCATCAAGGCGTTTCTTATGCGCTCCGTCGTAGTAAAAATACCTCAATGCGTTTAGCCCTTGAGGCAGTTCAGCATGGTGTTGCACAAGGTTGTGTAAGTGCCGGTAATACCGGAGCATTGATGGGATTATCGAAGATTTTATTACAACCTCTTAAGGGAATTGCCAGACCTGCTTTGGTTTCTATGATACCAACTGTTGATGGTGAAAAATCGGTGATGTTGGATCTCGGTGCGAACCTTGAATGTAGTGCGGAAAATCTTTATCAATTTGCTATAATGGGGAGTATTTTTGCTGAGCATCGACTTAATTTAGTTTATCCCCGAATCGGATTATTGAATATTGGTGTGGAAGAAATTAAAGGGCATCAATTTATTCGTGATGCTGCCAATTTATTAGAAAAATCGACCGCACTTAATTATATCGGGTTTATTGAAGGTGATTTATTATTAAACGGTAAAGCTGATGTGATTGTCAGTGATGGTTTTTCAGGCAATATTGCCTTAAAAACTTTAGAAGGTGCGGCAAAAAATGTTTTATCTTTATTCAAAGAACCGTCTAAACACTATTGTTTAAAACCTGTTTTTTGGGGAATGCGTTATTTGTTTAAAACAAACTATCAACGCTTAAAACGCATTAATCCTGATGAATATAATGGCGCATCACTTATTGGATTAACTGCAGTGGTGGTAAAAAGCCACGGCAGTGCAAATGTAAATGCTTTTGCTCACGCTATTGCCGATGCCGCTTTCCAAGCCCGTCAGAAACTTCCTGAAAAAATTTTGGCGGGTTTAGATCGTTATTAATGACTTAACTTATTGATTATGAATAGCAGAATTTTATCTACCGGTAGTTATTTACCAAGCCAAATACGAACCAATGCAGATCTTGAAAAAATGGTTGATACCTCAGACGAATGGATTGTAACACGTTCGGGTATTCGTGAGCGTCGTATTGCCACAGCGGACGAAACTGTTGCAACAATGGGATTTGAGGCGGCGAAAAATGCCATTGCAAGTGCTGAGCTTAATCCTCAAAATATCGATCTCATTATCGTAGCAACCACGAGTAGTTCCCATGCTTACCCAAGTGCCGCTTGTCAAATCCAAGGGATGTTAGAGATTGATGACGCGATCTCTTTTGATTTAGCGGCGGCTTGTACCGGCTTTGTGTATGCATTAAGTGTGGCCGATCAATTTATCCGAACAGGTAAAGTAAAAAAAGCGTTAGTGATCGGTTCTGATCTTAATTCTCGTAAATTAGATGAAACGGATCGTAGCACTGTTGTGTTATTTGGTGATGGTGCTGGCGCGGTGATTTTAGAAAGAAGTGAACAAGAAGGTGTTATTTCAACGCATTTACATGCCTCTGCGGATAAACATAATGCATTGGTTTTACCGCAAGCCGAGCGTGGTATTGAAAAATCCGGTTATATTGAAATGCAAGGCAACGAAACTTTCAAACTTGCAGTGCGTGAACTTTCTAATGTAGTGGAAGAAACCTTAGCGGCAAATAATTTGGATAAAAAAGACTTAGATTGGCTTGTGCCACATCAAGCAAATTTACGCATTATCAGTGCAACGGCGAAAAAATTGGAAATGGATATGTCCCAAGTGGTCGTTACTCTAGATAAATACGCCAATAATAGTGCGGCAACCGTGCCGGTGGCATTGGATGAAGCTGTGCGTGATGGGCGTATTCAACGTGGGCAGTTATTATTATTAGAGGCCTTTGGTGGTGGTTGGACTTGGGGTTCTGCGTTGGTGCGTTTCTGATAATTCTGTTAGAATCGCAGTAGTATTATTGGAAAGTGCGGTAAATTTGACCGCACTTTTTAACATCAGCAATCACGAATGCTGATTTTTATCAAAGAAATATTTCGATTTAGATAAATAGGAAAAAAGAATGAAAAAATTTTCAATGGTCTTTCCGGGACAGGGTTCTCAGAGTGTTGGTATGCTTGCTGAGCTTGCCACTGAATATCCGATTGTTATTGAAACTTTCAAACAAGCCTCTGATATTCTAGGCTATGATTTATGGCAGCTTGTTCAACAAGGCCCAGCCGAAGAACTTAATAAAACATGGCAAACTCAGCCGGCACTTTTGGCAGCATCTGTCGCCATTTATCGTGTTTGGCAAGAGAAATATCCTCATTTGAAGCCGGAAGTGATGGCTGGTCATAGTTTGGGCGAGTATTCGGCTTTAGTTTGTTCAGGGGCGTTAGATTTCCAGGATGCGATTAAATTAGTGGAATTGCGGGGAAAACTAATGCAACAAGCTGTGCCTGAAGGAACTGGGGCAATGTATGCGATCATTGGTTTGGACAATGAAGCGATTATCAATTCTTGTCAACAAGCTGAAGAAGGCGAAGTAGTGTCTGCTGTGAATTTTAACTCACTGGGACAGGTCGTGATTGCCGGTGTAAAAGCTGCGGTGGAGCGTGCTGCTGCTTTATGTAAAGAGGCTGGGGCAAAACGTGCATTGCCATTAGCGGTGAGTGTGCCATCACACTGCGCATTGATGAAACCGGCTGCGGATAAATTATCTGTTACCTTGGAAACGATTGCGGTAAATGAACCAAAAGTTGCAGTAATTAATAACGTTGATGTTGCAACAGAATCGGAAGCTACTACCATTCGTGCTGCCCTTATTCGTCAACTTTATAGCCCGGTACGTTGGACGGAAACCGTAGAAAAAATGGCGCAAGATGGGGTACAGGTTTTGGTTGAAATTGGTCCGGGTAAAGTATTGAATGGCTTAACTAAACGCATTGTAGGAGATTTGCAAGCGATGTCAGTGAATGATCTTGCATCACTCAATAGTGTTGAAGAATTTTTAGCATAAAAAGGAGAAAAAATGCAAAATAAAATTGCTTTAGTTACAGGCGCGACACGCGGAATTGGTCGTGCGATTGCGGAAGAATTGGTATCAAAAGGCGCATTTGTTATCGGTACGGCGACTTCTGAAAAAGGTGTAGAGGTGATTTCTGCCTATTTAGGTGAAAAAGGCAGAGGTTTAGTATTAAATGTAACAGATAAAGCCTCTATTGAAGCTGCACTAGAACAAATCAAAAATGATTTTGGTGATGTTGATATTTTAGTAAACAATGCTGGTATTACGCGTGATAATTTACTCATGCGTATGAAAGATGATGAATGGTTTGATATTATGCAAACCAATTTAAGCTCGGTATATCATCTTTCTAAAGCGATGTTGCGTTCTATGATGAAAAAACGTTTCGGGCGTATCATCAGCATCGGTTCTGTGGTGGGTTCCTCAGGGAACCCGGGACAGAGTAATTATTGTGCGGCTAAAGCGGGTGTGATTGGTTTCTCGAAGGCATTAGCGAAAGAAGTGGCTTCTCGCGGTATTACTGTGAATGTGGTGGCGCCGGGATTTATTGCAACAGATATGACAGAGGTATTAACTGATGAGCAAAAAGCAGGGATCCTTGCTAATGTACCGGCTGGTCATTTAGGTGAAGCAAAAGATATTGCAAAGGCTGTTGCTTTCTTAGCTTCAGATGATGCTTCTTATATTACGGGCACCACATTGCACGTAAATGGTGGCTTATATATGAGCTAACCCTTTGATGGGAATAGTTATTTTTTGTTAGGCGATCTCGACTTATAAAATCATAGCCAAAGATTTTAGATAATGTTAAAATCAGCTTCGCAACATAATTTGGTTATACCTTTAATGTGTAAAAGGTATATCGTTATTTTCTCTGTATGTATTTTGATTGCACTTTTGTGGTGTGACCACTTATGAAAAGATTGCAAGAGTATTAAAAATTCATACACTAACCGCTCAGCAATGAGTTATAACAACATAGGAAAAACAAATGAGCATTGAAGAACGCGTAAAAAAAATCATCGTTGAACAATTAGGTGTCAAAGAAGAAGATGTGAAACCTGAAGCTTCTTTCGTTGAAGATTTGGGAGCGGACTCTTTAGATACAGTTGAATTAGTCATGGCTTTAGAAGAAGAATTCGATATTGAGATTCCAGATGAAGAAGCTGAGAAAATCACAACTGTCCAATCTGCGATTGACTACGTTCAAAACAATCAATAATTTCAAGTTGGGCGACCTTTTTAGGTCGCCTAATTTTTTATCTAGAATTTCCTTTCAAATAGACCGCACTTTTATATTTTTAATAATTTATTTCATTAATACTTTCTTTGATTGATATAGAACAATAAGTTATTGAATACTACTTAATTTTTGGTAATTTTTTGTGTTAGTATTTACTGGATTTTTTTAGCTCGTATTTTAAATTTATTGGAGTATCTATGGACTTTCTGACTAACTTAGGTGAAGGCTCTCAATTTGTTATTCAACTCGCTATCGTACTAATCTGTTTGTTTTATGGTGCAAGAAAGGGCGGTATTGCATTGGGTATGTTAGGTGGTGTGGGCTTAATTGTGTTGGTATTCGGTTTCGGTATTGAACCGGGTAAACCAGCAATTGATGTCATGTTGACAATTCTTGCGGTAGTCGTTACCTCTGCAACGTTACAAGCGAGTGGTGGCTTAGATGTAATGCTACAAATTGCGGAGAAAATGCTACGTAAAAATCCAAAATACGTCAGTATTCTTGCCCCGTTTGTGACTTGTTTCTTAACGATTCTTTGTGGTACTGGGCATGTGGTTTATACCATGCTGCCCATTATTTATGATATTGCGATTAAAAATGGTATTCGCCCTGAACGCCCGATGGCGGCGAGTTCTATTGCCTCTCAAATGGGGATTATTGCCTCACCGGTTTCTGTTGCGGTTGTCACATTAACTGCGTTTTTGGTTAATGCAAAAACACCACTAGCAGGTTTCGATGGTTATTTGGATTTATTAAAAATCACTGTTCCGTCAACGCTTTGCGGAGTATTGGCTATCGGTATTTTTAGCTGGTTTCGTGGTAAAGATTTAGATAAAGATGCTGAATTTCAAGCGAAACTACAAGATCCTAGTTTCAAACAATATGTTTATGGTGATAGTGCCTCATTACTTGATAAAAAATTACCACAATCCAGTTGGAATGCAATGTGGATTTTCTTTGGTGCAATTTTAGTTGTTGCATTACTAGGTTATTTTAAAGAGCTACGTCCATCGTTTGAGAAATCAGTACCGGCACAAGTTCTTGAAGTTGTTTCCTACGATAAAACAGTAAAAAGCTTTAATGTAAAAGAGGGTAAAATTGTTGCTACCACAAAAGACGGTATAGTGGCACTTAATGTTAAAGACAACAAGGCAAAAGCTAAAACGACTTATAGTCATGTTGAAATTTATAATGAGAAAGGCGAACTTGCTCAAACTATATCTGCACAAGACAACAATTCTGTTGTTATTCATACAGGTGATAAAGCCGAAACGATTGATAATGCCACAATTGTTTTAAAAGATAGTATGAATAAAAAAGTTAACATTAGTATGGTTCATGTCATTCAAATTTTTATGTTATTAGCCGGTGCACTCATTGTTATCTTTACCAAAACAGAGCCAAGTAAAATCAGTAAAAATGAGATTTTCCGTTCCGGTATGATTGCGCTAGTCGCGGTGTTTGGTATCTCTTGGATGGCTGAAACTATGTTTACCGTCCATACGCCAATGATGAAAGCAACACTGGGTGATGTTGTAAAAGCATATCCTTGGACCTATGCCGTAATGCTGTTATTAATTTCTAAGTTCGTAAACTCTCAAGCGGCGGCATTGGTGGCGTTTGTTCCACTTGCATTAGGTATTGGTGTTGATCCTGCAATTATTCTTGCCTTTGCTTCGGCATGTTATGGTTATTATATTTTACCGACTTACCCAAGCGATTTGGCAGCTATTCAATTTGACCGATCCGGTACCACCCGTATTGGTAAATTTGTGATTAACCATAGCTTTATTTTACCGGGTTTAATCGGAGTAATTACTTCCTGTATCTTTGGCTATATTTTCACAGGTTTATTCGGCTATTTATAATTGTATTACTTAAATTAACAAAGGCTATTCGAAAGAATAGCCTTTTTGTTTTTTCGGTTATTTTAAAGTGCGGTTAAAAATTGATTATTTTTTATATGAGCTATTGGCAAGAAATAGGACACTGGGAGAAATTGTCGGTAGATGAACTGGTAAATTTCAAGAAATAGTCGCTTTGAAAATCCAAAGCTTTGTTGCAAGCTGATTTAGATAGTGGTGAATGTATATAATTGTCACTGAATCCATCAAGGAAAAAATGTTTTTCGGAAGAAAACCGATGGTAACGTTACTTGATGGAAAATGGATTGGGACGGAAAAGAACTTAAGCTCAAATTAATTTGACAGGAATTCATTTTAAATGGGATCTGTCAGGGTGGGGGGGGGGGGAACCTCTATAATTAAGACAAGATGGATAGCTTTTTTTATGCTTGCAAAAAATTTGCCGAAACACACCGCTTGCAAACGATGGTTTCGGCAAAGAAGTAAACTATTAACAAATTACCATCTGCGTAGCATCATTTGTAAAAGTTTCTCTTTTTGTTTGGTTGTTAAACCAAAATTAGTTTCAACGGCTTGGTTTTTTACTACCTGAGGTTTAGGTGGATTAATACCGCCTGATGTTACAGTTTCTGTATGAGTATCATCCACTTTTACATTCACATCCGCTTTCACTCCTGCGATTGTGCCGTTATCCCAATCTTTTTTCGCACTTTCTGCCCATTTGCCATCAGGATACGGAGTGAATTTGCCACTACCGTTTGCAGAAAGATTGACACTGGTTTCATTTACTTTATCTGTTACCGAGTTAGTCGTGATGTGACCTTTCAGATTATTCGTCACGTTTTCTGCATTCACACTACTACCGTTAAAATGGGCGTTATTGCCGGAAATGGTCGCATTTTGAGTATTCAAGTCGGTGGTTGTATGAGTTTCATTACGCACTACATCGACGTTTAATTTACCTGAACCGCTTGCAGGTGTCCATTTGTTATCGCTAATGCCACCACTAAGTGATAAACCAACATCTACGCCGGTTTTGTTCACATTATTTTTAGCCGCATCAAGGTTTACATCGCCTTTACCGCCATCTAAGTTAAGGTTTGTGCTATTTGAATTCACACCGGTCAAATTCACACCGTTCCCAGCTTGGATATTGACATTCTGACCATTAATCGAAACGCCTTGGTGGGTAGTACTATTTTCGTGTTGAACATTTACATTACCGTTAATACCAAGACTTGAGGTATTTGCACCAATACTGACACCGCCGCCAACACTAACATTGAGATCCTGAACTTGGCTTTTACCCGGTTGTACATTTACTGTTCCACCAGTAATGGAAACACTATTTCCGGCTTCAACATTTGTACCCTGTAAATTCACACTGTCTTTACCGTGAATTCCCACATTGTTTCCACCTTGTACATTATGTAATACTGCATCGGTACGGTTGCCCTTATGTCCGTTTGCAGTAAAATTCACATCTACAGACGGTACGGCGGCACTCGCTGCTGGAATAACAATTGCCCCTACGCCAACGTTTAAGGTAAAGCCACCACCTTTATGAGAACTGGTGTTCTGTGATTGTGTAAAGGTAGCGTTATTCGCATTAATATTCACGTTATTGGTCGCCGTAATATCCGCTTGGCTGTTTAATGTACCTGTTGTGATATTCACATTTCCACCCTGTACGTTTGCTTTATGAGCTGTGGTTGAATCACTTTGATCTTTTTGGAAATGAATTCCTGCATTTACCCCAACATTTGCACTTGCAAAATCTTTTGTACTGGCACTAACCCCAATAGTAACCCCCGCATTTAATTTATCATTCTGCTTGGTGTTTTGAGCCGATTGAATATTGTGCGATTGTGAATTGAGATTAACATTACCACCACCTTGATATTGTGTTCCAACATCAGTTAAGTGGTTGGCATTCACATTTACATCATTACCTGCCGTTATTGTTGTGCTTTGTGCATTTGTCGCAGAACTTTGCTCACGTCCACCAGAAGCACCCAATACAAGACTACCACTCACAACTTTGTTTTTATCAAGGGACGTCGTTAAGGTTAAGCCAACATCAACATTTTTCTTATTGCTGTTTTCTGTATTGTTTTCCGATTTATGGCTCACATTTTGTGCGTTTTCAGCTATATTCTGCCCAGCATTAAGCTGTGAACCGCTATGGTTAATAGATTGATTTGCATTGATATTCAGATTATTAGCAGCAGATAATTGACTGCCTTGTGCGGAAGTTGTTGAACTATTGGCTTGTGAATGTTGGATTCCTAATGAGAGTTTGTTTGTAATACCACTTTCGGTTACGGTTACCGTATTAGTAATCCCTACATCCGTATTTTTCTTCGTAGAAGTTGCAGAATTATGCTGTGCCTGCGTATTGACATTGTTTGCGTTGATATTCAAATCGGTCTTTGTTGCAGACACTTTACTCCCCGCGATATTTACATTATTAGCGGTTAAATTGGTTTCACCACTGCTCACTGACGATGCAGTATGCGTACCTTCCATCAATGATTTATTATGTTTATAAAAACCAAGAGTGGCGCTAGCTTCGCCTTTAAACTTCAAATTGTCTTTGACATTACTCACTAAATTTTTAGCGAACTCATCACGTTTAACCTTACCCTCAATCACATTGACAAGAAGATCAACGGAAGATTTTACAACGCCTTCTTTATCCAGCGATAATGTAGGTTTTTCCACTTTAGTGGTAAACCCAATACCCGATTGGGTATGATTTTGGGATAAATGGTTTCGGCTGCCTTGAATATTGATATCGCCACTGGCAACAATATCAAGCACGCCACCAGCTTGTATGCGGCTACCAATAATATCTACATTTTTATCGGTAACTAATTTCAAATTGGACTGAGAATGTAAAGCTGAACCCTGTTGGGTAGAAACAACCTTATAGCCCTTAGTACGCTCTTTCGTAATATTGAAAATTGTCCCTATACGACCTTGTTCTTGATAAGAGCTGAAGTTTTCTACAGAATCTAATCGCAGGCTACCTTCATTCGCTTTAACTAACGCATCTTTAGCTGAAATGACCCGGCTACCTGAAATATTCACTCCTTTCTTAGCATCAGCTAAAATTGTCCCTTGTACAGTAAAATCCGCTCCGTGCTGCTCTCTATCATTACGGGTAGAAACCAAGGTTTTCGAGCCTGCTAAACCTCCCCAGTATTTTTCTTTATCATCAACATTATGACTATTTTTAACTTCCTCTGACTTGAACTGAAGTTCGCCATTATTTGCAACAACCAGATCACCATCAATACGTCCGATTGTTCCTGAAAACTGAATATCTGCACCACTTGAAATAATTAAATTGTCTTTCACATTCAATTCGCTTGCCACATAATTCTGAGTAGCTGCAGATTGTGAACTTTTACCGGTCTTACGTTTAGACGAAATATTTTTAAAGGTTGAAGAATCAGCATAGTAGCTCTGTTCTGTTACCCCTTGGAACGTAACCCCTTTTTCACCGTGTAAAACAAGATTTTGAGCATTAATCTTGGACGCATCACCTGTTAATTTTCCATCTGTGGCAATGAGTTTAAGATTATCCGATACAATTTTTGTGCTATGAGCCTTTTCAGTCGTACCAAATGAACTTTCGGATATTTTTGCATTTCCTTTTGCACGATCTTCAGATGATATAGTTCTTTCTTTCGTTTTTATTGAGCCTAAATGGGTTTTACCACCGACTAATACTACATCTTTAGCTTGAATATCTGCACCCTCTAATATCAAGTGATTAGATGCAACCACAGTCGCAGAATCAGCTTTCACATAGGTTTTATCAAACTGTTGAGTGTCTTTACGTAATTTACCTTTACCAACAAGCCGATCCTTATCACTAGTATTTTTAGAGGAAGAAGTAGTATTGTTAATCATCTTCCCATTTAATTTCACATTACCGCCGGTTACGGTCACTTGCTTCGCGGTTAAGTTGCTACCGGTAACTTCTAAACTAGCACGATCGTCTGTTGAATGGATACGAATGCGACCCGCTTGAATACTACCTGCGACTGTACCGTCTAGTACTTTTTCTTGCTGTGGTAATACACTAACGGTTAATTCTCCGTTATCCGCCCGCTCAATTTTATTATGACCCTGTAAAATATTCACATTACCGTCTGATTGGAGATTGCCCGACACATTGACTGTTGGAGCAATTAAATCCACATTGGTTGCCCCTGACATGGTACCTTTTGTCGTTAAACCCTGTTCACCATCTATGTTATAACCGGTCAATTTACCACTTTCGACAGTTGCTTTACCCACCACTAATGATGCTCTCGGTGTATTGATAAAACCACCGCCATCCACACTAATCCCATTCGGGTTAGCTAACACATAGTCAGCTTTTTGCCCCGCAATTTCCTGTTTTCCCGCAATATAGGACGGATTACGACTGACCACTTCATTTAAGATAATCGTAGCCGCTTGTGTGCGTAAATTAGGGTTTTTACCTACCTCTCCAGCAAGCTGAGTTTGGCTGGTTTGTAATCCGTTGTTGAGTACAGCCCCCGCTTTATCAACATTAAATTTATTATATTGGTTATGAGATAAGCCTGATTGACTTGGTGTAGCAATATTCACTATTTCTACACCTTTTTGACGAGTGACTTGTGTATTGCTGTTTGAGGTTTGAATATCCGCATAGCTAAATTGTGTTACATAGCACAATGATAAGCTGATTGTGATTTTAGAAAGAGAAAATTTTTGCATAGATAGAGATCCAGAATGAAAAAGAATATAAGGTTAAGTTGGCAAGCATTCCTGTTTACCCCCCTCTTTTGCCAACAATTTGTTTTAGATAAAAACTAACACATCGTTTGGCGTACAGGATATTCTAAGCATCAATTATTAAATATCCGATGATTTTTTTTAATATGTAAATTTGTGACTTGTATCACAATTTTTTACCAATTTTTATTTCCTTCAAATTTAGATAACCTATGCCTAATTAAGAACATCTTATTGACTAATTAAAACATAACATGCCAATTCACATTAATACTTCGTTCTTGAATAATTTGATTCCGTTGGAATAATCGCCCCGTTGCCCATTCCAATTGTATGTACCAACGAGGATGAGAGGCTTTCACACCCAACGCATAACCAAACGCTTTTTGGCTATTAGCATCCGGTGCCGTTGCTTTTTGTATCCCGATATCCAGCCCTAAATAGGGTTCAATCTGCCATTGCTTGTATTGATGTAACCAACCTAAATTATTTTGTAATACAGTACTTTTCTCAGCTGACAGGGAAAAATCATTAAGACCACGTACAGCATAACGCCCGAGCAATTCTTCCTGCTTAATACTCGGTAAATAGTTATGACTATATTGCCCGACTAAACGGCTAGATTGGCGGAAAATCTGAGATTTAATCGGATAAAACGCGTTAAATTGTAATTCTGCCCGCCAACGGTTAAATTGCCCCTCGGGTTGATCGCGTCCATGGTTTGCTATGGCATTCCACCATTTTAAACCTCTTTCATAGCTAAAATCAGTCATCAATGAGCCATAAGAAAATCATTGTAAGTGATTAATACCAATCTGAGCGGTTGTTAATGTGGGGCTTTGCAACAAAATTAAGCTATCATGAAAATAACTTTTACTTTTAATCCTTTCTAACTGTACATAAAGATTGGAAATTGAATTAGAATCACGTTGAAATGTGTAGTCGCTACGTAATGCCGCTTGCCAAGTATATCCCTTTTGCTCAACAGTATTATATTGTAATGGGAGAGTCGACTTAAATGTCGAAAAAGAGCCAAAGGTACTTAATGACCAATAACCATAAGGGATAGTATGGAAGAATGAAAATGAGCGGTTAAAATTATGATGATAAGATTTCAAACTGTGACTGACATTAAGATAAAGACTGTCGGAAAACCCCAAAGGGTTATCAATATTTAGCCTGCCTTTAGCTTGCCAACGTCCCGAGCGTTTTGAAGCAAAATTATCCATGCCAGCATAACCTGTTACACGAGATTTTTCTTCATTTACAAAGGACAACTCAATTTCTCCATTTTTTGCCGGTAGCACATCAACGCTCACTTTACTGCCCGGCATTTTATTTTTAACTAAAAAC
>NZ_MLHG01000022.1 GCF_001998825.1 Rodentibacter mrazii
CTGCTCACACAAGATTCGCAACTGTATATACACTTCTCGACCGACTTTATCTTTCAAGATTCGAAAACGACATTTCGGTGTCCAAATTAAATGATATTGACAATGCCAAATCACATGCGATGATTTCTTGAATCGACTCATAGTTTTTTCCTTATGTTGGCTATGGGGATAACTTCCACAAGGATTTTCTATGAGTCGATTTATTCAGGCAAAGCCTTTTAAGGCGATAACCACCTTCATAGAAGGTGGTTTTTAGTTAAAAATAAAAAATCACCCGCACCTTTCCAAGACGCGGGTGATTTTTTTATTCTTAGTTTAATCTACAATTCTTAGATGAGAAGTCGATTTTACTGAAACTTTTTTATCTGTTTTTGATTTTGGTTTATCAACTGCTTCAGTAAAGTTAGTTGGTTGATCAGTTTGTGGTTCATGATTTAATTCATCATAAAACGTTTCTGGCTCAAACATTACACCATCACCATTTTCTCGGGCATAAATGGCAAGTGCAGCTCCCATGGGGATATAAAGCTCTCGGGCTACGCCATTAAAGCGAGCATTAAATTGAATAAAATCATTAGTAAGTTGCAAATTTCCCGTAGCACTTGCCGAAAGATTCAGCACAATTTGTCCGTCTTTGACATATTCAGTAGGTACGTTCACCCCCCAATATGTGGCATCTACGACCAAATAGGGCGTAAAATCGTTATCAACCAACCAATCATAATAAGCCCGTAATAAATAAGGTCGTTTTGGAGAAGGCTTGTATTCCATTATTTATCATCCATCAAATTTTTAGGTGCGGCTTCGCCGACTGATTGTAAAAAGGAATCCCGACTAAATACGCGATCCATATAACCTTTCAAAGCTTTACTACCAGCACCGCTAAATTCCACGCCAAATTGTTTTAATTTCCATAATAATGGGGCGATATAGCAATCGACCAAACTGAACTCTTCACTCATAAAATAAGGCATTTGTTGGAAAATAGGCGAAATGGCTAGTAATTCTTCTTTTAATTGTCTTAATGCTTCCGCACGTTCTAATTCACTGCCTTTTTCCGCTTTCATTAAAGTTGGATACCAATCTTGCTCAATACGTAACATTAAAAGACGGGTTTTGCCTCTCGCAATAGGATAAACCGGCATAAGTGGAGGATGAGGGAAACGTTCGTCAAGATATTCCATAATAATACGTGAATTAAATAATACTAAGTCACGATCAACCAAGGTTGGCAAAGATCCATAAGGATTTAATTCCATTAAATCTTCTGATAATGCTTGTGGATTAACTTCTTCATTTTCATAAGCTACCCCCTTTTCCGCTAATACAATTTTCACTTGATGACAGTAAATATCATCTCTATTTGAGAAAAGAGTCATAACAGAACGTTTACTTGATGCATTAGACATTGATTCCTCCGAAGATTCAAAATTCTATTTATTTTTTATTAAAAAAGGTTGCATATTCTAGCATAAAGTCATGTTCTTTTGCTAAAGAAATCTGAGTTTTTCTTTAATTTCATAGAGTTACATGATTTTATAAATATAAAAAAAGCAGGGAATTCCCTGCTTCTTAAAACGAAAATAAAAAATTAACGTTTTGAGTATTGTGGACGACGACGTGCTTTGTGCAAGCCCACTTTTTTACGTTCAACGCGACGTGCGTCACGAGTAACGAAACCGGCCGCACGAAGTGCAGGACGGAGAGTTTCATCGTATTCAATTAATGCACGGGTGATACCATGACGGATTGCACCCGCTTGACCAGAAATACCGCCACCTTTAACTGTGATGTATAGGTCTAATTTATCAGTTAATTCAACCAATTCTAACGGTTGACGTACAATCATGCGTGAAGTTTCACGACCGAAATAAACGTCTAATTCACGTTGGTTGATAGTGATTTTACCACTGCCCGGTTTGATAAATACACGAGCTGAAGAGCTTTTGCGGCGACCTGTGCCGTAGTTTTGATTCTCTGCCATATCCTAAACCTCGTGATTAAATATCTAAAACTTGTGGTTGTTGTGCAGCATGTTGGTGTTCAGAACCTGCATACACTTTTAATTTGCGGAACATTGCACGACCTAATGGACCTTTCGGCAACATACCTTTAACCGCAATTTCAATCACCGCTTCAGGACGGCGAGCGATCATCTCTTTAAAAGTCGCTTGTTTAATACCACCTACATAGCCGGTGTGCCAGTAATAAAGCTTATCTGTTTCTTTACGACCGGTTACCGCCACTTTATCTGCATTGATAACGATGATGTAATCACCGGTATCTACGTGTGGAGTGTACTCTGCCTTGTGTTTACCACGAAGACGACGTGCTAATTCAGTAGCTAAACGACCTAAAGTCTTACCTGTCGCATCTACTACATACCAGTCGCGTTTTACCGTTTCTGGTTTTGCTACAAAAGTTTTCATTAATTAATTACCAAAAATTAAGTTTGATACCCAGTGTTCTAATGAACACAACCAGTAATCTGAATCATCACCCCTTCGAGTGTGATCTTGATAAAATAATGCACGGTGGGAATCCGTGCATTTACAGGGTCGGTGTATTATACATACTTTTCTATAAAATGCTAATTTTTTGTGTAAAAAATCTTCATTTTGATAGTTGTTTTATGAATATTAATATAATTAATGTTTTTAATGAATTTATTAAAATTGACTCATGCATTAAGTTGATTTATCGTGCCATTACACAATCATTTTGTAGGAAGAAATGTTATGAGCTATGCAAAAGAAATTAATAATTTGAACCAAAATATCGCTGACTTTAATAAAAAAATTAATGTATCCTTTGAATTTTTCCCACCTAAAAATGAAAAAATGGAAAATATGCTGTGGGAGTCAATTCATCGTTTAAAAGTGCTAAAGCCTAAATTTGTTTCTGTAACCTATGGTGCGAATTCAGGTGAACGGGATCGCACTCACGGCATTGTAAAGGCGATTAAACAAGAAACTGGGTTAGAAGCTGCGCCTCATTTGACCGGCATTGATGCCACTCCAGAAGAGTTGAAAAAAATCGCTCAAGATTATTGGGATAGTGGCATTCGCCGTATTGTTGCATTACGTGGAGACGAACCGAAAGGTTATGATAAAAAACCGTTCTATGCTTCCGATTTAGTGGCTCTACTCCGCTCTGTAGCAGATTTTGATATTTCCGTTGCTGCTTATCCGGAAGTCCATCCGGAAGCAAAATCAGCACAAGCCGATTTAATTAACTTAAAACGTAAAATTGACGCCGGCGCAAACCATATCATCACACAATTTTTCTTTGATATTGATAGCTATCTACGCTTCCGTGATCGTTGTGCCGCTATCGGTATAGATACGGAAATCGTACCGGGCATTCTACCTGTAACGAATTTTAAGCAACTTCAAAAAATGGCATCATTTACGAATGTGAAAATTCCAAATTGGCTTGCAAAAGCCTATGAGGGATTAGATGAAGATCCGACAACCCGCAATCTTGTTGCCGCAAGTGTCGCTATGGATATGGTGAAGATTCTATCCAGTGAGGGCGTGAATGATTTTCACTTTTACACGCTTAATCGTAGTGAATTAACTTATGCCATTTGTCATATGCTAGGTGTTCGCCCATCAGTCTAGAACTACAAAAGTGCGGTTAAAATTCACCGCACTTTTACCTTTAAATTCGTCTCACTTGCCAAAAAGTTTTTGTCCAATAAGGCGTATTCATTGAAGAATAAATGACACCGCCTTTCGTGGAAGCATGAAGAAATTTATCGTCTTTTACGTAAATTCCAACATGATAGCCATTTGGTCCTCGTCCTGTTTTAAAGAAAATTAAATCACCGGTTTGAATATCCTCTTTACGAATAAGCTTTCCATGCTTAGCCTGTTCTTTTGTCGTTCTAGGTAATGCAATATTAAAACGATCAAAAAAAGTTTTTTGGACAAATCCGGAACAATCTACCCCATGTCTGGATTTTCCACCCAACACATATGGTGTTCCAGCCCATTCATACTGTTGTTCGCTCAACAAAGTGATTGCCATAATAGGATCATCAATTTTACCTTTATAATTAATAGCGTAACTTTCCCTCCCCGAATCGCTTGAGGAGCAAGCAAACAACAGCATTGCTGTAGAAATGAAAAATAAGTATTTAATCAATTTCATTTTATATCTCAAAAGACAAAAGTGCGGCTAAAAATGACCGCACTTTTTTCTATTCAATTTATCGACTTATTTTTGTTTTTTCAACTCTCGCACGTAATTTTTGCCCCGGTTTGAATGCTACCACACGGCGTGCCGAAACCGGTACACTCTCCCCTGTTTTCGGATTACGTCCCGGACGAGAAGCTTTATCACGTAGTTCAAAATTACCGAATCCCGATAATTTCACATCACAGCCCGATTCAAGAGATAAGCGAATTTCTTCAAAAAAATCATCCACTAAGTTCTTAGCTTCTAATTTTTGCAACCGATATTTTTCAATTAAAAATTCGGTAATATCAATTTTTGTCAGCGTCATAAGTTTAGTCTCTTAATTCAGCGTTAAAACATTGTTTAACTTCATCTAACACAGCGGAAATTACAGCGTTGATCTCATCATCCTCCAAGGTTTTTTCATTGTCTTGAATGGTCAAGCTGATAGCAAGACTTTTTGTACCTGACGGTACGCCAATACCTTTATATACGTCAAATAAATTGACTTGAGTGAGTTTTTCCCCACCAGCTTGCTTACATGCATCAATGATATCACCAGCCGCAATCTCATCCGCTACCACAAGTGCCAAATCTCGGCGGTTAGCCGGGAATTTGGAAATCTTCCTTGCTTGTATGACATTCCGATTTGCAATTGCGTTCCATAAAATTTCGAATACAACTACTTTTCCATTTAACCCAAGTTTTTGAGAAACAGATGGGTGAAGCGTACCAATAAAACCAATTTCCTTATTATCTAATTCAATCGCCGCAGACTGTCCCGGGTGTAATGCATCAAAAGCTTTTGCAACAAAACGTATTTTATTTCCCACGCCGGTTAAAGAAAGCAGGCTTTCTAAATCACCTTTTAAATCAAAAAAATCTACCGATTCCGATTTATTATTCCAACTTTCGTTACTTGCCGTACCGCTAATAACCGCACTTAGTACGAATTCTTGGCGTACACCGAATTCGGCTTCCGCATCAGGAATAAAACGTAATCCTGTTTCAAACAAACGAACGCGATTTTGTTGACGGTTTTGGTTATATAACACGGCACCGAGTAAGCCACTTAATAATGAAATCCGCATTACCGACATTTCGCTAGAAATAGGATTTGGTAGCACTAAAGCCTCTTGATGAGGATGTAATAAATTCTGTACTTTTGGATCAACAAAACTATAAGTTATCGCTTCTTGATAATCTGAATCCACAAGTGCGGTCTTAATTCGATCCAAATCCAACATGGCTTCTTTATGATCACGCATACGTAAATGTGCCAGTGGTGCATTATTTGGAATACTGTTATAACCGTAAATACGCGCAACTTCTTCAATTAGATCTTCTTCAATGTCAATATCAAAACGCCAACTTGCGGAAGTGACTGTCCAAACATTATTTTCGTATTGAACATTAAAACCGAGACGATTAAAAATATCGGTCACAATTTCGGTTTCAATATGATGACCGAGTAACGCATCCAATTTCTCACGACGAAGCTGAATTTTTTTTATCTTCGGTAAAAATTCTTCATTTACCGCTTCATTAATTTCTCCGGCTTCACCACCACAGATTTCGAGTAATAATGCCGTTGCTCGTTCCATCGCATTCCGTGTTAATTCAAAATCAACACCACGCTCAAAACGGTGTGAAGCATCCGTATGTAACCCATACTGTCTTGCTCGACCTGCAATAGCCAGCGGAGCAAAAAAAGCAGCTTCCAGAATAACATCTCTCGTTTCGGAGGTTACTCCGCTTTCTTGTCCTCCAAAGATCCCTGCCATTGCAAGCGGACCGTTGGTATCTGCTATAAGTAAAGTATTTGAGTGTAATTTTGCCGTAGTCCCATCTAGTAAAACAAGTTCTTCATCATCTTTTGCTAAGCGTACCTGTACCGGTTGCACCACTTTTGATGCATCAAATGCATGCATCGGTTGACCTAATTCAAGTAAAATGTAATTCGTAATATCAACAATAGGATCAATGGAACGAATACCACAACGACGCAATTTTTCTTTCATCCAAATTGGGGTAGCTGCTTTTGCATTCACATTTTTCACGACTCGAAGTAAATAACGTGGACAGGCTTCCGATGCTACAAGTTCAATATCAATTTTATCTGAAATCGTTGCCGGCACTACGTCAAAGTGCGGTTGATTTACCGACTGTTTATTAACAACTCCAATTTCACGAGCAATCCCTGCAATACTTAAACAGTCTGCACGGTTCGGTGTTAAGCTGATTTCAATAGCTTTGTCATCTAAATTCAAATAGTTACGAAAATCTGTGCCAATCGGAGCATCTTGTGGTAACTCAATAATTCCTTCAGACTCAATATCAATACCCAATTCAGAAAATGAGCAAAGCATACCTTCTGACGGTTGACCGCGTAATTTCGTCTTCTTAATTTTAAAATTACCCGACAACACTGCACCTTCTGTCGCACAAGCAACTTTTAACCCTTGTCGACAATTTGGTGCGCCACACACGATATCTAATAAACTATCGCCACCAACATCCACTTTAGTTACACGTAATTTATCTGCATCAGGATGTTGCGCGCACTCAACGACTTCTCCAACAACGACTCCCGTAAAATCACCCGCCACATTTTCGATCCCATCTACTTCTAACCCAAGCATGCTGATTTGATCGCATAATTGTTCTGTAGAAACAGCCGGATTAACCCATTCTCTTGCCCACTGCTCACTAAATTTCATCATTCTTTACCTTTTAAAATTTGTTATATATAACCTCGTTTGAGGATGAATCCGAAAAATAATTTATTTGAATTGTTTTAAAAACCGTAAATCGTTTTCAAAGAATGAACGCAAATCTGTGACGTTGTAGCGTAACATCGTTAATCGCTCAACCCCCATTCCCACGGCAAAACCGGAATATTCATTCGGATCTATTCCTACATTACGTAATACATTCGGGTGAACCATTCCGCAGCCTAGTACTTCGAGCCATTTGCCATTTTTACCCATGACATCCACTTCTGCCGAAGGTTCAGTAAATGGAAAATAAGAAGGTCGGAAACGCACTTTTAAATCTTCTTCAAAAAAAGCACGTAAGAAATCATGTAGTAACCCTTTTAATTCGGTAAAGTTTACTTTTTTATCGACATAAAGTAATTCAACTTGATGGAACATTGGTGTGTGTGTTTGATCATAATCGTTACGATAAACACGACCTGGAGCCATAATGCGAATTGGTGGTTGCATTTTCTCCATAGTACGGATTTGCACCCCTGACGTTTGAGTACGTAGTAATAATTCAGGATTAAACCAGAATGTATCATGATCAGCGCGTGCCGGGTGGTGTTTTGGAATATTCAAGGCATCAAAATTATAATAATCACTTTCAATTTCGGGACCATTTTCCACCGAAAAGCCAAGTTCCGAGAAAAATTGGGTGATTCTATTAATTGTCATGGTAACTGGGTGTAATCCGCCCTTTTCTACCTTTTTACCCGGTAAAGTTACATCTATACGTTCTTTTTCGAGTTTAGCATTCAGCTCTGCTTGTTCCCATTCTGCTTTTTTAGTATTCAGAAACTCAAGCACTAGCTGTTTAACTTCATTAATTTTTGCCCCGACTGCCGGGCGCTCCTCTGCTGCGATATTTCTTAATTCTTGCATCAATTGTGTAAAATGACCTTTTTTACCAAAATATTCAACTCGAATCTCATCCAGTGCTACTAAACTATTATTCTCGATCGAATTAATCGCTGATTTTGCTTTGTCTGCAAGATCTTTCAGATGCTGCATAGTTTCCTCTGATTTACCTTTATCTAAAAAATTCCTTTAATAATAATACCAATGCATTAAAAAATCACGTTTTTATTTGCGTTAAGGTATCCTCTCCATTAGTGTTAAATAACAATTTCTGAAAATTAGGTGTTATCACCATGTTTTTAAACACAGGGTTAAAATTGCCACAATTCGGGCTGTTACGGTACCTGAATTTTTTTCTGATAAATTCTACGTAAATGATGAATGTACTTTTATAGTATTATTGGAAAGAATAGAAAGTATAAGCTGGGCGATTGTTGTTATTTAACTATCACTTTTAAGGAATGGGAACTGTCGAAAATTACACATAAAAAAATAGCATAACGAAAGTTATGCTATTTTTTAGAAAACTATTATTTTTTATAAAGTGGTGCAGGACCTTGTGTTCCACCGTTCATATGGTTTACTTCTTGATGTAATTTTTTTAAAGCTCCTGAAGAAGAGATTTCTACACGACGGTTAGGACGTAAACAATCCTTTTCTTCTTGACTTGCGTGGCGGAAACCTTCACAGGCTTTAACTTGTGGATTTTTACCATAACCGATAGCTGTAATCTGTGCTGTTATACCATCTTCAATTAAACGTGCTTTTACACGATTTGCACGACGTTGAGAAAGATCCATGTTATAAGCATCAGAACCTAAACGGTCAGTATAACCTGCAACTTTAATTTCCTTAGCATCAGCTGATTTTAATTGTGCCGCAACATTATCAACTACTTCTTTACCGCGTGGAGTCAATACATCTTTATCAAAGTCAAATAAGAAATCGCCACTTAGGGTATATGAAGCATTACCATTACATCCGTTTGGATACCAGAAAAAACTTTGCGCGTTATGGTTTTTGTCAAATAAGATTTTATATTGGCAGATTTTATGCACACCGTTCTCACGATAGTTAAATGCATAGTCCCATTCTTCCACACCGTATAAGCCTTCAGAGAAGTGCGGACGACCAATTAAATTGTACAATTGATCTTTGTTCATGCCACGTTCGATCATACGAACATTATCCCAGTTTGGCCATGAACCAAATTGGCTACCATCATGGTTGAAACCGGAGTTATCAATTTTTGGCCACACAAGTTGAGGTACTTGAACGCCATCAACATCTTTATATTCAGGCATACCTTCGGAAGTAACTTTACTTAAGTTACCACAAGCAGCAACCGTTGCGACGGCAGCAGCAGATAATAAAATACGAGATAATTTCATGTTTTTACCTTTTGACTGTTAAAGTGTCATCCTTGTAATCAAGAAACACACAACTAAACTTTACTAATTCTAAATGAGAAAACTATAAAAGCCTCAGAGGGTTATACTAATGGTAAAAGCCAACTTTGTAAATAATTAATATTAAACTATGAGTAAAGTATTCTACTTATAATCATTTTTGTGAAGTAATATAAATATAAAAGCTTAGTGAATAAAATCCTGAGAAGTCTTATTCATATAACGCTGAATAAGTACATTAACACTCTCTTCTACCTGTTGTCCCAATTTTTTTAAGAATGGCGTTTTAATCTTATAGCTCACACCAATAACTAATTTATCTTTCATCATATCAAGCAAAAGATCATCACTGGTAGAAATACCGTCTATCAATTGTAATTCCAAAGCTTGAATACCAAACCAATGTTCACCGGTAGCAACTTTATTAATATCTAAGTGCAGTCGATTTTGCTGAACAAATTGTTTAAATAATCCATGAGTTTCTTCTAATTCTTGTTGGAATTTTTGTTTTCCTTTTTCAGTATTTTCTCCTAGCATTGTTACAGTGCGCTTAAATTCTCCAGCAGTCATCACATCGACATCAACATCATGTTTTTTTAATAGGCGGTGAATATTCGGAATTTGAGCGACCACGCCAATTGAGCCAATAATAGCAAAAGGAGCAGCAATAATTTTATCCGCTACACAAGCCATCATATAACCGCCACTTGCCGCGACTTTATCAATCGCAATAGTTAATTTGATTCCTTTTTGTTTTAAACGCGCTAACTGCGAGGCCGCCAAACCGTATCCATGCACAACACCACCGGGACTTTCTAAACGTAATAATACTTCGTCATCAGATTTAGCTACATTCAGAATCGCAGATATTTCTTCACGAAGTGCGGTTGTTTGTGAGGCAGAAATATCACCCTTAAAATCTAAAACATAAACACACGATTTAGGTTTATCAAGTGGCTCACCTTTTTTCAATTTTGCCTTTAAATCTTTTGACTTTTGTTTTTCAGCTTTCTTTTCCGCTTTTTTTTGCTGTTTTAATTCTTCATCTGATAAATGAAAATCACGTAAATATTTGACTCTATCCTCAAAATCTTCGGATAAATTGGTAATTACCAGCGCCCCTTGTTCTGCCTCCTTATTTCGACGGGCAGAAATAATAAATGCAGCAATCGCTGCGATGACAAGTAAGATAGTTAAGATTTCTAAAATAAAAATACCGTAGCCGGTTAAAATATCTGACCACATAAAATACTCTCCTCTATTATGGTTCGGTTATTCTACTTGAGTATCACGTTAAGCTCTAACTTTTTATGGAAAATTTCGGGATTTAAGGTAAACTAGCCGGACTTTTTATTATTCTTATGACACCTAGGAGTTCGTATGTCTAAAATTGCATCTATTGCGGATGTATTACAAGGAAAAATCGCGATTGATGAAACTGTTACTGTGCGCGGCTGGGTTCGTACTCGTCGCGATTCGAAAGCGGGACTCTCATTCTTAACCGTATATGACGGTTCTTGTTTTGATCCCATCCAAACGATTATTAACAACGATATTGAAAATTATGAAAACGAAATCTTACGTCTCACAACCGGTTGTTCTGTGGTTGTGACAGGTAAAGTCGTTGAATCACCGGCTGAAGGTCAAGCTGTTGAGCTACAAGCGGAAAAAGTCGAAGTAGCCGGTTTCGTAGAAGATCCCGACTCCTACCCAATGGCAGCAAAACGTCATTCGATCGAGTACTTACGCGAAGTCGCACACTTACGACCGCGCACCAATATTATCGGTGCCGTAGCGCGTGTACGCCACTGTTTAGCCCAAGCCATTCATCGCTTCTTCCATGAACATGGTTTTTATTGGGTTGCCACTCCGCTTATTACCGCTTCAGATACGGAAGGCGCAGGCGAAATGTTCCGCGTTTCTACCTTGGATCTCAAAAATCTTCCGCGTGATGAAAAAGGTGCTGTCGATTTTAGCCAAGATTTCTTTGGCAAAGAGTCTTTTTTAACGGTTTCCGGTCAGTTAAACGGTGAAACCTATGCTTGTGCATTAAGCAAAATTTATACTTTCGGTCCAACTTTCCGTGCGGAAAACTCTAACACCACCCGCCATCTTGCGGAATTCTGGATGGTTGAACCGGAAGTTGCCTTTGCCACATTAGAGGATAACGCAAAATTAGCTGAAGACATGTTGAAATATGTTTTCCGTGCGGTATTGGCTGAACGTAAAGATGATTTAAAATTCTTTGAAAAACACGTCGATAAAGATGTGATTAGTCGTTTAGAAAACTTCGTAAAATCCGATTTCGCTCAGATTGATTACACCGATGCCATTGATGTGTTATTAAAATCCGGTAAAAAATTTGAATTCCCTGTTTCTTGGGGAATCGATCTTTCTTCTGAACATGAGCGCTATTTAGCAGAAGAATACTTCAAATCTCCGGTTGTCGTGAAAAACTATCCGAAAGATATCAAAGCCTTCTATATGCGTTTAAACGATGATGGTAAAACGGTTGCCGCAATGGATGTGTTAGCGCCGGGAATCGGTGAAATTATCGGGGGATCACAGCGTGAAGAACGTCTAGAAGTACTTGATCAACGCATGGAAGAAATGGGCTTAAATCCGAAAGATTATTATTGGTATCGAGATCTTCGTAAATACGGTACCGTACCTCACTCTGGCTTCGGACTTGGATTTGAACGCTTAATTGTGTATGTCACCGGGGTACAGAATATCCGTGATGTTATTCCATTCCCTCGTACCCCGCGTAATGCGAATTTTTAATCAAAAATAAAGATAAATTGACCGCACTTTTTTGTGCGGTCAAATTTTTATTATTTTAAGGAAAGTAAAATGAACAAAATTGAACAGCTTTTTGCCAATAATTTGAGCTGGGCACAAAGAATGAAAGAGGAAAATTCCACTTATTTTAAAGAGCTTGCTGATCACCAAACTCCTCATTATCTTTGGATTGGCTGCTCTGATAGCCGTGTTCCTGCAGAAAAACTGACAAATTTAGAACCAGGTGAATTATTTGTTCATCGGAATGTGGCAAATCAAGTTATTCATACGGATCTCAACTGTCTTTCAGTCGTACAATATGCCGTTGATGTACTAAAGATTGAGCATATTATCATTTGTGGACATACTAATTGCGGTGGTATTAAAGCCGCCATGACAGATCAAGATCTCGGTTTAATTAATAATTGGTTACTCCATATTCGTGATATTTGGTTTAAACATAGCCATTTACTAGGAAAACTTTCACCGGAAAAACGTGCCGATATGTTGACGAAAATTAATGTCAATGAGCAAGTTTATAATCTTGGTCGCTCTTCTATAATAAAAAGTGCCTGGGAACGTGGGCAAAAACTGTCTTTGCATGGCTGGGTATATGATGTAAATGATGGATTTTTAGTTGATCAAGGTATGATAGCAACAAGCCGTGAAAGCCTTGAAATTTCTTATCGTAACGCCATTGCCCGTTTACTTACCTTAGGTGAAGAAGATATCCTGAAAAAGGAACATATAGAATAAAAAAGTGCGGTTAAAATTCGGCATTATGTAGCAGTTGCACAAATCTGTTTTTGGGTTAGCTTGTAGGGATACACTGCGTGTGTCCGTTATAAAATCAAATCATTTCAATATGTTAAAATTCAGACACTCGCAGTGTGTCCCTACATCTCGTTGAAATTTCTATTTCTGTGCGTTTGCTACATAATGTCGTACATTTTAGCTTCCGAATAATCAAAAGTTATTTGATTTCACTCAAACTATTAAATAACCCATCATCCTGTTTCGGTATTTGTAAATAAAAACCCTGTGATTTAATTTTTTCCTCTACTTCATTTTTATCGGCATGATGAAGCGGCTTATTGCCAGATAAATTAAACATCATCACAATCTCCAGCGTCCCAAAATATTCTAATAAATTGCCGGGAACAACAGAAAAATCATCACGTTTTTGAATATAAAGGTAACTCCCCGGTTTTTTCTTACTTTTATAAATTGCGCATAGCATCTGATTTATCCATAAAGAAAATCCCCACGGGATAACATCTGTGGGGATCTCTTTAATTTATATAAACTATTTTGTTGCGTCTTTCACTGCATCCGCAGCTTCAGCCGCTTTTTCAGTTGCAGATTCTTTCATTGAAGACATTGCATCTTTTGCTGAATCCACTTTTTCTGCCGCTGCGTCTTTCACTTCAGATGCTTTGTTACTCATAGCATCTTTCACTTCAGCCATTTTTTCCATCGCAGAATCCTTAACTTCTGCAACTTTGGCTTTTGCGGCTTCTCCGGCTTCCTCAACTTTATTTACCGCAGCCTCTTTCATTTCAGTTGCTTTTTCCACAGCTTTATCTTTTGCATCAGCTGCTGCAGATTTTGCTGAATCTACGGCATTCATTGTTGCTTCTTTCACATCAGAAGCAGCTTGTTTTGCCGAATCTTTAACATCAGATGCCACACTTACTGCCGCATCTTTTACTTCAGCTGCCGCATTGGCTGTCGCCTCTTTTGCTGCTTCAACTTTTTGTGTTGTTTCTTGTTTATCAAAACAACCGGTGACGGCTAAACTTGCACCTAATACTAATGTAGCTAATACTGTTTTTTTCATTTTTACCTCCTAATTGAGTACATAAATTAGCAAAGCATACCTGCTTTGTGCGGGGTATAGTTTACGCAAAAATAAAATTGTCGAAAACAAAATTTACATTTCATAAAAATAAAATTGCTAGCTCCAAACTTAATCATCAACTATAACC
>NZ_MLHG01000023.1 GCF_001998825.1 Rodentibacter mrazii
GTGTTATTACTTGATGAACCGACCAACCATTTAGATGTAGAAGCGATTGAATGGCTGGAAAATTTTCTTTTAGAATTTAGCGGTAGTATTGTGTTTATTTCCCATGATCGTTCTTTTATTCGTAAAATGGCGACCCGTATTGTGGATTTAGATCGAGGACAGCTTGTTTCTTATCCGGGGAACTATGATTTATATCTCACGACAAAAGAAGAAAATCTCCGTGTCGAAGCCCTTCAAAATGAGCTGTTTGATAAGCGATTAGCTCAGGAGGAAGTATGGATTCGCCAAGGTATAAAAGCACGTCGTACCCGTAATGAAGGGCGTGTTCGAGCATTAAAGGCCATGCGTGAGGAACGCCGCCAACGTCGTGATGTGACGGGTACGGCGAAATTACAACTTGATACTTCAACCCGTTCCGGAAAAATCGTGTTTGAAATGGAAAATGTGAGCTATGAGGTGGCGGGGAAGCAATTGTTAAAAGATTTCAGCACCACGATTTTACGGGGAGATAAAATTGCCTTAGTTGGGCCAAATGGCTGTGGCAAAACGACGTTTATCAAGTTGCTCCTCGGTGAAATCCAACCTACGGCTGGAAAAATTCGTACGGGAACAAAATTAGAGATCGCTTATTTTGATCAATATCGTGCGGATCTTGATCCGGAAAAAACGGTGATGGATAACGTTGCTGACGGCAAGCAAGATATTGAAGTGAACGGCGTAAAACGCTATGTGTTAGGTTATTTGCAAGATTTCTTATTCCCACCTAAACGGGCGATGACACCGGTGAAATCCTTATCGGGTGGGGAACGTAACCGTTTATTGTTGGCGAAACTGTTGCTTAAACCGAATAATTTGCTGATTCTTGATGAACCTACCAATGATTTAGATGTGGAAACCTTAGAATTACTCGAAGAAATTTTAACGGATTATCAAGGCACATTATTGATCGTGAGCCACGATCGTCAATTTATTGATAATACTGCGACGGAATGCTATTTGTTTGAAGGAAACGGTATCGTCAATAAATATGTCGGTGGCTTCTTTGATGCGAAGCAGCAGCAAGCTAATTTTTGGGCAAGCAAAGGTGAACAGGAGGCAACGAAGAAATTGCCAACGAAACCGCAAGAAAATATTGCCAAAATTGACCGCACGGCTAAGCCAAAAGCCATTAAATTATCTTATAAAGAGCAGCGTGAGTTGGAGCAACTTCCACAGCAATTGGAAGAATTAGAGAAAAAATTGACCGCACTTCAGGCAGAGGTGAGCGAGCCTACCTTTTTCCAACAGTCCCATGAAATCACCGATGCGAAACTAAAAGAGTTGGCGGATATGGAAGCACTGCTTGAACAAACTTTCTTGCGTTGGGAAGAATTGGAGGAGAAAAAAACGATTGCAGAAAGTTAGTGATATAAGAAAAACCGAGCCTTGGCTCGGTTTTTTATGGGTTAGAATAAGTTGCTGATAAAAATCACGATAATAATTACCGGCACAACAAATTTTACATAGTTAAACCAAATTTTGGTGAAGGTCGAATCAGGTGTCGGGGAGAGTTCCTTTTTCGCTTCATCTTTCAGCACAAAGCCCACGAAAATCGCACAACCTAATGCGGTAAGCATAAATAAAATATTGCCGCTCGCATAATCATAGAAATCAAAAATACTTTTACCGAAAATAGTGACATTTTTCCAAACATTGTCGCCTAAAATAGCCGGAATATTCCCAAGTAGGAAAATTCCACCTAAAACAAGTGCAATCGCTTTTCCACGACGCATACGAAGTTTTTCTTGTAATGCCGTGATGAGGACTTCATAAATCGTAATAGATGTGGTGAGGGCGGCAATTAATAATAAACTAAAGAAAACTATCGCAAAAAACTTGCCTGCCCATAAATGGGAAAAGACGATGGGTAAACTTTGGAAAACTAAGGTTGGGCCGGCATTCGGTTCGATGCCGAAAGTAAATAAAGAAGGGAAAATCATAAATCCGGCAAGTACGGCAATGATAGTATTGGTAAAGCCGGTAATCACTGCTGTATGAATGAGGTTTTCTTCTTTATTAAGATAACTTGAAAGGGTGATTAGAACCCCAAAGCCAAGACTTAATGCAAAGAACACTTGCCCTAATACAAAAATGAAAAGTTGGGGGGTGATTTTGCTGAAATCCGGTTTTAAATAGAAAGTAATACCTTCCATTGCCCCCGGTAAGGTGATATTGCGGATCACCATACCGATTAGGAAAATAAAGAGCAGTGGCATTAAATATTTCACCGAGCGCTCAATGCCACCAATGATACCTTTTGCTAAAATAATATAATTCACCACCACAAAGAGGAAGGTGTAGAGCATGATTGCATAAGGGCTATTGCCGATATGCAGATCATAGAAATTTTTTGCAATATCTTTCGTAATTGGTGTTGAAATATCAAGCGTACCGCTGATTAAACTGATGATATAGGAAATAACCCAGCCGCCCAGCACCATGTAATAAGCCATAATACCAAAAGCACCCAGCAACCCCATATAACCGATGATTTTCCAATATTTAGAAATGTGTTTACCTTTGTCCTGAAGCTTATCACCGAAAGCATCAATGGAATTGACACGCAAACGGCGACCAATCACATTTTCTACTAAAATCATGGGAATGCCGATTACAATCATGGCAAGACAAAAAAGCAGTACATAAGCACCGCCACCATTTTCACCCACAAGATAAGGGAATCGCCAAGTTGCACCAAAGCCTACGGTTGCACCGGCAACGGTCATCACATAGGTTAATCGGCTCGACCAAGTTTGACGTTGTTGTTTATTTGTTGTCATTGTTTTTCCTATTAATAAAAGAGCGGTCAAAAAATTAATTATTTTTAATATTCGGTTTTTTCTTTATATTCGCAAAGATCTTCGATAATGCAGGAACCGCAGCGAGGTTTTCTTGCCACACAAGTATAGCGACCATGTAAAATGAGCCAATGATGCACATCCACTTTAAATTCATCAGGCACGACTTTTAACAGTTTTTCTTCCACTTTGACGACATCTTTACCCGGGGCAAAATTGGTGCGATTGCACACCCGAAAAATGTGGGTATCGACGGCGATTGTGGGGTGTCCAAAGGCGGTATTTAGCACCACATTCGCTGTTTTCCGCCCAACACCGGCAAGGGCTTCTAAGGCTTCACGATTTTCAGGTACTTCACCTTTGTGTTTTTCGATGAGATCGCGGCAGGTTTTGATAATGTTTTCAGCTTTACTATTATAAAGCCCGATAGTTTTAATGTAACTTTTTAAATCATCTAGACCTAAATCCAAGATCGCCTGTGGGGTATTGGCAACAGGAAAAAGTTTTTCTGTCGCTTTATTAACGCCCTTATCAGTGGCTTGTGCCGATAAAATCACGGCGATTAATAATTCAAAAGGCGAATTATACTGTAATTCGGTGGTAGGATGGGGATTTTGATCCCGCAATCGGGTTAATATTTCAATTCTTTTCTTTTTATTCATTTTATTTTTTCCGATTATCAATTCTGTTTTTTAGTGCAAGGAGTAATCCCAATCCAATAAATGCGCCCGGTGGCAGAATAAAGAGTAAAAAGCTGCTGTCCGTTTGGTAAATATGGAGTGTGAGAAATTTTGCTTGCTCACCAAAAAGATGTTCAATTCCTGCAAAAAGTGTGCCTTGTCCGAGAATTTCACGGATCGCGCCAAGTACGGTAAGGCTTAACGCCATACCACATCCCATAGAAAAACCGTCCCATATAGAATGTAAAAGGTTGTTTTTTGAGGCAAAAGCTTCCGCACGGCCAATCACAATACAGTTTGTCACAATGAGAGGTATAAAAATTCCCAAGGATTGATAGAGCGTATAAGTGTAAGCATTCATCAATAATTGCACCACGGTAACGGTGGTCGCAATAATCATTACATAAATAGGAATGCGAATTTCATGGGGAATTTGTTTCCGAAATAAAGAAATGACCGTGTTGGTACAAGTTAAAACTAACATGGTTGCCAGCCCTAAACCGAGGGCATTGGTCGCTGTACTGGAAACCGCCAATAGGGGACAAAGCCCGAGTAGTTGAACAATAGCAGGGTTATTTTTCCAAATGCCTTGAGTAAAAATGGCTTTCCATTCGGATGGTTTTATTTGCGTTTCAACCGCCTGTTGAGAAGGGGGATCTTCCAAAAGAGCGGCTGTTTTTTCGGTTAAATTTGTCATATCACAGTCCTTATTGGATAGCGAGTTGTTGTAGTGTTGCCTGATTGTTAATCATCACTAAAGCAGAGCGTTTTACTTGATTGACAATAGCGCGAGGCGTAATAGTTGCACCGGAAAATTGATCAAATTTCCCGCCGTCTTTTTTCACTGCCCAATCATTTAAATTTGTTTCATTAATCGGTTTATTATTGAAACTTAAAATCCAATTGGAAATACGTAATTCTATTTTATCGCCTAATCCCGGGGTTTCGTGATGTTCAATAACACGCACACCGAGAATTTCCCCTTCCGGTGTTAATCCCACAAGTAAGCGGATATCGCCGGAATAGCCATCCGGTGCGGTGGTTTCATAGGCGTAAGCAGAAATTTTTTGTCCTTTTTTAGCGAAATAAATTTTTTGAATTCCCTTTAAATTTTCGTGTGTTGGAATGACCGCACTTTCCACGAGATTATTATCAAAATAATCATGGGGAACGACTTGTAATAGCTGTTCATGTTGTTGTGCTGCCATAGTTTCATCAATTTTTTCTTTTGTCAGGAAAAAAATACCGGAGGATATTGCGGTGCAAATTAAAGCCACTAATCCTAAAATAACTGCATAGCGTGAAGTAATTTTAACAATGTTCATTATTTTCTTCCTTTTATGCCATAACCTGCAACACGAGGACGTGTGTAATGATCGATGAGGGGGACGCAAATGTTACTCAATAAAATAGCAAATGCCACGCCATCAGGGAAATTGCCATGATATCGAATAAGATAGACAAAAAGTCCAACCAATGCACCAAAAACAATTTTTCCACGTGGTGTTATTGAAGCAGTGACAGGGTCGGTAGCAATGAAAAATGCACCGAACATCATCGCACCACTCACCATTTGGCTTATAGCACTTAAATGTGCTCCACCGGCAAATGCAGTAATGGTTGCTAAACAGAAAAACGTCACTAGCATTGCGACGGGAATTTGCCAATGAATCGTGCGCTTTAATATTAGGAATAACCCACCCAGTAGAAATGCAACGTTCACTTGCCACCAACCCTGTGCGAAATCTGTACCGTTACCCATAAAAATTGGCATTTTAACGAGCTGATAGAAATCTGTGAATTCTTTGTGACTGGAATAAAAGATTTTTGCACTATCTAATGGTGTAGCCTGTGCTATACCATCAATGCTATGAGTAAGTTGTGACAGGGTAAACCCATCAGTAGTTAATCCGGAAAAAATTAATGCGCTAGCATCAGAAAATGTCGGGGGTTCTTGTAATAAATGAATTGGAGGAAGCCATGTTGTCATTTGTAATGGGAAAGAAATCAATAAGACGACATAGCCAACCATTGCCGGATTAAATAAATTTTGCCCTAGACCACCATACACATGTTTACCTAGCAATACGGCACAAAGTGTACCGATAATAATGATCCAATAAGGCGCATAGGGGGGAATTGCCATGGCTAAAATTAAGGCAGTTAATATCACACTAAAATCAGAAAGTGCGGATAATGGTTTATTATTACGTAATTTCATTGCTAAAAATTCAGTAAGTAATGCAGCGATGATTGCCAATGCAGACTGAATCAGTACACCGAAACCAAAATAATAAATTTGTGTAAACAAAGCCGGTATCATGGCTAAGATAACCCAAAGCATAATACGTGCTGTTAATTTCCCCGAATGAGTGTGAGGAGAACTGGCCATTTTAAACATTATTTATTCCTGAGATTTGCCTGATTGTTGTTGAGTTTGTGCTAATTTCTTTGCTTTTGCCCGAGCAATCGCCGCAGCCACCGCCGCTTTTTTTGGATCAAGTGCGGTCAGATTTTCCTCTGTTTTTTCTACTGCGCTTTCGGTGCTTGCCGTATCTTTGGTTTGTGTAAGCTTTTTAGCTTTTGCCCGAGCAATCGCAGCAGCTACCGCCGCTTTTTTTGGATCAAGTGCGGTCGGATTTTCCTCTGTTTTTTCTACTGCGCTTTCGCTTTCGGTGGTTGCCGTATCTTTGGCTTGAGCAAGCTTTTTGGTTTTTGCCCGAGCAATCGCCGCAGCCAACGCCGCTTTTTGGGGATCAAGTGCGGTCGGATTTTCCTCTATTTTTTCCACTGTGCTTTCGCTTTCGGTGCTTGTCGTATCTTTGGTTTGTGTAAGCTTTTTAGCTTTTGCCCGAGCGATAGCCGCAGCTACGGCAGACTTTTGGGTCTCTGCCGTTGTTTCTTCTATATAATTTTCTTTTACCTCATTTTGTTGGCGAGCTAAGCGACGAGCTTTACGCAATGCCATCATATCGCTATTATCCGGTAAAACTTCACCTTTTTCTGTTGTTAATGTTTTCTGATGAGTGGTTTCTTCTGCTTCGGTTTTCTTCGCTTTGAGACGCGCTAATGCTGCTTTTACCGGATCTTCACCTTTTGTTTTAGCTAATTCCTCGCGGCGGGCTTCCGCAGCGCGTTGAGAACGGGCTTTACGTTCCTGTTCTTCGCGTTCCATACGGGCTTGTTTTGCTTCAAAACGAGTTTTTGCTTCTTCCGATTTTTTCTGTTTTTCTTTTATTTGCCAAATTTTCGCTTTTTCTTGGCGGAAATATTGAATAAGCGGGATGTGACTTGGACAAACGTAAGCACATATGCCACATTCAATACAATCTTTTAAAGCATATTCTTCCGATTTTTTGTGATCCTCACTGCGTGCGAACCAATATAATTGCTGTGGCATTAAATTCACCGGACAGGCATCCGAACAGTTTGAACAACGAATACAGGCTTGTTCGGGCTCAGGTTCGGTATATTCAAAATGATCCGGTGCAAGTAAGCAGTTGACGATTTTTGTTACCGGTGCATTTAAATCCGGCAATTCTAATCCCATCATTGGGCCTCCGGCAAATACAGGAAAGCGTTCATCAAATTGATAACCTGTATGAGTTAAAGCATAGTAAATTGGCGTACCGAGGCGTATTAGGTAATTGCCTTTTTCTTGAATTTTATCACCAGTTAATGTTACTACGCGTTCGATTAAAGGTTCGTCATTTATAACCGCTCTTTTGATCGCAAAAGCCGTTCCCACATTATGCATTAATACGCCAATACTGGAGGAGCGAGAGCAGCTAGGCACTTCCATCCCGGTAAGTAAATAAATCAGCTGTTTTGCAGCTCCGGAAGGGTATTTGGTTGGAATGACTCGAACCTCAATATCATTTGCACCATGTAATGCCATATTGATCGCTTTGATGGCTTGAGGTTTGTTATCTTCAATGGCTATAACGACTTTTTCTGGGCGTAGGATATAGCGTAAAATACGAATGCCTTCAATAATTTCATCAGCACATTCACGCATTAGCCGATCATCACAAGTGATGTAGGGTTCACATTCAGCCCCGTTGATAATCAATAATTTAACTTTTTTATCTGCCGATTGGATTTTCGCGGCTGTAGGGAAGACTGCGCCTCCCAAACCCGCAACGCCTGCTAGATAAATTTTTTCGATAAGTTGTTCTGCTGTAAGACTAAGAAAATCGTCAATAGGGTGCCGCTCAATGCTTTGATCCAACCCATCTGCCTGTAAATGAATAGCCATTTCATCAAGCCCTGAAGGATGAGCGGCAACATAAGGGGCAATATTTTTAATTGTGCCGGATGTTGGCGCATGGACAGGTAGTACGCGTAAACCACCTCCCTGCGTTAAAGGCTGCCCTTTTAAAACATAATCACCAACTTTTACTAAAACCTCACCCGCCAAACCTGAATGCTGTTTGAGCGGAATATAAAAATCCTTGCTTAGTGGAAGTGTTTTGACTGGTTGATGGTTAGATTGATCTTTCATTTCCGGAGGATGAATTCCCCCTTTGAAATCCCATAGTTTACCGGAATTAAAACGAGATAATACGTCCGCCATTTATTCCCCCACAACCAATTTTTTTTCGCTACTGTTCACATTCACCACAGGAATGACTAATTTCGCATCAAATTTCCAATTCCAATTATCAATATCTTTTTTTACCGGAATCATCGAAATACAGTCTGTCGGGCAAGGCGCAACGCAAAGTTCACAGCCGGTACAAAGATCAGGGAGAATAGTGTGCATCATTTTATTTGTCCCAATGATGGCATCTACCGGGCAAGCTTGAATACATTTGGTGCAACCGATACACATATTTTCATCAATAAATGCTACCATTTCAATAGGCTCTTCCATACCATCAACTGTTGGTACATCAATCCCGAGAATTTCAGAAATTTTCACGACAGTTTCCCGGCCACCCGGTACACATTTTGTGATCTCATCACCGTTGCAAATTGCTTCCGCATAGGGTTTACAGCCGGGATAACCACATTGACCACATTGGCTTTGTGGCAATATGGCATCAATTTTTTCAACAATGGGATCGGCTTCCACTTTGAGTTTTAAGGATGCAATTCCCAAAATTGCACCAAATATGAGTGCAAGCAGTGTGATAACAATGAGTAAAATAGTCATTATTTCTTTGTTTTTCCTGAAAATCTTTGATAGAACCAGATTAATAAAATTAACAGGGTAATTACCATTAAAAAGTAGATCATAATCAACAATGAGTTATTTAATGAGTCCGGCAAATCCCATAAAAGCAAGCGACATTAAACCAGCTGTGATTAAAGCGATGGAGGCACCCTGAAATGTATTGGGAACATCTGCGGCGACCAAGCGTTCACGCAGTGCAGCAAATAAAACCAATACTAAGGAAAAGCCCAGTGATGCACCAAAGCCATAAATGACGGATTCGGTTAAATTATGGGCAAGATTGACATTGAGTAATGCCACACCAAGAACGGCACAGTTTGTCGTGATCAGTGGTAGAAAAATACCAAGCAGGCGGTAAAGTGTCGGGCTGGTTTTGTTGATCGCCATTTCAGTAAATTGAACGACAACGGCAATCACTAAAATAAATACAAGAGTACGTAAAAAAGTGGCGTTTAAAGGCAATAAAATATAGTATTCGACCAAATAGGCAGAAAGGGATGCAACAGTTAAAACAAACATTGTCGCTAACCCCATACCGATTGCGGTTTCAATTTTTTTTGATACGCCCATGAAGGGACAAAGCCCAAGAAACTTCACTAATACGAAGTTGTTAATTAATGCGGTACCAATAATTAATAAAATATAATGTGTCATCACTGCCTGCCTTTTGAATAGGGGCGTTATTATCGCTATTTATGGGCGGAAGAACAATAAGAAATTTGGGGTAGGGCATTACCCCAAAATAAGTGCGGTCAAAAAATCCTATCTTTTTTCTATCACCCGCTTTAAATCATGATTGAGTGTTTTATGAAAATAACCATAAATTTGCGGTAAGAGCTGTGCAATTAAATTTAATTGCTGGTAGGGGAGAATAAATGCCGTATTTTCAGCGATTTGAATCTCTTTCAAACTGGATTCAATATTTTCAAATAATTTAGCAAAAACCTCTGGGGAGAGTTTTTCGATATTTTCAAGAGTATAGATAATTTTTTTGGCGGTAGGGTAGAAACCGGATAAGAATCCTTTGGTTTGCTGTAATTCACGCATTTTGTAGCGGTATGAACCCAATGCGGAAATATAGCTCAGTAAAGAATAATTGATTTTGAGTAAATCAAAGCCTTCTTGTAAATGCGTTTGATATTTCATCGGTTCGCTATTCATATTTGAAATGGTTGTACTGAGTGCAGCGTTGTATTCGTGTGCATTACGGCGGGCAATGCGATATTTGAGATCATCACTTTTACTGAATTGTAGTTGGCTTGTGATATGTAGCAAATACTGAGCATCACTTTTAATAGCCAGTCGGCTGACTTTATCCAGTTGTAAGTACTTCCAATCCGGCCATAAATAAGAGACACCAAACCAAGCGATAGCCGAACCAAGCAAGGTATCAAGCAATCGCGGAATAAGTGCGGATTCTGTACTTACACCCATAATATCAAAGCCTAATAATACTTGTAGAGTAATGAAAAAAGTTGAGAAACTGTAGTTATTACTGCGAAAGAAGAAAAACAATGTACTGGTCATAACAATTAAACCGAGTTTTAATTCAAGGGTTGGATTTAAATAAGGTAATAATAATCCAACAATAACGCCTAAAATTGTACCGATAATACGTTGGCGTAATCGTGTTTTAGTCGCAGAATAATTGGGTTGGCAAACAAAAATTGCGGTGAGTAAGATCCAATAGCCTAAATTAAATTGAAAGAAGTCCACAATGGTACAGCAAAGGAAAACCACGATAGATAGCCGTACAGCATGACGAAATAATTGTGATTCAAAAGTAAAATGCCCGGCAATGGTGGAAAGGATATTTTTTAACCCTGTTACTTGCACGGTATGAATTTGTGCAAGTGGTTCATTGATGTTGGATTCTTGCTCTAACTGATTCATTTGCCAATTAATATTTTGCAAGTTATCCAATAAACCCTGAATATCGATAATCAGATCTTTGTCATCGGGGGATTTTTGACGGTATAACTCAAAAGATTGTAATGTGCCGAGGAGGGCTTTTTCTACCCGTTGATTATAATGGTAAGGGCGGTTATGGCGTAAACTTTCTTTAATTTCTTGACAGGACTGAGCCTGTAATTCTAATAGCCGCTGAATACGAAAAATCAGATCCGTATTTTTGAGTTTTTCAGCAATTTGTTGATAGTCAAAATGGGTAGAATTGGCACGTTCGTGGATTTCTTGGGCAGCAAAATAATAGCGCACCATTTTTTGTGTGCGGATATGGCGATGTTGCCCTCTAATACGGTAGAACAGCACCGTTCGGGCAAGATTAAAAGCACTAATGACATTGGCATTTTTCAGGGCAAAATTGAGGTGCTTTTTCTCGATCTCATCAATTTCATCGGGATCAAAAAATATAGATTTGGCATCTAAATATTCTCCTAATGCACAAAAGGCTTTAGCAACACTTTCCTGTACAGGGCGATTAGGAAAAAAAAGATGAACAATTAGAGTCACCACACTATAAAGTAGCGTGCCGAGTAAAATCATGGTTGGGTTAATAAACCAACTTTCTGTGGCATTCTGATCATAAGTGAGGGTTGTATAGAGTGCAACCACAAGTGAACCGAAAGCAATGGTGCTGTAACGTTGTCCAACCGCCCCTATCATTGTAAAGATAAAGGTAAGCGAGGTCATTAACGCAATGTATTGAATCGGTTTGCCGATATTTAGTTGAACTACAAAAGAGGAAATGGCAAAAGCAATTAATGTGTAAAAAATATTTTTTAAACGACCGGTCAAACGGTTATCCAAGTCCACTAATCCACCTGCAATAATTCCTAAAATTAATGGCATGGATTGACTGGAAATATCAAAGAACCAAACACCGAAAGCGGCGAGATTAACGCTAATAAATATTGGAATGGCAGCGATGACTTTTGCGTTTAACCAGTTATTCATTTTGAATCCTTATCAAAATAGAAAAGTGAGCTTGATAGCTCACTCTCCGTTATAAAGTGCGGTTATTATTTATGGGATTTTGCCCAGCTTAAGAAACGGGTTTGGGTTTCTTTATCCGCCTGTTGGAACCAATACTGTAATTGCTGCTCTGCGATATTTTCGCCTTGAATGATGACTTTACCTTTGGTTGCTTTGCCATTTGCCACAGGAACCATACCCATCATCGGTTGCACGCTCGCCGTAGCTAATGCCGGAACGGCTGCAGTTGCGCCTGAGGCGTTATAGTTCGCTAAATCACTAACAATATTTGCAGATGGAAATAGACCCTCTTGCTTTAACGTATCTATTTTTGCCGGAATTTCCTGACCGGATGTTGTTTTCACATTAATAACCGGCGCGCCGTTGAATTTTTCTGCCTCCGCTTTAGTGCGAATAGTCGGGGAGGAAATTACAATATCTTCAGCCGAACCCTGAAATGTAACAATAATTGGATTTGATTCAAAAAGAGATTGGCTTGAACCGCTACCAACGATTTCGCCTACACGTACTACCACTTGGTGGGTATTGGTATCATTTATGTTGAATGAATTGTTTTTCTTTAGAAGGGATTTACTTGCTTTTTGACCATCAATCGCTAAAAAATCAATATTTGATGAGCTGGAAACCATACCTGCAAAACTTGCAGTGCTGACAAATAGTGTTGCGATACCGAAGACAGCTGTACGTAATTTCATGATTACTCCTTTTATTATGATGAAAATAAGATTCTTTGCCTATGCTATGATAATTTCTACAAAATGAAAATAAAAAAGTGCGGTTAAAAATGAAAAAGTTTTTCGGTGTTATGTAGCAGATACACAAAAATAGAAATTTCAACGATATGTAGGGACACACTGCATGTTTCCGTTATAAAATCAAATCATTTCAATAGGTTAAAATTCGGACATTTTCAGTGTGTCCCTACGGGTTAATGTTTGTGTTTGTAATTGCTAAATAATGTAATGGGGAAATGATAAAAAAGTGCGGTTAAAATGAACCGCACTTTTTTGTTACCTGAATATAGTTTAAATTTTCGGGATTTCAGCACCGGAACCTAGCAGATCTTGAATATCGGATTTCAGTACATCAGCTTTAGGCCCGTAAATGGCTTGAATGCCAGTCCCTTTGATAATAATCCCCATTGCACCGGCTTGTTTCCAACCCGCCTCATCACCGACCAAATCAGCGTTATGCACAGTAATACGTAGGCGTGTCATACAGGCATCTACATCGGCGATGTTATTGCGTCCGCCAAGTAAATTCACAATTTGTACCACTTGAGCGCTGGCATTGGCAACTTTGGGCTCATTAGATGTATTTTCATCGGCACTTTTCGCATCATAGTTACCATTCCGTCCTGCTGTTGCGAGATTGAATTTTTTAATCATGAAGTTCGCAATAAAGAACATTGCTACCGCAAAGAGAATGGAAACCCAAATAAAGTTGATCACATCCATACCAATGCCGGCTTTAATCGCCATTGGTGTACGGGTTAAAAACTCAATATTACCAAAGGAATGCATGCGTAGGTTTACGATATCTGCCATAGCGAATGCAGCACCTTGAACTAAGGCATACACAATGTAAAGTGGCATTGCCGCAAACATAAACATATATTCAATCGGTTCGGTTACACCGGTTAAGAAAACCGCAAGGGCAGAAGAGAGGAAAATCCCTTTGTAGAGTTTTTTCTTATCCTCATCCACATTCACGTACATGGCAAGAGTGATACCCATCAAGATACCGCTTGAACCAATCATTTGTCCCACTTTAAAACGAGCCGGAGTGACGGTTGAGAGTAAATCATTATATTGTGCTAAATTACCCGCATCTTTTAAATTAATTAAGTCGGAGATCCACGCTAACCACAATGGGTCTTGTCCAAAGACTTGCGCACCTTTTTGTGCTCCAGTTAAAAACTCATAAGTTCCGCCTAATGATGTATAGTTCATCGGGATAGTCAGCATATGATGTAAACCGAAAGGCAATAAAAGGCGCTCTAATGTACCGTAGATAAACGGTGCAAGGATTGGTGCGCTATTTTGTGAACTGGCAATCCACTGACCGAAATGGTTGATTCCCGATTGAACTAAAGGCCAGAATAAGGCGAGGATTAATGCGACCAATACAGAACGATAAATGACCACAAAAGGGACAAAACGTTTACCGTTAAAGAAGGTGAGGACTTCAGGCAATTTGCGGAAGTTGTAGTAGCGATTGAAGGTCGTTGCGCCAACAAAACCGGCAATGATCCCCACGAATACGCCCATATTTAATGCCGGCTGCCCAAGTATATTGACAAAGTAGTTCGCCACTGGAATTTCACCTGCAAGTAATGTGCTGACATGGGCATTGGGATCCACCAACATTTCAATTTTTACACCGAAAAAGTGTCCGGTGATTAAGTTAATCAAAATAAAAGCTAACCCTGCGGCAAATGCACCGCCTGCACGTTCATTTGCCCAGCTCCCACCAATCGCTAAAGCGAATAATAGATGAAGGTTACCAATAATCCCCCAACCAATTTGGGCGATAATGTTACCAATGCGAACGACCCATTCGGCATCGCTCAACAAAGGCAACGAATTACCAATACTGACCATTAATCCGGCAGCCGGCATGACAGCAATTACCACCATCAGGCACTTGCCAAATTTTTGCCAAAATTCAAAACTTAGCAATTTTTTCATTTGTTTTCTCCTACAGTATGACATCCACTTCCAAGCCAAAATGGTCGGAAACCACAGGTTTATTTTTACCGTTAAAAATTACCTGACTGGATAACACCCTTTTTGCTTGATTTAAAAAAATATAATCCAAACGCTTTTCTTCGCTATGACCACACCAACCGTCAATGGCTTTTTCCACCGTAATACCTGAGTCTCTTTGCTCGGCAAGTTCGTAGCTGTCAAGTAAACCTAATGATTTGATTTGCTGATAGGCTTGCGGATTATTGATTGCATCAGTATTAAAATCACCCATGAGGATTTTTAAATTTCCACTTCGGTTACGCTTAACGATATTCCGAATATTGTCGAGTTGATTTTCGCCTTCGCAATCGGGCAAATTAATATGGCAGGAATAACAATCAATAAGTTGGTTTTGGTATTCCACCGTTAAACCGAGGATTTTACGTGAAAGGATAGAATCAAGATGTTGGTGCTGACTGCAATAAAAAGGATCTACTTCATAAACCGGTAAACGGGTTAAAAATGCGATACCTTCATCATATTTATCATAGCCAATATGTGAATTGCTCCAAAATAACGAATATTTTTGCTCAACTTGTCGGTTAATTTGGCGTAATAAGATTACGCCATAATTATCCTGTTTTAAGGATTGAGCAATTACCGGAGCTGTTATGAGTTGGTTTACTTCCTGTAACGCAATAATGTCGTAACCCTTTTCCACTATTGTTTGAGCAAGAATTGCGATTTTTTCTGCTTGGTTATCTTCTAACCAAGCGTGTACGTTTAGGGTAAGTAGTTTCATTTTGTTCTTTCCTTAGCTCTCACAGTGCCAAATATCTGTATTATATTGCGCAATAGTTCGGTCTGAGGAGAAGAAGCCTGCTTTGGCGATATTGTGAATCACTTTTTTATTCCAACTATCTTGATCTTCATAATCCGCTAAAATTTGCTCTTTAACTTTGATATAAGCGTTGAAGTCAATTAAGGTCATAAACCAGTCTTTATTCAATAGTTCATTATAGAGGCGTTCCAAACGTACCGAATTACCGAGTTTTACTAATGCCGGATTAACAATAAAATCTACCGCACGTTTAATGTGTTCATCATTGGCGTAGTAGTCTTTTGAAACATATCCTGCCGTCTCATAAAGTTTAATGATACTTTGCGAATCTTTACCAAAGGTGTAAATATTCTCTGCGCCTGCCAGCTCCGCGATCTCAACATTCGCACCATCCATTGTCCCCAGCGTTAATGCACCATTAAGCATAAACTTCATATTACCTGTGCCGGATGCTTCTTTTGACGCAAGGGAAATTTGCTCTGAAATATCCGTTGCCGGAATTAATTTTTCAGCTACACTTACATTATAGTTTTCTACTAAATAAACATTTAAATATTTGTTTACTTCCGGATCATTATTGATAAGTTCGGATAAACAAAGAATTAAGTGAATAATATCTTGGGCAATCACATAAGCTGGGGCAGCTTTACCGCCAAAGATAACGGTAATTTTACGTTGAGGTAATTTACCTGCCTTAATTTCAAGATATTTATGAATCACATAAAGTGCATTCATTTGCTGACGTTTGTATTCATGGAAACGTTTAATTTGTGTATCAATAATTGAATTTTCGTCTAATTCAATGCCTTTATTTTCTTTAAGATAGGTTTTTAAGGCTAATTTGTTCTTAAATTTAATTTCAGCCAGTTTTTGATGAACTTGTTTATCATCAGCAAAGGCAAGTAATTTTTCTAATTGTGTGGCATCTTGTAGATAACTATCCCCAATGAGTTGTTTGAGATAAGCCGCCAATTCTTGGTTGGAAAACTCTAACCAACGACGGAAAGTGATCCCATTGGTTTTATTATTAAATTTCTCCGGATAAAGGGCATAAAATGCTTTGAGTTCCGCATTTTTCAAAATGTCTGTATGTAACGCCGCAACACCATTGACCGAGTTTGAAAAATGGATATCCATGTGTGCCATATGGACACGATTATGTTCATCAATAATTTGTATTGTAGGATCTTTATATTCGCTACGTACTAATTTATCTAATTTTTTAATGATGACGACTAAGTGTGGTACGACTTTCTTTAAATAAGTAAGCGGCCATTTTTCTAAAGCTTCGGCAAGAATCGTGTGGTTGGTATAACCCACCATGTTACGCACGATTTCTACCGCTTCTGAAAATTTAAGATGGTGTTTTTCAGTAAGTAAGCGAATTAATTCAGGAATCACCATAGAAGGATGGGTATCATTAATTTGTACATAAGCATAATCCGCCAAATCGTGTAAATTGCTACCACGTTCAAGGGCTTCATCAATTAATAATTGTGCTGCATTGGAGACCATAAAATATTGTTGGTAAATGCGCAATAATTCTCCATTTTTATCAGAGTCATCGGGATAAAGAAATAAAGTTAAATTTTCTTTAATGTTCGTTTTATCGAACTTAATCCCATCTTTGATTAAGTGATAATTCACCGATTCAATATCAAATAAATTGAGGTAATTTTTAGTTGATTTTTTATAACCCAAGATATCAATACGGTCTAATTTTGAAGTCAAAGTAAAAGATTTAAATGGCACTTCATAGCTAATTTTTGTTGGAATTAGCCAAGAATTTTCTTCGATCCAATAATTCGGTTCGGTTTTTTGCTCGTTTTGTTTAAAGACTTGTTTAAATAATCCGCAATGATAATTCAACCCCACACCTTCGGCGTTTAAGCCAAGCGTCGCCATTGAGTCAATAAAACAGGAGGCTAAACGCCCTAGGCCGCCATTTCCTAATGAGGGTTCAGGTTCAATATCTTCAATATGACTTAATGATTTTCCGGCTTGTGCCAATTCATCTTTAACTTCTTGATATATCCCAAGGTTAATAAGATTATTAGATAATAATTTACCAATCAAAAATTCAGCAGAAATATAATACACTTTCCGTTTTCCTGTATTTTTTGGTTTATCCGCAGAAAGGGTTTTTATATAGTTTAATAACTGTGCATAAATCGCCTGATCATTTAATTCTTCAAGAGACTTGTTTGTATTAGATTGCACAAAATTACTAAATTTAATCATTGTTTTTTCCTTATTTGCTCTTTGATATAACGTGGTTATTTTCGTTAAGAAATCTTTTTTATCTTGCGTTAAATCGGTTTCTTGCATTCGCCATTGCCAATTTCCTCCAATGGTAGAAGGAATATTCATTCTTGAACGGGTTGGTAAATCTAAAACATCTTGCATGGTTGCAATCGCTGTGTTACTTACCGTCGCGAATAATTGACGAATTACTGCCTGACAAATAGATTCATCAGCACCACGATGGGTATAATCATTGACATATTGTTGTTGTTCTGAAGTTAAATTGTCATACCAACCGTTAATAACATCATTGTCGTGTGTGCCGGTGTAGGCAATACAATGAGGGATGCAATGATGTGGGCTATCAAAACTTGCGCCGGTGGTATCTTCAAAACCGAATTGTAAAATTTTCATACCTGGATAACCGCAATCTGCTAACAGTTTCTTCGCTTTATCATCAATATTGCCCAGATCTTCAGCGATAATCGGTAAGTCACCTAATTGTTGTTTTACCGCTTCAAATAATTCGTAGCCGGGACCCGGTTGCCAGCTACCGTACTTGGCAATGTCTGCTTTGCCGTCCACTTGCCAGTAATCTGAAAAACCTTTGAAATGGTCGATACGAAGTACATCGTAAATTTTGAAACTTTCCGCGATACGATAAATCCACCAAGCATAGCCTTGTTTTTTATGTTCATCCCAATTATAAAGCGGATTGCCCCAAAGTTGTCCCGTAGCGCTGAATTGATCGGCTGGAACCCCTGCTACAAACAGTGGATTGCGTTCATCATCCAATTGGAAGAGTTCCGGTTTTGTCCATACTTCCACACTATCTGCGGAGACATAAATAGGCATATCACCGATAATTTTGATACCTTTTTGGTTCGCATAATTTTTCAAGGCTTGCCACTGTTTGAAGAAAAAATATTGCGTGACTTTAAAATATTGAATCTGCTGTGCCAGTATTGTGCGGTATCTTTCTAAGGTTTCGGGGTTACGCGCAATGAGTTGTTTATCGCCCCATTTTTGCAAAGCTTGATTACCGAAATGCTCTTTAATTGCCATAAATTCCGCATAATCAGCCAACCAAGTGCGGTTGTTTTTTTCAAAGTTTTCAAATTCAGGCTGTAACTTATCACTTGCAACGAAATTTTTTACCGCAATTTCTAAAATAGGACGTCTTGCATAAGATATACGCTCATAGTCAACTTGTGTCGGATCATCGCCAAAATTAACAGAAAGGTAGTCTTTTTCTTTTAAAAGCCCCATTTGTGCCAATAAATCAAAATCAATTAAGTGAGGATTACCGGCAATAGCTGAAAAAGATTGATAAGGGGAGTCGCCATAGCTTGTTGTAGTTAATGGAAGGATTTGCCAATAAGTTTGCTTAGTTTCAACCAAAAAATCTACAAAATCATAGGCGGGTTGCCCAAAACTGCCGATACCGAATGAATTAGGTAATGAGGTGATATGCATTAAAATGCCACTTGAACGAGTAAGCATAGTTTTTTCCTTATGGGAGCAAGAATTGCTGCCAATTTTAGCTAAAATTTTGCGTTATGCAATATCTTTTACGTAAAAGTTAAATCATTAACGTAAAAGTGTGATTTTAATCACAATTTATACGTATAGCTTTAGGTAATTTATGCTATCCTATTCACTAAGCAAGAAACATGGAATAAAGAATGAGTAAATATAAAAAAGTCTATAATGATATAAAAGGTCAAATCAACAAGGGAGTTTTAACGAAAAACCAGGAATTACCTAGTGAAAATGAGCTAATGCAAAGCTATGGTTTTTCGAAAGACACTATTCGTAAAGCACTTTCATTGCTCGAAATAGACGGCTATATTCAAAAGCAACAAGGAAGAAATTCTATTGTTTTAGAGCAGGAGCCGGTAAAACCTCAGGTACTTTCTGAAATTAAAACGCTGAGAGAATTAAATTACTCTTCAACCCATCAAGTGAAAACAACATTAACGAGCCTGTATATTGTACAAGGGGAAGAAAACCTAATGCATATCTTTAACGTAAATGATCAAATTGATTTTTACCGTATAGGTCGTATACGTGAAATTGATGGGGAAAATGTGGAATATGAACTTTCTTATTTTGATCGCCGTATCGTGCCTTTTATTAACCGTGATATTGCGGAGCAGTCTATTTATCACTATTTAGAAAATGAATTAGGTTTGAAAATTAGTCATTCACAACGGAAAATTGTCTTTCGTTATGCCAATGAAGAAGAAAAAAATGCTTTGGACCTTGGAGAGTACGAGATGATTGTTAGTGTAACCAGTACAACCTATTTGGCGGACGGACGCCCGTTTCAGTACGGTAGTATTAGTTATCGTCCTGATAAAATTATCTTTGCCGCCACAGCGAAACGGAATGTAAAACATTCATCACCAGAGTAACAATTATGGTGACGTTTTATCTGAATTTCATGGATTTTGAGGAAATGGGCGGTTTAACCGATTATGGAATCAAATTTTTATCATAAAAAATTACTATGATGATCAAAATCAAGGAAAGTGCCGAGTAAGAGTTGGTTTTGAGAGGATTATATGACAAAACAATTTTTCATTTATGGACGAGTGCAAGGCGTGGGATTTCGTTATTTTACTTGGAAAGAAGCGAAAAAATTAGGGATTAAAGGCTCGGTCAGAAATCGGGCTGATGGTTCGGTGGAAGTTATTGCTCAGGGGAGTGAAGAGCAGTTAGAAGTTTTTGAGCAATGGCTAAAGTTAGGTCCTAGAACGGCAAAAGTTGAGCGAGTGATGATTTATATTCATAAAGAAATTTCAGCGGAAGATTTTTCCGTAATTCATGGTTAAAAATGACCGCACTTTTTGCCTAGTCACTCGGTTTTACGTAGAATACAGCAATTTTCTAAGTTGCGAGTTTCATTATTAAGGAGGATTATGCGTAATCAAACCAAACTTCATCTTGAGCTACTTCAACAAACCATGCAACGTTTGAATTTGTGGCAGTCTGTACCACCGGCACAGGAAGCATTTTTAAGTGAAGAACCTTTTTCGCTTGATACGATGACACCGGAAGAATGGCTGCAATGGGTATTTATTCCACGCATGCATGCTTTATTGGAAAGTGGAGCTCCATTACCAAGTCAAATTGCTATTTCACCTTATATTGAAGAAGCGTTAAAAGAGTTTGATGGGCTTACGTTATTACTTGCTCCCTTATTAGAATTAGAAAAATTATTGCAGAATCAATGAACCTAGAGATTCTATATCAAGATGAATGGTTGGTTGCCGTGAATAAACCTGCCGGGATGTTGGTGCATCGTAGTTGGTTAGATCCCCACGAAACACAATTTGTTATGCAAACGTTACGCAATCAAATCGGGCAGCATGTCTTTCCTATACATCGTTTAGATCGTCCTACATCCGGTGTGCTATTGTTTGCCTTAAACAGTGAAATTGCAAATTTGATGTGTCGCCAATTTGAGCAAAAAAAAGTAAAAAAATCCTATTTAGCGGTGTTGCGTGGTTATTTGGAAGGGATAGGTCGAATTGATTATCCGTTGAAAATTCAGCTTGATAAAATTGCCGATAAATTTGCAAAAGAGAACAAAACGGCACTAACGGATTATGACGTAGAAATGCCTTATCCGGCAGGACGTTATAAGAATTCACGCTATTCTTTGGTGCGTTTAATTCCACATACGGGGAGAAAACATCAATTACGTCGCCATTGCAAACATATTTTTCATCCTATTTTAGGTGACACACAATATGGTGATTTGCATCAAAATCGGGCTTTAACGGAAAACACAGGTTGTAAACGTTTATTGTTGCATGCGGAAATGTTATGTTTTATCCATCCTATTTCACAGGCAACAATCACAATTCATGCACTATTGGACGAGCAATGGCAAGATTTAATGACAAAATTCGGCTGGTAAATTTATGTTAGATATACAATTAACGCACGAAGAACAACAAAGAGCGGTTGAAAAAATTCAACAATTAATGGCAAAAGGTATAAATAGTGGTGAAGCAATTCAAATTGTGGCAAGAGAATTGCGCGAATTATATGAAAAATCAGCAAAAAATACTGAAAAATAAAAATATTTTGTGATCTCTATAACATTTTTTAATATTGGTTGTTGCATAAAAAAACAAAATATTTAAATATAGCGACCAATTAAGGTGATAAGGCATGCGCCTTATTTTGTTTTATGGTTGTATAGGCAAAGCCTATAAGAGGTCAATAATGGAAATCGGTATTGTTAAGTGGTTTAATAACGCAAAAGGATTTGGTTTTATTTCCGCGGAAGGCGTGGAGGCTGACATTTTCGCACATTACTCTGTGATTGAGATGGATGGTTATCGTTCATTAAAAGCAGGACAAAAAGTGCAGTTTGAAGTGATTCACGGCGATAAAGGATCTCATGCCACAAAAATTATTCCGATTGTGGAATAAGATAAGAGCGTGAATTAAACTGCGCTCTTAAAATTTCTCTATTTAGTTTAATTTAAAAGACAAGGTTTGCAGCCTTGTTTTTTCTTAATAGTCAAACATAGTTTGCCTATTAAGAAAAAGTGCGGTGAAATTTGACCACACTTTATTTCAGATTTAAACAACCATTTGTAAATGATGTTTAGGCAATGCACCTTGAGAACATTCCTCTATAAAATCACCCCATACTTGCAGTAATTTGAATCGTTGTTCTAATCGTTCGCCACGGTCATAAGCGGCTTTTATCCGGTCTGATTTCATGTGGGATAACGCCACCTCGATTAATTCGCTGTCATAACCTTGTTCGTTAAGGTAGGTGCTGGCGATTGAGCGTAAACCGTGCGGCCACCAGCTTACCGGCATAGCCCATTCGCTTAATGGCCGCATTTGCGGTTTGCGTGTTTACGTGGGTTTGAGGATTTTTCACACAGGGGAAGAGATAGGTTTTGCCACCGCTTAATTTCTTGATTTCTCGTAGCAAGGCGAGGGCTTGGCGTGACAGGGTTATTTTATGAATGCGTCCCTTATCGCTTTCTTTAATGCCTTTTTGAATGTAAATCGTCCATAGTCTTGTGGTTTCGTCAATGTCCTCATAGCGTGCCGTTGCCGCCTCATTTGGGCGTGTCATCGTGAGAAGTTGCCATAGGATTAAATAACGTGTCTGTAAGTGAATTTGAGCGTGATTTAAGGTGTAAATAAACTCGCTCAAATCTTCCGGCTTGATGGTTTTGAAATGTTCGACTGTGGGACTATCAAATTCTTTTGAGATATTGGCGGTAGGGTTCACCGATATAATGTCACGGTGTAGGGCGTAGGTCATTATCTCGTTGTGTTTTTGAATCGTGCGTTTGAGTTTCTCTAATTTACCCTCGTCTTGATATTGCTTAAAGGCTTTCAAGGCTAAAGGGGCGGTAATTTGAGAAATAGGCAAGTGTCCAAAGTGGGGGAGTAGATTCCGTTTAATGAGGCTTTCTACGTCTTTTTGATAATCAAGTGAAAAGTTCTTTTTGGTTTTGCGATACTCGAACCACGCCCAAGCGATAGATTCATAGGTATTGATTAATTCTTTGTGTTTGATTTCTTCTTGCTGTTGCTGTTGCTGTTGCTGTTGGTGGTGGATTTGCGGATCGATACCTTGAGAAAGCAAAGCCCTTAATTCTTCCCGTTTTTCCCTTGCTTGTGATAGTGAAACATCGGGATATTTTCCCAATCCAATTAAAGCCCGTTTTTTGGTTAGTGGTTTGTAGTAATTAAACCGCCATAGTTTCGCACCGGTTGATTTAATCAATAAATAAAGCCCCAATCCATCAGATAGGGTGTAATCTTTATCTTTAGGCTTGGATTTGTCGATCTCTGTATTTGTAAGAGGTTTAGTTATACGTGCCAAAATAACCGCCTTTTCTGAGTATAACTAACAAAAAAATCTAACCAGCAACAAAGCCTTAAATATCAAGCTCTCGTGAGTTTTTAGTTATACGTGATTTGTTGATTGATGAGCAGTATAACTAAACGTATAACTAAAACTCAAGGATTTAGTAATACCTCATAGGCTCGCATTGGACAATAAAAAAGCCTTGAAGTTAGTATTTTCAAGGCTTTGTCGGTTCTTGTTGGATTTGTTTGGATTTCAATTTGGTGGAGCTGGCGGGAGTTGAACCCGCGTCCGAAATTACTCTACCTTCAGTACTACACGTTTAGTCAGTCTTTAGTTTCACTTAAGCATGCGGACAGACACGCTAAACTTAAATTAGTTTGATTTAATTTAATGCTTCGATCCTCAAACGGCGGCTTCCACACGATCTCGTTTTGGTTTGACTCCGCGTTATCCCCGTCTTACGAGCGGAAGCTGGGGCGCGAAGGCTAAATGCAGGTTATTAAGCTGCTAAAGCGTATTGTTCGTCGTTTGCGACTATTTTTTTGCGGTTTATTTACGAGGCCTACCGCACCTCGACGTGCACCTTGGGCTTCGCTAATCCCGTCGAATCCAGAATCAGCCCCAAAATTCCGGCAAGTGTAGCAAAAAAGAGAACCGAATAAAAGAATCTATTTATTAATCCTCTGTATTAGGTTAGAATTCGACCATTTTTTATTAAAGGAAAAACATAATGAAAAATTTAAAACTTTTCATCACAGTTTCAATGGCATCGCTATTTTTGGCTATGAATACATTTGCGGCGCCGACAAAAGCATCATCAAAAACAACGAGTAAAAAAGAGGCTGCCGCTGAGGTAAATTCTATTTCACAGGCTGTTTCGATTAATGTTGAAGATAGTCAATTAATGATTGATAACAATGGTCAAGCTTTGGTGGTGTTTAAATATGTGGTGACAAATACTGGCAATAAACCTATTTCAAATATTCAATGGATAAGTGCTTATGTGAGTAAACGTGAGGTAATTCACAGTCAAAATATGCAGCTGGAATTAGAGTCCACTTTAATGCCAAGTAAATCAATCACAATTAATTTACAAATTCCGTTCGTACAAATTGAAGAAAAATTTAGACCAATGTTTACAGATTTACAGTCTAAAATTGATGTTTATTTCATCGATCGTATTGTTCGATTTAATGATAAAAAGGAACTCCACGAACGTTAAGATTTATAGGGCTTTTTTAGCCGAGTGGCCGAGAATTGCCACGTACCTTAATCATTTCCCTCTGAATTTAAGCCTGCCGCTATGCAGGCTTATTTTATATGTATGGTTGAACAGTGGTTTTGTTCTCGCTATACTAAACACCTGTATTTTTAACCGCACTTTGATTTATGTTTTTGGCCCGCAAAATTATTCATATTGATATGGATTGTTTTTATGCTTCGGTAGAGATTCGTGATAATCCTTCCTTGCAGGGGAAACCTGTTGCCGTGGGTGGTAGTTCCCGTCAGCGTGGTGTTTTAACAACATGCAATTATGAAGCGAGAAAATTTGGTTTACATAGTGCAATGCCAACTTCACAGGCGGTGAAGAAATGCCCAAACCTTATTCTCGTGCCGGTGAATATGCCTCTATATAAACAGGTTTCGGTGCAAATTCATCAGATTTTTCGCCGTTATACCGATATTATTGAGCCTCTTTCCTTAGATGAAGCCTATCTGGATGTGACTGATTGCAAAAAATGTTCAGGATCAGCAACTTTAATTGCAAAAGAAATACGCCAGGCTATTTTTGATGAATTGAAATTAACCGCTTCAGCCGGTATTGCACCGCTTAAGTTTCTCGCTAAAGTTGCCTCTGATATGAATAAACCCAATGGACAGTTTGTGATAAAGCCTGATGACGTGGATGAATTTGTGAAAGCCTTATCTTTGAAAAAAATTCCAGGGGTGGGAAAGGTGACATCGCAACGTTTATTAGATATGGGATTGGAACACTGTGGGGATGTGCAAAAATTAGATCAAACAATATTACTCAATCAATTTGGCAAAATAGGCAAGCGGATTTGGGATTTTAGCCATGGCATTGATGAACGGGAAGTGCTACCTCATCGGGAACGTAAATCTGTGGGCGTAGAACGTACGTTGATAGAAAATATCCATCATCTGGAGCAAGGTATTGTGTTGCTGGATAAACTTTACACCGAACTCATTCACCGTCTTGAACGTAGCGTGCCAAATACACCGTTATCCTCATTTCGCAAAATAGGAGTAAAACTTAAATTTGAGGATTTTCAAGTGACCACTTTAGAAAAAACAGGCTTGCCATTGTCATTATCAGGGTTTCAACAGCTATTAACTCAGATTTGGCAACGGAGTAAGGGAAAGTCAGTACGATTAATTGGATTACACGTTAATTTACCCGAAGAAAATAAACATGAGCAAATGACCCTTTGGTGATATAATTCGCCCCTTTCTATGGGATAGGTGCTGGAGAAGTAATGGAACATCAACTCGATGATATTATCGCAATTTTTAATCAATGTTTTGAACAAGAATATAATACCCGCCTTGTAAAAGGGGGCGAAGAACCTATTTACATTCCGGCAAATGAAAATGTGCCATACCATGCAATCTATTTTGCACGGGGTTTTTATAGCAGCGCATTGCATGAAATCGCCCATTGGTTGGTTGCCGGCAAAGAGCGCCGTAAATTGGAAGATTTTGGCTATTGGTATGAGCCGGACGGACGTTCTGAGGCGCGCCAGCGTGACTTTGAAAAAGTGGAAGTCAAACCCCAAGCCTTAGAGTGGATTCTTGCCACCGCAGCCGGTTTCCGTTATTTTGCCAGTGTTGACAATCTCAACGGTAATCCCGGCGACACTCAACCTTTCAAACAAGCTGTCTATGAGCAAGTAAAAATCTATGCACAAAAAGGGTTACCAAAACGAGCGGAAACCTTACGTAAAGCCTTGGCGGATTTTTATGGCACGGAAGATCGAATTGATTTAAGCAAATTTGATGTAAGTCGGATTTAAAAGTGCGGTTGATTTTATGCATAATCACTGATGTGATTATTTATGGCTTAGCCAGCGTTGGTAAAAAGCCAATGTTCAAAAAACGTTGTTTTTTGTGACCGCACTTTCCACGCTGTCAATTTTTCCTAAAATCAGCTAGAATACGCTGATTTTATTAGTGGTTTGGAATATAAAAGAAAAAGAAGATGAAAGAATCCATTATTGTAAAACTTGAAAGTTTAAAAGAACGTTATGAAGAATTGGAAGCGTTGCTGGGCGATGCATCTGTCATTAGTGATCAGGATAAATTCCGTGCTTATTCTAAAGAGTATGCGCAACTTGAAGATGTAGTGAAATGTTTTCATCGCTGGACACAACTTAATAGTAACATTGAAGAAGCGGAAATGTTGTTAGATGATCCGGAAATGAAAGAAATGGCACAAATGGAAATTGAAGAATCCAAAGAGGAAATCGAAGAAGTGGAACAACAACTTCAAATTCTCTTGTTGCCAAAAGATCCGAACGATGAATATAACTGCTATTTGGAAATTCGTGCAGGAACAGGTGGAGACGAAGCGGGAATTTTTGCCGGTGATTTATTCCGTATGTATAGCCGTTATGCGGAAAGTAAACGTTGGCGTGTGGAAATGCTCAGTGCCAATGAAAGCGAGCAGGGCGGCTATAAAGAAGTGATTGTAAAAGTCAGCGGTGAGGGGGTGTACGGTCAGTTGAAATTTGAATCGGGCGGTCATCGTGTACAACGTGTGCCGAAAACCGAATCTCAAGGCAGAATTCATACTTCTGCTTGTACTGTGGCGGTTATGCCGGAATTGCCGGAATCGGAAATGCCGGAAATCAATCCTGCCGATTTGCGTGTTGATACTTATCGCTCATCCGGAGCGGGGGGGCAGCACGTCAATACCACCGATTCAGCTGTGCGTATTACCCATATCCCAACAGGTATTGTCGTAGAATGTCAGGATGAACGCTCACAGCATAAAAATAAAGCAAAAGCCATGTCGGTGCTTGCCTCACGTATTGTGCAGGCAGAGCAAGAACGCCAAGCGGCAGAACAAACAGATATGCGCCGTAATTTATTAGGTTCGGGCGATCGTTCCGATAAAATACGCACCTATAATTATCCGCAAGGGCGGGTGACGGATCACCGTATTAATTTAACGATTTATCGTTTAGATGAAGTGATGAATGGTAAAATTGATGAACTGATTCAGCCGATTATCACCGAATATCAAGCGGACCAGTTGGCGGCATTATCTGAAACGAATTAACGATTAGGGCATCTGATCTCAGATGCTCTTTTTCACTTTAAGGGAGAAATAAAATGTTAGTTGAAAATCCAAAGGATAAAAAAGTGCAAGATGCAGAATTTTCTTCATTTTCCCAAACTTCACAGCCGGTGTTGGCGAGCCGTTTTAAACGCTGGCTTGCCAGTTTGATTAATAACGTGCTGTCATGGGTTATACTTGTTATTGGATTTATGTTTGGGGATTTTATCGGCTTATTATCTACCCTGTTGTGTTTAGGTTTGCAAATTTATTTTATCAAGACCTATGGACAAACTATTGCAAAACGTTGGTTGGGGTTACGAGTGCTGGATTATCAAAGCCAACAACCGTTAACCTTTGGTAAATATATTGGGCGGGAAGCCATTGATTTTTTATTTGCGTGGACGAGTTTTTTGATCATTATCAGTGGGATTGTTGCGCTTATACGTGATGATCGTCGCTCTTTAACCGATTTAGTCATTGGTACTGTGGTAGTTCAAGACGAAAAATAATGAATTATCGACAATGGCTGGAGCAAGCCTCAGAAACTTTAAATCAAGCCAATCCTTATGAGAACGGTAAAAATGAGGCGTTGATTTTATTACAACAAGTTACCGGTAAATCCCGTACGCAAATTTTAGCCTTTGATGAAACCGAGATTGATGAAAAAGTGCGGTCAAATTTAACCGCACTTTTAGCTCGTCGTTTAAAAGGTGAGCCCATCGCCTATATTTTGGGTGAAAAAGAATTTTGGTCATTGCCGTTAAATGTATCGAAAGAAACATTAATTCCCCGCCCCGATACGGAAATTTTAGTGGAATCCGCTTTACAGATTGCGAAGGAAAAACTTCAAGAAAATCCACCGTACTTTGGCATATTGGATCTTGGCACGGGAACAGGGGCGATTGCTTTGGCCTTGGCATCAGAATTACGACCAATTTGTGAAAAACAACAGACCGAATTAAACATTATTGGGGTGGATTTGATCCCCGAGGTGGTGGAATTGGCAAAATCCAATGCAGAAAAAAATCAGCTTAGTGTGGTTTTTTTACAAAGCAAATGGTTTGAAAAGGTAGAAGGGAAGTTTGATTTGATTGTGAGTAATCCTCCCTATATTGATGAAAAAGATGAACACTTAACACAAGGTGATGTGCGTTTTGAGCCGCTGTCCGCTTTAGTAGCGGAAGAAAATGGATATGCGGATTTACGCCATATTATTGAGCAAGCACCACATTATTTAACGGAAAATGGCGTATTGCTGCTTGAGCATGGTTGGCAACAGGGGCAAAAAGTGCGGTCTATTTTTCAGGAGAATTTTTGGCAAGCGGTTGAAACGGTGCGTGATTATGGCGACAATGAACGCGTAACATACGGTTTTTGGAAGAGATGATGAAATATAATAGACGTGCATTGTTCGATCAATTTGTCCGTTTTTATCATGTTATTTTTGATAATTACGGGGAATCAAAGGTCGCAATTCGAGGAAAAATGGGGGCTTTGGTACGCAAAGCACGCCGTGAAATTTCACCGGATTGGTCGGTTGAAGTGCGTATTCAGCGTTTATTGCAGCTGGTTTATCGAGATTGGGGCTTTCATTGCGATCCGAATAATTATTTCCGTTCAAGAAATCTGTATTTGCCTTATATCTTAGAATATCGAGAAGGAATGCCGGTAAGCCTCGGTGCGATAATCTTATATCTCGCGGAAGCGTTGGATTTACCGATATATCCTGTCAATTTTCCAACGCAGCTTATTTTACGTGTGGAAATTGATGACAAGGTAATATTTATTGATCCTTGGAACGGTAACTCTATTTCTCAAGAAAAATTACAACAGCTTTATGAAGGCGCTTTTGGTTTCGGTGCGCAAATTCAGCCGGAAGAACTTGAGCGTGCGGATCTCCAGCTCCTTTTTTCTCGTTTTGAGCAGCTTGCCAAAAATGCACTCATTCGCGAAGAACATAATGATATGGCGTTTCGCTATATTGAATCACTGGTTCATCGTTCTGACGATCCCTATAATATCCGCGACCGCGGTTTAGTGCTGGCACAAATGGGGGCATATCCTACCGCACTGAAAGATTTAGAATATTTTGTTGATAAATGTCCGCAAGATCCGACATCAACGTTCATTCGTACACAACTTTCAGAACTTAAAAATGAGCTTGAACAAGCTCCTTACGCTATTCATTAATAAGGAAAACTTATGCAAAATAAAATTGTAAAAATCGGTCATATTGATGTTGCAAACCACAAGCCTTTTGTACTTTTCGGCGGAATGAATGTACTTGAAAGTCGTGATATGGCGATGCAAGTGTGTGAAGCCTATGTCAAGGTTACCGAAAAACTTAACGTACCTTATGTGTTTAAGGCGTCTTTTGACAAAGCCAACCGTTCGTCTATTCATTCATATCGCGGGCCGGGTATGGAAGAAGGTTTAAAAATATTCCAAGAATTGAAGGCAACATTCGGTGTAAAAATCATCACGGATGTACATGAAATTTACCAATGTCAGCCCGTAGCAGATGTAGTGGATGTAATTCAACTTCCGGCGTTTTTAGCCCGTCAAACGGATTTGGTCGAAGCGATGGCACGCACTGGGGCGGTGATCAATGTGAAAAAACCGCAATTTTTAAGCCCTGGTCAAATGGGTAATATTGTGGAAAAAATCGAAGAGTGTGGTAATGATCAGGTGATTCTCTGTGATCGCGGGACTAACTTCGGTTATGATAATCTCATCGTGGATATGCTTGGTTTCAGTGTAATGAAAAAAGTTTCTAAGGGTAACCCTGTGATTTTTGATGTTACGCATTCATTACAATGTCGTGATCCATTCGGTGCAGCATCTGGTGGTCGTCGCGAGCAAGTCACGGAACTTGCCCGTTCAGGCTTGGCAGTGGGAATTGCTGGTTTATTTTTAGAGGCCCACCCGAATCCGAATCAAGCAAAATGTGATGGCCCATCAGCCTTACCGTTGTCAGCTTTGGAAGGTTTTGTGTCACAAATGAAAGCCATTGACGATTTAGTCAAATCTTTTCCTGAATTGGATACATCAATTTAATGGCGGAGTGCGGTTAAAAACACGAATATTTTTGACCGCGCTTTTTTTAAATAAAAAAGGAGAACATTATGCAAATCGTATTTTTAGACAGTACCGCTATTCCAAAACATATTCCTATTCCTCGCCCAAATTTTGAGCATGAATGGGTTGAATATCCCCATACTTCCGCCACCCAAACTATTGAACGGGCAAAAGATGCAGATATTGTGATTACCAGTAAAGTGATTTTTGATCGCAAGACACTCGAGCAATTGCCGAAACTTAAACTTATTGCAATTACTGCGACGGGAACCAATAATGTTGATTTAATTGTGGCAAAAGAATTAGGGGTTGAAGTCAAAAATGTGACAGGGTATTCAAGCGTCACTGTACCGGAACACGTAATGGGGTTGATTTTCTCCTTAAAACACAGTCTTGCCGGTTGGTTGCGTGATCAGACTTCAGCTAAATGGGGAGAAAGCCAACAGTTTTGTTACTTTGATTATCCGATTACCGATGTGCGGGGTTCTACCCTTGGGATCGTAGGAAAAGGTTGCTTAGGCTCGGAAGTTGGGCGTTTGGCACAGGCACTGGGAATGAATGTGCTTTATGCAGAACATAAAGATGCTACAACTTGCCGTGAGGGTTATACGCCTTTTAATGAGGTCTTAAAGCAAGCGGATATTTTGACTTTACATTGCCCATTAACGCAAACAACAGAAAATTTAATCAATGCAGAAACCCTGTCACAAATGAAAAAAGGGGCATTTTTAATCAATACAGGACGTGGACCTTTAGTAGATGAAAGCGCTTTATTAAACGCATTAACAAGTGGACATCTGGGCGGAGCTGCGTTAGATGTGATGATTAAAGAGCCACCAGAAAAAGACAATCCGTTGATTCTTGCAGCAAAAAACATGCCAAACTTAATTATTACTCCTCACATTGCGTGGGCAAGTGATAGTGCGGTGACGACATTAGTGAAAAAAGTAACGCAAAATATGGAAGATTTTGTGGCGCAGTTAAACCAAAAGTAATATGAATTTACCCATTTCTCTTTATATTGCCTTGCGTTATTGGCGAGCGAAAAGTGCGGATCGTTTTGGACGATTAGTGACGAGCCTCGCCAGTTTAGGCATTGTGTTAGGTGTGATGGCATTGATTATTGTACTTTCGGTGATGAATGGATTGGAGGGGTATCAAAAGCAACAAGTGCTTTCCTCCATTCCCCATGCTATTGTTAGTCAAACACAACCGATTTCGACAAAAAAACCGTTGGAAAATCTACCGCACTTTGTGCAAAAAGCCGTGCCGATTAACACCACAAAAGTGATTTATCAAACAGCCAAAGGCGTGAGTGCCGGGCAGGTGATTGGTGTACAAGCCTTTTCTGATGATCCCTTATTGGAAAGCCAAGATCGTGTTCCTTTTGAAACTTTATTGCCTGCCGGTGAGTTTAAATTGATAATTGGCAATCAGTTGGCACAAAAACTCGATGTAAATGTCGGCGATAAAATTCGTTTAATGATTACGGAAAATAGCCAATATACCCCCTTTGGACGGGTGCCGATGCAGCGTTTATTTACCGTGAGCGAAATTTATTTTGATTATAGTGAAGCGTCCGCTTATCAAGCCTTTGCCAATTTATCGGATATTGGGCGATTAATGCGTATTCAACCGGAAGAGGCACAGGGCTATCGCTTGTTCTTGACCGATCCTTTTTTAATTACTGAATTACCCGCCTATTTTCCTCAGCAACAAATTACCGATTGGCGGGTACAAAAAGGCGAATTTTTCCAAGCCGTGCGTATGGAAAAAAATATGATGGGGTTATTGATTAGCCTGATCATTGTCGTGGCGATTTCCAATATCGTTACCTCTTTGAGCCTAATGGTGGTAGATAAACAAGGGGAGATCGCCATTTTGCAAACTCAAGGGTTAACGAAATCGAAAGTGCGTTCGGTATTTATTTACCAAGGCTTATTGGTGGGATTGGTTGGTACGTTGGTTGGGGTGATATTGGGCATATCGATCACATTAAATCTGACAGAGATCATAAGTGCGGTCAATCCGAACGGTGTTTTTTTACCCACTGCACTAGAACCTTGGCAAATTTGCCTTGTCACTGCGTTCTCTCTTTTATTATCTTTATTATCAACTATTTATCCTGCTTATCGTGCGGCAAAAACCGAGCCGGCGGAGGCATTGAGATATGAATAGCAAAATGATAAATAAAGGATAAAATGATGAACGAACAACAACTTTTGGCTTTTGATCATCAGCATATTTGGCACCCCTATTCTTCAATTTATTCTGATATGCCCCTGTATGCCGTTGAAAGTGCTGATGGTGTGAAGATTACACTCAAAAATGGGCAAACCTTAATTGATGGCATGTCCTCTTGGTGGGCGGCATTACATGGTTATAATCACCCGCGTTTAAATGCCGCTGCACAAAATCAATTAGCTCGCATGAGCCACATTATGTTTGGTGGTTTTACCCATGCACCAGCGGTAGAATTAGCACAATTATTGGTAAAGGTACTACCATCGGGACTGGATAAAATCTTTTTTGCCGATAGTGGTTCGGTCGCCGTTGAAGTCGCAATGAAAATGGCTATTCAATACCAATATGCGAAAGGTGAGCTACAGCGACAAAAATTTGCCACAGTTCGTTCCGGTTATCATGGAGATACTTGGAATGCGATGTCGGTTTGTGATCCTACAACCGGTATGCATCATCTCTTTCATCATAGTTTACCTGTTCAATATTTTTTACCTCAACCTTCCGTCACATTTAATGAGCCTTGGGATGAACGTGCCATTGTCCCTCTTGCCAATTTATTGCAAACCCATCATCAAGAAATTGCCGCTTTAATTTTAGAACCGATCGTGCAAGGGGCTGGGGGAATGTATTTTTATTCACCTGAATACCTTGTTAAAGCGCAGGAATTATGCCAAAAATACGGTGTTTTGTTGATTTTCGATGAAATTGCCACCGGTTTCGGGCGTACCGGTAAATTATTTGCCGCAGAGTATGCAGGGATTGCTCCTGATATTATGTGCATTGGCAAAGCCTTGACAGGCGGTTATTTAACCTTAGCGGCAAGCATCACAACAGAAACCATTGCGGAAGTAATATGTAGCGGTGAAGCGAAATGTTTTATGCATGGCCCGACTTTTATGGCAAATCCTTTGGCTTGTGCGATTGCGGCAGAGTCTGTTCGTTTATTGTTGGAAAGTCCATGGCAAGCGAGAGTCCGGCATATTGAAAACGTATTACATCAACAGCTTTCGCCATTGGCAGAAAAACATTATGTGAAAGAGGTAAGAGTGTTAGGGGCAATTGGCGTCGTCGAAATGCGTAATGAAGTGAATATGAAAACCCTGGTTCCTCGTTTTGTGGAAAATGGCGTGTGGATTCGCCCTTTTGGAAAATTGGTTTATGTCATGCCGCCTTTTATTATTCAAGATGAAGAATTAACCCAGCTGACGGAAGGTATGATGAATGCCTTAAGACAAGAATATGAGCAATAAGGAATAAAATGGACGATTTTCAAAAGCAATTAGCCTCGCTAAAAAGTATCAATCAATATCGTTCAGTTTCTTACTTAACGCACTATGGGCGTTATATTGAACGAGATAATCGGCGTATGCTGAATATGTCGTCGAATGATTATCTCGGATTGGCATCAAATGAAACCTTACAGCGTGCTTTTTTTCAGCAATACGGTAAGGATTTGCCTGCGCTAACCAGTTCATCATCCCGTTTATTAACAGGTAATTTCCCTATTTATAATGATCTTGAAGAACTTATTTCTCGCCAATTTCAGCGAGAGAACTGTTTATTATTTAACAGTGGCTACCATGCTAATCTGGGTATTTTACCGGCATTAACCACCTCTAAAAGTTTAATCTTGGCGGATAAATTGGTGCATGCCAGCATTATTGATGGCATTCGATTAAGTCAGTGCAAATTTTTTCGTTATCGTCATCATGATTATGATCATCTACGACAACTTTTAGAAAAAAACGCCGATAAATTTGACCGCACTTTTATTGTGACTGAATCTGTGTTTAGTATGGATGGCGATGTGGCAGATTTAGCTGAATTAGTCAAATTGAAAAAGCAGTTTCCTCATGTTTATCTTTATGTGGATGAAGCTCACGCTATTGGTGTCTATGGCGAAAAGGGATTAGGTATTGCAGAACAAGCCGGAGTGATTACCGATATTGATTTATTGGTGGGGACTTTTGGCAAAGCATTAGCGTCAATGGGGGCTTATGTTATTTGCGATCAAGTGATAAAAGAGATCTTAATTAACCAAATGCGTCCATTGATTTTTTCGACAGCACTACCTCCACTTAATGTGGCGTGGACTTATTTTCTCTTTGAAAAATTGCCACAATTTCGGCAAAAAAGACAACACCTCAATGAATTAAGTGCTTTTTTACGTAATGAAGTGGCACGTCGAACGGGGAATATGCCTAGTTCGACCTGTATCGTGCCTTATATTCTCGGTGATAATGAAGCAACACTGATGACAGCACACAGGCTTCAGCAACAAGGCTATTATTGTTTACCAATTCGCCCGCCAACGGTACCAAAAGGCACATCAAGAATACGTTTATCCGTCACGGCAGATATGACAAAAGAAGAAATCACAGAATTTATCACCTATTTATAGGCAAAAAATGAAAATAAAATTTGAAGATCATCAGGCTCAGAATTTGCTGGTTTATTTTGCCGGTTGGGGAACACCTATCTCTGCGGTTTCTCATTTAGTGATGCCTGAAAATTATGATTTATTGATTTGCTATGATTATCAAGATCTTTCCTTAGATTTTGATTTTTCAGGCTATCAGAAAATTCGCTTAGTGGCGTGGTCGATGGGCGTATGGGTGGCAGAAAGGGCATTACAAGGCACTCCGCTTGAATCTGCAACCGCAGTCAATGGAACCGGTTTACCTTGTGATGATCAGGCGGGTATCCCTTTTACTATTTTTAAAGGCACGCTAGATAATTTAAATGAAACCACAAGGGCAAAGTTTGAACGTAGAATTTGTGGTGATAAGACTAATCTGGCATTTTATCATTCGATGCCTGCACGGGATTTTCAAGAAATTCAACAAGAATTGACCGCACTTTTTCATGCGATTGAGCAAGATCAACGCACGGATTTAATTCAGTGGACAAAGGCGATTATCGGATGTAAGGATAAAATTTTTTCACCTGAAAACCAACGACATTATTGGTGTACCCGCTGTGAGATTAATGAGATAGAAGGGGAACATTATTTATTTTCCCATCTAACACATTGGGCGCAACTATGGAATTAGCGCTAAAACTTATTGAAAAACAACGTATTCGGCAGCATTTTGATAAAGCTCTTGATAGCTATGATGAGCATGCTTGGATACAAGAGAAAATCAACCGGAAGCTACTTTCCCACATAACAGCCCGTTTGCCGACGTCTTCACTTGAAAGTGTGTTAGAGCTTGGCTGTGGCACAGGGCAATTAAGCGAAGGGTTACAACAACATATTCATGCTAATTATTGGATGTTTAACGATCTTTGTGATGTTAAAGAGCGATTAAAGAAAAGGTTATCTCAACCCTTTGCATTTTATTGTGGTGATGCCGAGCAATTTCCGTTTAACCGCTCATATGATTTGATTGTGAGTGCCTCTGCCGTACAATGGTTTCATCATCAGTCATTATTTATTGAACATTGTAAAAAAGGATTAAAGCGAAATGGTTTGCTGGCGATAGCAACGTTTGGTCAGGAGAATTTGTATGAAATTCGAGCCTTAACCAATATTGGACTGGTTTACCCGAAGCTATCTGATTGGAAAAAGTGGCTACAAGATGATTTTGAATTGCTGTATGCCGAAACCATTACAGAAGAACTGTATTTCCCAACCCCATTTGATGTACTAAAACACCTTAAGAAAACTGGGGTGACAGCAACAGGACAAGGCACTTGGACAAAACAAAAATTACAGATATTTATCGACCGGTACCAACGATGTTTTTCCTTATCCGACAAACAAGTGAGACTGACTTATCAACCGCTATGGATTATTGCACGATACAAATGATAAAGAGAAAATGATGGGAAAAGTGATATTTATTTCCGGTATTGATACCGATGTAGGCAAAACCATTGCAACGGGGCTTTATGCCAGAGAACTTATGAATCAAGGCTTTTCTGTGATTACGCAAAAAATGATTCAGACCGGTTGTCGGGCGTTTTCCGATGATTTGTTAGTGCATCGTAAAATTCAAAAAATCGATCTGACCGAAGACGATCTCAATGGTACAACTTGCCCTTATCTCTTTGAATACCCTTGCTCCCCCCATTTAGCGGCAAAACAGGAGGGGAGGCTCATTGAGGCAGAAAAGATTGAAAAATCGACCGCACTTTTGGCAAAAAAATATGACTATGTATTGCTTGAAGGTGCGGGTGGATTGATGGTGCCTTACCATAATTGGGAAACCACATTGGATTATATTCAAAATCAAGGTTATCCATTGGTACTGGTAACATCGGGAAAGCTCGGGAGTATTAATCATACATTGTTAAGCTTAGAAGCCTGCAAAACACGAAATATTAATGTGCGGCGTGTGCTATATAATCTTTATCCGGAATATGATCCGATAATTTCGGAAGAAACACAGCGATATTTAAAACATTACCTTGCGCAATTTTTTCCCCACACACAATTTGAATCTTTTGGAAAAATAGCGATTTAATTAGGGGTAACTAGAATTGAAGAGAGAAACCGGCTCACATTGCCATTGTTTATCTCAATTAATTTATTCTCAAATATAGCCAAAATATGAGTAAAAAATGAATCAGTATTTATTAGAATGTCAAAACATCAACAAATTCTATCAAGAAGGCGATAACCAAACTCAAGTGCTAAAAGGGGTGTCTTTTGCCATGCAACCGAATGAATTGGTGGCGATTGTGGGCAGTTCGGGTTCCGGAAAAAGTACGTTGTTGCATACCCTAGGCGGTTTAGATCAGCCAAGTAGTGGGGAAGTGTTTATTAAAGGGCAGTCACTCCAAAAGGCATCTGAGTCGGAATTGGCAAAATTGCGAAATCAAAATTTGGGCTTTGTGTATCAATTTCACCACCTAATGGCGGATTTTTCAGCCCTTGAAAATGTCATGATGCCGCTATTAATTGGTCGCCAAAATAAAACAGAAGCGAAAGACCGTGCAGAAAAAATGCTCAATGCAGTGGGATTAAGCCATCGCATTTCTCATCGCCCCTCTGCACTTTCAGGAGGCGAACGCCAGCGCGTTGCCATTGCCCGTGCATTAGTGAATCATCCCGCTTTAGTGCTGGCAGATGAACCGACGGGAAATTTGGACCATAAAACAACGGAAAGCATTTTCGAGTTAATTCAAACTTTAAATCAGGAACAAAATATCGCTTTCTTGCTCGTTACCCATGATATGGGATTAGCTGAAAAATTATCCCGCCGTCTTACGATGCAAGATGGGGTATTAAGGGAAGGCGTAGAATGAATACTCCGTTTTTTATTAGTTGGCGTTATCAGCGTGGTAAGCAGAAAAATCCTTTGGTGGCATTGATTGCCAAATTTTCGGCAATCGGTATTGCTTTGGGTGTGGCAGTGTTGATTGTCGGTTTGAGTGCGATGAACGGTTTTGAGCGGGAACTAAATCAACGCATTTTAGCCGTAGTTCCTCATGCTGAAATTATTGTGAGTGAAAATAGTCATGAGAAAACGATTAATCATTGGCAAAATCTTGCAACACGTTTAAAAACAAATGAAAAAATCACCGCACTTTCCCCTTTTGTGAGTTTTACGGCATTGGTTGAAAACGGCAGTAAACTGAAAGTGGTACAGGTAAAAGGCGTGGATAAAAGCGCACAAGATCAGGTGAGCTCACTAGGAAAGTTTGTCGAGGAGAATGGCTGGCAACAGTTTGAAAAAGAAGGTGGGTTAGTGCTCGGTTTTGGTATCGCAAAAGAGTTGGAGGTCAAAGAAGGAGATTGGGTTTCCTTACTGATTTCACAACCAAATGGAGAAGAGCAGCTATCCCAACCTCATCGTGAGCGGGTTCAGGTGAGCGGCATTTTGCGTTTAGATGGACAACTTGATCACAGTTATGCTTTGCTTTCACTTCCACAAGCCCAAGAATTATTGGGTTATCGGGCAGATCAAATTACTGGGGTAGAGCTTAAAGTGGCTGATCCTTTTACCGTTCAAGAGATAAATTATTCCGAGTTGAGTGATTATCCGCAGCTGCTTTATGTACAAAACTGGATTGCCAAATTCGGTTATATGTATCGTGATATTCAGCTTATTCGCACCGTGATGTATATTGCCATGGTACTTGTGATCGGGGTTGCCTGTTTCAATATTGTTTCCACCTTGATTATGGCAGTGAAAGATAAGCAAGGCGATATTGCTATTATGCGCACACTGGGTGCAAATAATGGATTTATTAAACGAATTTTTATCTGGTACGGCTTGCAAGCAGGGATGAAAGGGTGTTTAATAGGCATCGTTCTTGGCGTAATTTTGGCGTTGAATTTAACCTCGCTTATTCAAGGCTTAGAATATTTACTCGGAAAGAAATTGCTATCGGACGGCATTTATTTTGTCGATTTTCTTCCTAGCGAGCTTCATTGGCAAGATGTTTTGTTAGTTTTAGTGGCGGCGTTAGTCTTAAGTCTCTTGGCGAGCCTTTATCCGGCAAGCCGGGCAGCCAAACTTCAACCGGCTCGGGTATTGAGTAGTCATTAAACACGTGTTGAATATTTTTCAATGAACTAGTTTACTAGTACAAAAAATGAGTGTAGAGTATTTGCAATTTTCAAACACAACATTTTAACAATTATAAGAGAGTGATGTATGACGAAAGAAAAAATTGAAATCATCGTGGCAAATGATGATACACGTATCGAAAAAGTCGATCAGGTTTTACCCCCAATCGCGTTATTAGAAAAATTTCCGGCAAGTGAAGAAGCTGCCACATTAGTTAAACAAACCCGCCAAGAGGCACATAATATTATTCATGGCAAAGATGATCGATTATTAGTGATTATCGGTCCATGTTCCATTCATGATCCTAAAGCGGCACTTGAATATGCCAATCGTTTAAAACCTTTACGTGAAAAATACAAAGACAGTCTAGAAATTATTATGCGTGTTTATTTTGAAAAACCGCGTACTACAGTAGGTTGGAAAGGTTTGATCAATGACCCTTACTTAAACGATACTTATCGTTTGAATGACGGTTTACGCATTGCCCGTAAACTGCTCTCTGATATTAATAATCTTGGTGTACCGTCCGCCGGCGAGTTTTTAGATATGATTACACCGCAATATGTGGCGGATTTTATGAGCTGGGGAGCAATCGGTGCACGTACCACCGAATCACAGGTTCACCGTGAATTGGCTTCCGGTTTATCTTGTGCGGTCGGCTTCAAAAATGCCACAAATGGTGGCGTAAAAGTGGCATTAGATGCGATTGGTTCTGCAGAGGCACCCCATTATTTCTTATCAGTCACCAAATTTGGTCATTCTGCCATTGTTTCCACCAAAGGAAATGAAGACTGCCATATTATTTTACGTGGTGGAGATAAAGGCCCGAATTATAGTGCCGAGTATGTGGAAAAAGTCTGTGCAGATATTGAAAAAACCGGTCGTATTCCGCATGTTATGGTGGATTTTAGCCATGCCAATAGTAGTAAACAATTTAAAAAACAAATGGAAGTTTGTGAAGATGTCAGCAAACAAATCGCCGGCGGTTCAAAAAAAATCTTTGGCGTGATGGTTGAAAGCCACTTAGTTGAAGGTCGTCAAGATTTGGTTAATGGCAAAGCCGCTACTTACGGACAGAGTATCACTGATGCTTGTATCGGTTGGGAAGATACGGAGCTCTTACTCAAGCAGCTGTCTGATGCGGTGATTGCACGTCGCAACGTCAACGCATAGTTTTAATTTCATTTCAGTGTATAAGGGCGAGTTTTTCGCCCTTTTTTCTTATTCGTGGTTAATTCATCGCAATGCGAATTCAGTGGTCTTTAATGTGTTTTATCAAAGTATTTATTGCGTTAAAAGTGCGGTTGGTTTTAAATGAGAAAATATTTGTGTATTAAGGAATCTCATTTTTTATGAAATTTGATGAGCTGGCTCTGTCAGACAGTCGGGCAAAACCGGATTTGGTTGCAGGCATTATCCAAATAGAAAAAGGGAATTATCTGGATTTTATCGTTGATCGTCCGGAAGGTATGAAAGGATATATGTTACAACTCACTACCTTCGGACATGGAAAAGTGTTTGATGGAAAGCAATTTTTTTCAGTTAAACGAGGGCAACTTGTATTGTTTCCACCGAATACGCTTCAGCATTACTATCGCCAATCCGAATGTCAATATTGGCATTATAAATGGATTTATTTTCATCCCAAACCACAGTGGCTAAAATGGTTGAATTGGACAAATTGCAGGGAAAATATCGGGCGTATTGCCATTAATGAAATGCTTTCTTTCCAAGAAATTAGTCAACTTTTCAGTAAAATTGCACAAGAATCTGAGTCAAATGATTTACTTAATAAAGAAATGAGCTCTGGTTTGTTGGAATATTTACTGATGAAATGTATTTCAGTGGAAAATATCAAAGAGGTTTCGCAAATTGATAGCAGAATATTAAAGGTTTGCGATCTAATTTTAGAAAATTTGTCACAAAATTGGAGTGTTGAATATTTTGCTAATCAGGTCTTTTTATCTGAGTCTCGTCTTTCACATTTATTTAAACAATCTCTAGGAATTGGTTTGATTCAATGGCGTGAACAGCAACGTATTAGCGAGGCGAAAAAATTGCTTTACTTCTCGAGTTTACCAGTCCATAAAATTGCAAAGTCCTTAGGTTATGAGGATTCTCTGTACTTTTCAAAAATTTTCAAAAAACATACCGCACTTTCGCCCTCTCAATTTCGTGTTGGTGAGTTGAGTGGTGAAATTAAAATGTGATCCATTTCTCACTTTATTGGCTGTAGCGGATTTTTCCATATTCTTAACAGAAAGTTACCTATGCTTTTTGAATTAAATTACTAAGATATTTAATAGCCTTAATTGCTGTTGTAAGTTAAGGAATTATTCATTTTATGAGGAAAATCTTATGAAAAAGCCAACATTCAAACATTTCTTACTTTCCGGTCTTTTTACATTTGCTTGTTGCAGTTCAGCGATTGCAAGTGATGTGGTAAATATTTCAAAAATTGATGGTATGCCTTGGTTTAACCGTATGGCTGAAGGGGTTGTTCAAGCGGGCAAAGATAATCATATTAATGCTTATCAGGTGGGGCCATCAAATACCGATGCTCCTCAGCAGGTGAAATTAATTGAAGATTTAATCGCTAAGAAAGTCAGTGCGATTTCTATTGTACCTAATGATGCCAGTGCATTAGAACCCATACTGAAAAAGGCCAAACAAAACGGTATTGTTATATTAACTAATGAATCGGTTGGTCAACCGAGTGCTGACTGGGATATTGAAATTATTGATAATACCCAATTTGCAGCGGATTATGTTGAAGAGGTGGCAAAATCATTAGGCGGCAAAGGGGGGTATGTACTCTATGTCGGGAGTTTAACCGTTCCGCAACATAACCTTTGGGCGGATCTTTTTGTGAAATATCAAAAACAACATTATCCAGATATGTTTGAGGTAACTAGCAGAATGCCGGTGGCAGAGAATATTAATGATGCCCGTCGTACGACGATTGATTTAGTAAAAGCTCATCCTGATCTTAAAGCGGTCATTTCTTTCGGTTCACAAGGTCCGATTGGAGCAGGGCTCGCAGTAAAAGAAAAACGATTAAAAGGTAAGTTAAATGTTTTCGGTATGATGATTCCTTCACAAGCCGCTTCTTTAATTAAGAGCGGTAATATTACAATGGGGATTACTTATGATCCGGCGAATGCAGGCTATGCTTTAGCAGCAGTAGCGGCAAAAGTATTGAAAGGAGAAAAAATTGAAGAGGGATTGGTCATTCCAAATGTTGGCCAAGCTAAAGTAGATCAAGAGAGAAAACTATTGCAATTCCACAACGTATTGAAGGTAACTCAAGAAAATATAGATAACCTATATTAACTAAAATTCTACCGGGTTCTTTTGAACCCGGTTTCCGCTAAAGGAGATTATATGTCTTTTATTTCAATGCGTAATATTAGTAAAACCTTTAATGGCGTAAAAGCCTTAAATCAGGTTGAATTATCATTAAATTATGGCGAAGCACTTTGTTTAGCTGGGCAAAACGGCTGTGGAAAATCAACATTAATTAAGATTTTATCAGGGGTTTATCAACCGGATCGGGGCGCGGAAATTCAGATTGGCGCAAGTCAATACGATAAATTAACACCGGAAGAATCTATTAACAAAGGTATTCAAGTTATCTATCAGGATTTATCTCTTTTTCCTAACTTGAGTGTTGCAGAGAATATTGCGATGAATGCGTATCGCCAATTCGGTTGGGTGAGTTCACAAAAAATACGAGAAATTGCCCGCCAAGCAATTGATAGCATTAATGCGGATTTGAATTTAGATGCTCTTGTTGAGGATCTACCTATTGCTCGACAACAATTGGTTGCGATTTGTCGGGCATTGGCACAAAACGCTAAATTGTTAATTATGGATGAACCGACGGCTTCATTAACCGCAAAGGAAGTCAATCATCTACTTGATGTAGTGATTAAGCTAAAAAGTAAAGGAATTAGTATTATTTTTGTCAGCCATCGATTAAAAGAAGTGATGAGGGTATCTGACAGCGTATTAGTTCTGAAAGACGGTAATATGGTGGGTAAATATCCTATTAAAGAGATGGATGAAAAGCGTTTGGCTTTTCTTATGAGTGGATTGGAAATCAATAAAGTGCGGTTAAATTTGCCGGATTTTTCACAATATCCGACAGTACTTGATGTAAGACACCTGACCCGAGAGCATCAATACCGGAATATTAATTTTTCCATTAAAAAAGGAGAGATTGTGTCTTTAGTCGGTTTACTCGGTGCCGGTAGAACGGAACTTTGTCTGAGTTTATTCGGTATTACACAGCCAACGAGTGGGGAATGTTATTTAAACGGCGAACCAACAAAAATTAACAATAACCGTGAGGCAATTGCAAAAGGGATTGTTTATGTTTCGGAAGATCGAATGAATACCGGCTTGATTATGCAAGAATCTATTCATCATAATATTATTTCAACCATATTTAAGCGCATTATTAATCCTTTTGGAATTATTCAATCACATAAAGCCCGTCAATATACAAATCAACTTATTCAGTCATTAAAAATTAAAGTATCGGATCCTGATCTTCCGGTTAATACATTATCAGGTGGTAATGCTCAGCGGGTTTCTATTGCCAAGTGGTTGGCAATCAACCCTAAAGTGATTATTTTAGACTCACCCACTATCGGTGTCGATGTTGCTAATAAAGAGGGGATTTTTCAAATTATTCAATCTCTTGCAGAACAAGGCATTACTGTTATTTTTGTGACCGATGAAATAGAAGAAGCCTATTATTATAGTCATCGTATATTGGTTATGAAAAAAGGGGAAATCATTGCAGAATTTATGCCGTCAAATTGTACTGAGCAAGATATCGAGGAACTGGTCTATGAAAAATACGAACAATAAAATCCTATTT
>NZ_MLHG01000024.1 GCF_001998825.1 Rodentibacter mrazii
AAATAAAAGTGCGGTCATTTTTTATCGTATTTTGACACTTCCACGTTATTATGTAGTAGTTGCACAAAGCCCTAATAACATGGAAACGCTACAATCTCCATTGAATTAACTATTTAGTAGAAAATTTTATTATGTATGTCGAAACCTACCGTATTTTGAAAATATTAGAGCTGTTTAAGTAAGTACTATCGTTTCTTACAAGTTGAAGGAACTAGTCGAAAGTTTTTAAATACACAGGTTATCTATTTGCGACATCTTCTTGAGGACATATCGATCCTAACTTTGATTTTAAAGCGATTAGAAAAGATTATGATGCAGCACAAATAGACAACGGGAAATGAACTGCATAAACTATATAATCAAGAAATAATTGAATAAAAAGAAAAAATCTGCATTACAAGATTAAGAAAAGGGGAATATTTGATAAATCGAATCGGACTTTAAAACGGTTCGAGTAGGAATGATAGGCAGAAGATAAACTAGAGATGACAAGTTATAACAACAGCGAGTGCTTTCCGTTTAGAATATGAACATCAAATTCAGCCTAAACAAAATAAAGAAAACACTCATATTTTATTCTAATAACACTCTTAAAGACTGCTTTAATCAATTTATCTATAGAAGATCAAATTATGATTGTTTATCTTGTTTTAATAGAGAAACCATCTCTTTAAGAAGTTGGATCTCATTATCCTTCTGCTCTAATAGCTGTTGATTGTACGATAACGATAATTTTAGCCTCTCATTTTCAATCATTAAAGCTTCATTATCACCGTAATAATTCGTACTCAAATATGAGTTCTCGTTTATCTGAAAACAAATATTTTTTACCATCAAACTGCATTAGCTCTACTATATCAATACCAAACACATGGGCGATTTGTTCAAGCTTATACAAATAAATTTTACTCTCTCCACGCTCAATTTTCGCATAGCCATTTAGCGACATATTTAGTTTTTCTGCCATTTGCTCCTGAGACCATTTCTTTGCTTCTCGGATTTTTCGAATCTTCTCGTTTACACTCATTTTCTTTGTTTGTCGTTGAAACACCCACTAATAGTATGGGCAATAACCACCTGCAGTAGCTACATTATGCCAATTCTATTTCGTATCATATTTGCTATTGGTATCAAAATCAAAAGGACTACGTGATGAAAAACATACTTTATTGACACTTTTAGGCTTAATACTTTCAACGGGCACATTTGCCGTGTCAATGTTTTTGTTCCCAATACAGTTGTGGAGTTTGGATTAAGACAGATAAAGCAAGTGGCAACATGGAAAAGATGCATAGCAAGTTATCTAAGGCAATCATGGATAGATACACTGTTCCCACAAGCTCCTTGTTGTAAGAGCCCTTAAAATCGGTTGGATTATAACACTGTGGAAGGTTGAGTGGAAGATATCATTAATTTTCACTCGGTGTCGGATGAGGCTTTTACACCAACGTGAGGAAGTCACATATAAATTACTTTCCAAAGTAAAGAAAAGTTACAATATTACATTAAATAGGTGAACATTTATGAATAAAATTTTCCGAGTCATTTGGAATCACGCTACACAATCTTGGATAGCTGTGTCTGAATTAAGTAAGACTAAGGGAAAATCAAAATCCTCTTCCGGAAAAAAAATTTCCCTTTTAGCTATTTCTTTGACAACAGCAGGTGCAACGTTATTAGGGAGTACGGCTCAGGCTGCAATATCTGGTGATGCTGTGATATGGGGTTCTAACTCAGCAGGCACAAAAGCACCAGAAATCGTGGTGCAAAAAGATCCATTTGGTAACCCAATGGGGGAATATTCAATAGGCATTGCACCAGGGCAAGTAAAATTCCTTGGTGAGGGTAAGGATAAAGAGGTTAATGTAACTAATGCAACTAAGCCGCTCTATGTTTACGATAGTAACACCGGTGCATTATTAGATTATGTCCCTATAGGGGGATCATTATCAAAAACCTATAACACAGAGGTAACCAGACTTGAATATAGTGGCGAGTGGGTTGCGAGACCAACTGGGCGTTATAGTATCTCAATAGGTCAAAGTTCAGAGGCTGGTTCAATGCAGTCTGTTACATTAGGGCGTTTCTCAAAGGTTGATAATGCAAGTTTAGAAGGTTACGTTATTGGTTCTCAATCTAATGTGACGAAATCAGAGCAAGGTGTTCAGGTCGGTTCGCGTAGTAATGTAAATGCGAGTGCTCGTGGTATTTTGGTGGGGAATCGCGGTAATGTAACTAACAGTGATTATGAAAGTGCCATAGGATCTTATGGTGTAAATGTAACAAATAGTGGTTATAGTTCAAGTGTTGGTACAAATACGATTACTAATCAGAGTTATGGTGCAATAAATATTGGTCCTCATGGGAAAGTTGATAATTCTCAACTTGCTACTAATGTAGGTCCTTGGTCTGAAATAAATCGCTCAGAACAGGCGATTGCAGTGGGACGTAATGCCAAAGCTTTAGATAGTGTTGCTTCTACGGTCGTTGGTACATATGCAAAAGCAAATGTTAGTAACAATTCTGTTGCAGTGGGACGTAATGCTAATGTAGATAATAGCGAATTCGGTGTCACAGTTGGTCCATATACGAATATTTTAGGTTCACAACAGGCAACAGCTTTAGGACGTAATGCTAAGGTAGATAGCAGTCGATCCGGTGTGGCTTTAGGTACATTTGCTGTAGTTAATGGCTCCGTTTCAGCGACAGCGGTTGGACCTGGTGCAAACGTTCTAAATAGTGAAGGTGGATTTTCTGGTGGTCGTAATTCGAAAGTAGAAAACAGTAAAGACGGAACCGCTCTTGGTGTGGGAGCTACTATATCAGGAGCAGCAAATGCTACAGCTCTAGGGGCTCGTGCAAATGCTACCTTAGCTGACTCTGTAGCACTTGGTGCTGATGCGATAACGTCCGCAGCGACACCAACAAATAGTGCCAGTGTAAATGGGATAAATTACAGTGGCTTTGCAGGTGTGAATAATGATACTAACTATGTCGTCTCTGTGGGTAAGAATGGGGGAGAACGACAAGTTCAAAATGTTGCTGCGGGTCGTATTACTGAAAATTCAACAGATGCTATTAATGGTAGCCAGTTATATCACGTTTTGGCAACAGGGAGCTGGACGATAGGTGATCAAACAGATCACTCGGGCAATGGTGTAAATAATGTTCGCTTTGGGGATCGTGTTGATTTTATAGGTAGTGGTGCAACCACAGTTAATGTGAGCAAGACAGCTGATAATAAAACGTTAGTAAATATTTCAAGCCCGGTTTATACAGCCGGTAATAATATTAACCTTACGACTAACAGCGATGGTTCAATTACAATTAGTTCATTGGATTCAAATACATTATCTAACTTAACCAGCCATTTACCGGATACAAGCAAAGTGGCTAACCCGAATGGTAGCGATGTTAACAAACAAGATGCCCCGACTACTTTAACTGACGACAATCGTAAAGAAGCAGCGACAGTGCAAGATGTCTTAAATACAGGTTGGAACCTCCAAGGTAATGGAGTGGAGAAAGACTTTGTTGCTGCATACGATACGGTGAATTTTGCTAACGGTACGGCGACAGATGTTGTTGATAATAAAGACGGTAAGCTATCAAATATCACGTTTAACGTGAAATACGATAACGCAACCATCGTATTAGATGAGAACGGTCGATTAAAAGCGAATGTAAGCAATATCATTAACGGCGATAACACAACGACAACAGCCAACAACGGTACAGTAAGTGTGAAAACCGGTGATGTCACAGCAAACACCACCACGGGTAAAGCGGACTTCAATACAACTAACGGTACAATTGCGAAAGTAGAAGATGTTGCAGGTGCAATCAATGGCAGCGGTTGGAAAACTACCCCAACAAAAGTATTTGATAAAGACGGAAATGAAGTTAACAACCCTACAGACCAACTCATCAATCCAGGTGACCAAGTAAATTACGTAAACGGTAATGGTACGAAAGCGAATGTAACTGTGACGCAAGGTCAAGATGGCAAAGATACGGTAAACGTAAGCTACGACATCAAACCGGCGGATGAGACAATTGCGGTAACATCGGAAGGCGTGAAAGCAAACACTACAACGGGTTCGGTAAATGACAATGGTACAGTGACAGTTGAGAAACCTAACTTGTTATTAAACCCAAGTGAAGTGGCAAACTTGGTGAACAATGCGTCATTTAATGTCACAACAGCGAAAAATGATGAGCAAGTCACAAGCGGTGGACATAATAGCAAACCAGTAAAAGCAGGTGATACGGTTACCTATAAAGCGGGTAAAAACCTAGAGATTAACCAGGATGGTCATAACATCACTTACGGTTTAAGTGAAAACATCACAGTGAACCACGCAAATACAACGACATTAACGGTAGGTAATGTATCGAATCCGACAGCACCAAAAGTAAACTTTAATGCGGAAGCGGCGAAACCAGCAACGAATAACAATGCCACCAATCAACCTGAGTTTGCGTTGAATATCACAACCAGTGATAAACCAACTCAAATCACAGGCGTAGGTTCAGTCTTGAATGTCAGTGATGTACCAACCCACACTGGTGATGAGAAAGATGTATCAGGTAATATTACGAAAGCAGGTACAACAGGTAACGACAAGTTAGTTAATCTTACTAACCTACCGGATAATACTCTCAATTCAGCGGCAACGGTGCGCGACTTAACCAATTTAGGTTGGGTGGTGAATGCGTCTGACAACAACTACACCAACACCGTGAAAAATGCGAACAAAGTTGACTTTATGGGTGGCGATGCAATTACGGTAAGTGGTTCAAATGATGGAGATATTCGCAAAATTACCGTAACAGCGAAATACGATAACGCAACCATCGTATTAGATGAGAACGGTCGATTAAAAGCGAATGTAAGCAATATCATTAACGGCGATAACACAACGACAACAGCCAACAACGGGACAGTAAGTGTGAAAACCGGTGATGTCACAGCAAACACTACCACAGGTAAAGCGGACTTCAATACTACTAACGGTACGATTGCGAAAGTCGAAGATGTTGCTAATGCAATCAATGGCAGTGGTTGGAAAACGAACGCGAAAGATGCAAATGGTAACGATGTAACAGATGTATTAGTGAACCCAGGCGACACGGTTAACTATGTCGATGGTAATGGCACAAAAGCAAATGTCACAGTAACTAAGGGTGAAAACGGTAATCCGGATACCTTCAATGTGACTTACGATGTGAATACGACCAACGCAGTTGCAAATACCACAACAGGTAAAGCGGAATTACCGGATGCAACGAAAGGTGGTGATACGTTAAATGCAACCACAATCACTAACTTAGTGAATAACGTATTCCACACAGTGAATGCAACAAACAAAGATGAGCAAATTGAAGCAGCTAACGGCACAACGATGGTAAAAGCGGGTGATACGCTTGATTTTGTTGCGGGTAAAAACTTAGTGGTTAACCAAACAGGCAAAACGATTGCGTTTGGCTTATCTAGAGATATTGACGTAGGTAATATCACAGCGGGTAATGTCACTGTGGGTAACATACTATTACTAACGGCACGATTAGCGGTTTAAACCCTAATTTACCGAACACGAATAACAATGATGAGTACAAAGTTGGTGATGAGATTACTAAATCACAAACGTTACCGTCAAACTTGAACATTACGAACGCAGCGACAGTAGGCGATATCCTGAATTCAGGTTGGAACTTACAAAATAATGGTCAAGCACGTGATTTTGTGAAACCGTATGACTCAGTAAACTTTGTGAATGGTACAGCGACCACAGCAATTGTTGAGACTGAAGCAAACGGTACGGTAAGCAACGTGACGTACAATGTGAACGTAGACGACAGTACCATTAAAGTAGTTGACGGTAAATTAGTTGCAAATGCAACTAACATTGTTAATCAAGTAACAGGTAACTCGACCGTAACTGACGGTAAAGCAAATGCGACCACTGTAGATCAAGCGGGTAACCAAGTTGATAACAGTAATAAAATTGCAACCGTAGGTGATATTGTTAATACTATCAATAATGTACATTGGAATGCGACTGCAGGTAATGTAACTGGTACAAATGGTGAGTTTAGCAGTACTGGCTCAGAGCCAATCAAAGCTGGTGATACAGTGGTTTACAACGCAGGTAAAAATATTAAAATTGAACAAAATGGTAAAACCTTTAATATTTCGACCACGGATAATGTAACGTTTACTCATACAAACACGACAACATTAACGGTAGGTAATGTTTCTGATCCAAATCACTCAACGAATATCACATCAGGTCCTAAAGGCTTAAATGTGAATGGTGATAAGATTACAGGTGTCGCAAATGGTATCCAGTTGTATAGCGTGGGTGATTCAATTAAAAACATTTTTGGTGGTAATACAACGTTTAATACAACAACAGGTAAAGTTGAAGGATTTGAGCGTGTATTAAATACTACAGGTTTAGCACCTAGTGAGAACTATACAATACCAGCAGCATCGGCAACTAACATCACGGAAGCGTTTGAGCAATTAAACAATTATGTAAATGCAGGTTGGAAACTAGGTAATGCAAGTGGTGCTGTGGTTGAACGTATTTCACCTGATGAGCAAGTAAACTTTGTAGATTCTAATACGATCACATCAACGGTTGTTGCGAATGACAAAGGTGGTGCGAATATCTCATTTAATGTGAATGCGACCGCAGTAGCAAATAATGCAACAGGTAATGTGTCTGCGAACAGTACAACCGGTAAAGCAGAGTTCGATAACCACAACAATACTAAACCACTTGCAACAGTAGAAGATGTTGCCAAAACTGTTAATAACACAGGTTGGTTCATGAATACGACCGATGGTGAGAAAGCACTGGTAAATCCAGGTGATACAGTTAACTACGTTGATGGCAATGGTACGAAAGCGAAGGTAACGGTTACAAAAGGTGAAAATGGTCAACCGGATACCTTCAATGTAACTTATGACATCAAATCGGCGGATAACACCATTGCGGTAACACCGAAAGGCGTGAAAGTGAACACCACAACGGGGGCGGTAAATGACAATGGTACGGTGAAAGTTACACAACCTGACCTGTTATTAAACGCAAGTGAAGTGGCAAACTTAGTGAACAATGCGTCATTTAAAGCAACGATTGGCAGAGATGATACAGACTTTGTCGATCAAGTCGGTAAAGATAACTATAAAGTGAAAGCTGGTGATACTATCACATTCAATGCGGGTAAAAACCTTCGTGTGAAACAAGAGAACGGCACATTCACTTATGCGTTAGATAACAACATTACGGTGAACCACGCAAATGCAACGGCATTAACTGTAGGCAATGTATCGAACCCAACAGCACCGAAAGTAGATTTCAATGCTGAAGAGGCGAAACCGGCAACTAACAACCAAGAGGCTCCGAAAAATGCGCTGAATATCACGACAGATGGTAAACCAACGCAAATCACAGGCGTAGGCTCTACACTGAATACGACAAATGTTGTAACTAACCCGGATGGTAATGCATCAACACCGGTTGAAAATAAAACATTAGTTGACTTAACTAATGCAACAACACCAGATTCAGCAGCAACAGTGCGTGACCTACAAAACATGGGGTGGGTTGTTGAAACAAGCGGTAACGGTTACGTTGATACGGTGAAAAATGCAAATCATGTGAAATTCAGTGGTGATGGTGCCGTTACAGTAACGGGTTCAACAGATGCTAACGGTACACGTAATATTACGGTGAGAGTTGATGCAACTCAGATGGCAAATAACGCAGCCGGTAATGTGTATGCGAATACGACAACCGGTAAAGCTGAATTTAACAATGCAAACGGTTCGAAACCGCTTGCAACTATTGAAGATGTTGCAAGTGCAATTAACGGTTCCGGTTGGGAGCTAAACTCTGCCAGTGTTGGTGGTGAAGTTATCGGTGATACAGCACCTACTCGTGTAAATCCTGGTAGCAAGGTAAATATCAATGCAGGTAAAAACGTTGTGATTACACGTTCCGGAAAAGATATTACTATTGCGACATCAGCGAAACCTGTATTTGAAAATGTTCAGGTTGGCGGGGACAAAGATCCAATCGTTGGTGGGGATGCAAACGGCGATGTGAAAGTGTCTAAAGCAGATGGTTCACCAACAAAAGTAACAAATGTTGCAGCCGGTACTGCAAGTACTGATGCAGTCAATGTCGGTCAGTTGAAAGGCACTGTTGGCAACATAAACAACCGTATGAATAAGATGAACAAAGATCTCCGTGGTGGTATCGCGGGAGCGAATGCAGCAGCAGGCTTACCACAAGTTTACATTCCAGGTAAATCAATGGTAGCGGCATCCGCAGGTACTTTCAAAGGTCAAAGTGCAGTTGCAGTGGGTTACTCCCGTGTAAGTGATAATGGTAAACTTATCTTGAAATTACAAGGTAATGTAAATAGCCGTGGCGATCTTGGTGGCTCTGTTGGCGTAGGTTATCAATGGTAATCACTCCATAATTGACAATATAAAGGCTAACCCAAAAAGTTAGCCTTATTTTTTGAGGCTTTTACAAAGGGAAGAAAACAAGATTTCTTCACTTTTATGTAGCAAACTCACAAAAGCAGATATTTAAGAGAAATGTAAGAACGCGCTTTCAATAAAAGAAATAAAATTATTGCTATTCCCCTGACTACCAGCTAGCAGGCAGATCTATAAATTGAATCCCTCTTTTCCTATCTTTACTTGCAATCCCGCTAAATCTGAGTAAGATTCAAGCCCTAATTTTAACTCGGGTTCCCTCACCCCGAATTTCCAGTAAATTAAAAAGGTAAAACATGAAAATTCAACATTCTATTTTTAACGCGCAACAAAAGCGCAACGCCTTAATTTGGTTAAGTTTTTTCCATATTCTAATCATTGCTGCCAGCAATTATTTAGTGCAAATCCCCTTTGAAATAACCCTAAAACTGACCGCACTTGGTGCCGCAGAAGACTTTTCTTTTCACAGCACCTGGGGAACACTTACATTTCCCTTTATTTTTCTTGCCACTGATTTAACCGTACGTGTATTCGGTGCAAAAGAAGCCCGTTGGATTATTTTTATCGTGATGATTCCGGCGTTAATTGTGAGTTATGTCATCTCAGTGCTGTTTTCCGATTCCCAATATCAGGGTATAGGGGCGTTAAGAAATTTTGACATATTCGTCTTCCGTATTGCACTTGCCAGCTTTTTGGCTTATGTGGTAGGACAATTATTGGATGTGTCAGTATTCAACCGATTACGACGACTTAAAACATGGTGGATCGCCCCAAGCAGTTCTATGCTCTTTGGCTCTCTAGCCGACACTTTCGTATTTTTCGGCGTGGCATTTTACCAAAGCACGGACACATTCATGGCTGAACATTGGATGCAGCTTGGTTTTGTAGATTATTTGTTCAAACTATTTATTGGTATCTTGTTATTTGTGCCGGCTTATGGCGTAGTGCTAAGCTTTATTTTGCGTAAACTTCAAGTTTTAACTGCTCAAAACAAAGCCTCTCATTTAACCTAAAGTCAGAATAGGCAAGATCGAACAAAGTGCGGTCATTTTTAACCGCACTTTTCCGTTATAATTTCGCCTTTTCACCACCGAATTCGTCTAATAAATTTTCAGTGAGTTTGCTAAGAATGCCTGTCATCAAGACAAAATCCGCATCAAATCGTTGGGCGAAATCTTCTTGTAAAATATCGTCATTTTTTTCACGCACTGTATCGGCAAATTTTAAGCGTTTAAGAGTACAATCCTCATGAAAGACAAAGGTGAGAGTGTCTTCCCATTCCAATGCCAGTTTGCTCACGACTTTTTTGCCCTCTTGTAAAAGGGCTAGAATTTCATCGTTTTCAAGGGGTTGTTTTTTGCAACGAATCACACTATCTTCTTGGCTGCCACGCAGTTCGGCTTCTTCAAGGGCTATCAGCCAGTGTGGTAGGCTATCTTGTGTGATCCAATTTGTCATCACGATGCTAGGTTCATTAGCAAAGGCTAACGGCACAACAGGCAAAGAGCCAAGGGATTTTCGCAATAAGGCTAAAGCATCTTCCGCCCGTTTGCTTGAGGCGGAATCCACGTGAATCAGCTGATTTTCCGTATCAATCCATAAAGCGGTATGTTGATTTTTACTGAAAGCGCGTGGCAATAGATTCATCACCACATCATCTTTTAAGGTTTGTTTTTCCACCTTTTTCAATTTGCGGTTTTCTTTCTGTTCCAAACTTTCAATGCGCTCATCCAACTCACGTTTCACCACGTTTTCCGGTAGGATTTTTTCTTCCTTTTTTGCTACTAATAAAATGTGATTGCCCACGGAAAAATAGAGTAAATCCGAATCCCGCAACGGATACCCCCAGCCGAATTTACTTTGATCTTGTGCGCCACAAGGATGAAATTGACAGCTTTCAAGCTGTGTTTGAAGTTGATTGCGTTCCCATTCCAAAGGCTTGGTGAGCCTATAACTCATTAAATTTTTAAACCACATCGTACAGATCCTTCATAATCGGGTAAAATAGCCCATATTGTAGCCTATAAACTGATGGGAAAAAATGATGCAACAAAAATTAATCACCTTTATTGGCGGCGGAAATATGGCTCAGGCGATTGTGCTGGGTTTATTGAAACAAGGTTATCCGGCGACACAAATCATTGTAAATGACCCCAATGAAGAAAAACGGGCATATTTCGCCAAACTGGGCGTGCAAACGGCAGAAAATAATGTAGAAAGCGTAGCTCGTGCGGAAGTTGTTTTACTTGCCGTGAAACCACAAATGATGGCAGAAGTCTGTGCTCCACTAAGTGCGGTGGATTTTTCCGATAAATTACTGATTTCGATTGCCGCAGGTATTTCTACGCCCCGATTACAAGCCCTTATTCCTAGCACAAAATCCATCGTGCGAGTGATGCCTAATACTCCAGCATTAGTGGGGGAAGGGATGTCGGGATTATTTGCCCCTGAAAATACGGCGGAAACCGACCGCACTTTTGCCCAAGCCTTATTAAATGCAGTAGGCAAAACCCTGTGGGTGAAAGAGGAAAATCAAATGCATGCCGTTACCGCTGCCTCAGGTAGTAGTCCGGCGTATTTCTTTTTAACGTTGGAAGCCATGCAGCAAACATTGATTGAAATGAATATAGATGCTGACATTGCCCGTCAGTTTGTGCAACAAGCTATGCTGGGCGCGGCAAAAATGGTGGAGGAAAACCCGCAAATATCCCTTTCTACCTTAAGAGAAAATGTCACCTCAAAAGGGGGAACAACAGCCGCTGCATTAGATGTATTTAATCAGCGGCAATTTAATCAAACTGTGGCGGAAGCTATGCAAGCCTGTGTTGCACGCTCACAAGAAATGGAAACCTTATTCTAATGCAAATTCGTCCCTTTTACTGGCTCGCCCTGAGCTTTCTTGGCTACTATTGTGCTTATGGTGTCTTTTTGCCGTTTTTTCCTGCTTGGTTGAAATCACAACAATATGGTGAAGAAATGATTGGATTGGTCATTGGCAGTGCCTATATTTTTCGTTTTATTGGCGGATTATTTTTCTCCTCTTTAATTAAAAAAGCCGATCACATCATCAATTCTTTACGTTTACTGGCGTTAGCTTCAGCCATTATTATGGCGACAATGAGTTTGGTCGCCCACAATTTTTGGTTGCTGTTTTCCGCTATTGGGCTTTTTGCCATGGTTAATTCTGCCGGTATGCCCATTGGTGATTCGTTGGCTTCCACGTGGCAACGTCAAATTGGGTTGGATTACGGCAAGGTACGGTTAATCGGTTCTATCGCATTTATTTTAGGTGTGGTCGTTTTTGGTGGAATGATTGGTTGGCTGGGCGAACAAAATATTGTATGGATTTTAACCGCACTTTTGTTATTTTATGCCTTCATTCAATTGTTAACCCCAAGTATTCCTCCGAAAGACGAGTCTTTAGAAGAAGGAGTATCAAGCCAAATCAGCTTTTTAGCCCTATTAAAAAATCCAACTACTTTACGTATTATGCTTGCTGTGGGGCTAATACAGGGGGCTCACGCCGCGTATTATGTTTATAGCACGATCTATTGGACGAGCATCAACATTTCCGTACCACAAACCAGCTTGCTGTGGGGCATTGGCGTATTAGCAGAAATTTTGTTGTTCTTCTTTTCACGGCGCTTATTCCAAAATTGGTCGGTGAGCCGTATTTTCTTTCTCTCTGCTTTCGTGAGTATTTTACGTTGGGCAGGTTTGGCTTACGCAAACACCTTTTGGCAAATTTTACCGCTCCAACTGGCACACAGCCTCACCTATGCCGTTTGTCATTATGCCATTGTGCGTTATATCACCACACAACCACAAAATCATATTGCTAAATTACAAGGTTTGTACAATGGTTTATCAAATGGTGCACTTATCGCCCTTTTCACCGCAATTTCAGGTCTCATTTACCCGATTTCACCGACAATGACGTTCTTACTGATGAGCGGTATTGCCGCAGCATCATTTTTCATCATTCCACGCAAATTGGATGCCTTTTTGGTGAAGGCAAATTAATCATAGAGAGGATGACACAATGAAAAACACGGCATTAGTTGATTTATTCCTCAATGAATATTGGATCGAAAAAGGGCTTTCGGAAAACACGGTGCAATCTTACCGCTTAGATCTGACCGCGCTTTGCGATTGGTTAGATAAAAACAATCTTTCCTTGGAAACCTTAGATGCGGTGGATTTACAAGGCTTTCTTGGGGAGAGGGTGGAACAGGGCTATAAAGCGACGAGTATCGCTCGAATGCTCAGTGCAATGCGGAAATTATTTCAATATCTATACCGTGAAAAATATCGTACTGATGATCCCAGTGCTATTCTTAGCTCGCCCAAATTACCCAGCCGTTTGCCAAAATATTTAAGCGAGCAACAAGTCAGTGATTTATTGAATACGCCTGATGTGGATATTCCTTTGGAACTGCGTGATAAAGCCATGTTGGAATTGCTTTACGCTACGGGTTTGCGTGTTACGGAATTGGTTTCACTTACGATGGAAAATATGAGCGTGCAACAAGGCGTAGTGCGGGTGATTGGTAAAGGCAATAAGGAACGTATTGTACCCATGGGGGAAGAAGCGGCATATTGGATTCGTCAATTTATGCTTTATGGTCGCCCTGTGTTATTAAACAGACAAAGCTCGGATATTGTGTTTCCCAGCCAACGCGCCCAACAAATGACCCGCCAAACCTTTTGGCACCGAGTAAAACATTATGCGATTTTAGCCGATATTGATGGCGATATCCTATCTCCCCACGTGCTTCGCCACGCCTTCGCGACTCACTTAGTGAACCACGGCGCGGATTTACGGGTGGTACAAATGCTACTCGGACACAGCGATTTATCCACCACGCAAATTTATACCCACGTTGCAAAAGAACGATTGAAACGCTTGCATGAAAGGTTTCATCCGAGAGGTTAAAAAAGTGCGGTTAAAAATAACCGCACTTTTGCTACATAATACCCCAACATCACTATGGGACGTCTCACAAAACTACTTCAATGCCAGCACCCTCGCCACATTTTGTGCGGCAGAAATTAAGTTTTGTTCGCCTTGTTTGAGAATATCCTCTAACGTCCCTAATTGACGGATAATCGGGAACACCGCATCAATGCCATGAGCAAACACCACGTCATAGTCTTCACGCAGACAGCCGACAATAGCAATAACAGGTTTGTTAAATTGTTTTGCCGTGCGTGCGACACCAATTGGGGTTTTGCCCATAATACTTTGTGCATCCATTCGCCCTTCACCGGTAATCACATAATCCGCATCTTGCACATAGTGAGCGAGATTGAGTGTGTCTAATACAATTTGGACACCTGCTTTGAGTTGTGCATTTGGCAATAACAGCAAACCGCCACCCATTCCGCCTGCCGCCCCTGCACCTGCCTGTTCAGCAATATCCTTACCGCAATCCCGTTTAGCAATCTCTGCAAAGTGCGCTAATGCACGATCAAGTTGTTGCACCATCTCCGGTGTTGCCCCTTTTTGTGGACCAAAAATCGCCGAAGCACCACGTTCACCGCAAAGAGGGTTATTCACATCACAGGCCACCTCAATATGCACATTTTGCAAACGTGGATCTAACTCTTTCGCATCAATTCTGGCGAGGTTGATGAGTTGTGCACCACCAAATTCAATTTGTTTGCCTTGCGCATCTAAACACTGCATACCTAAGGCTTGTAACATTCCCACACCGCCATCGTTGGTGGCACTGCCGCCAATACCAAGAATGAATTTTTCCACACCGAGATCAAGGGCATATTTAATCAATTCTCCGGTACCATAGCTGGTGGTGATTAATGGGTTACGTTTTTCCGGTGGCACTAAATGCAACCCGGAAGCTGCCGCCATTTCAATAATGGCAGTTTTACCATCACCGGATAAGCCAAAGAAACTTTTGATTTTTTCCCCCAAGGGTGCGGTGACTTCAGCTTCGATAATTTTACCTTGTGTGGCATCCACTAAAGATTGGACGGTTCCCTCTCCACCGTCCGCCATAGGCAATTTCACATATTCCGCATCAGGAAAAACACGTTTAAAGCCGATTTCAATGGCGGTTGCCACTTCAAGTGCAGTTAAACTCTCTTTAAAAGAATCGGGGGCAATCACAATTTTCATTTTGAACTCCTTGATTAGAATAAGTTAAATACACCGAAAATTAAGGTTGAAACAATGGTCATAATCAAACCGACCGCACTTTCGTAAGGAATAAGTTTTAAACGCTCTTTCATTTCCATATTCACACTGCCGCCGGTGGCGTGGAAAAAAGAGCCGTGAGGCATATGATCAAACACTGTTGCCCCGGCATGAATCATCGCTGCACCGGCAAGGCTACTCACGCCAAGTTCCAATAAGGTACTGCTGAAGACATTAGAGGCAACCGCTGTCCCTGCGGTAGTAGAAGCAGTGGCAAGCGACATTAATGCCCCTGAAATCGGTGCAAGAATGTAGGAAGGCAAGCCGGAATGTTCCAATCCTTGAATCAACACATCTTTCAAACCGGAATTGGCAATAATGCCTGCTAATGCGCCCGTGCCAAGTAACATAATCGCCACCGGAGCCATTTTACCTAAACCGCTAATGGCATAGCTGTTCGCTTGGCGCAATTTTCCCATACAAAGCGCACCGATTAAGCCACCTAGCGGCAAGGCGATAAGGGGATCCACTTTAATATCAAACAAAGGACGAAGGGCAAGTAATAAAATCGCCACCAACGGTGCGACAAGTGCGGTAGAAAATGAAGGAAGATTTTGACTTTCAGCCATCACCACTTCTTGATCCGTCACTTTTGATCCTTTATTGATAAGTCGTTTTGCCAAGAAATAAGTGAGTATTAACCCAAATATTGCCGGAATAACGCCTGCCATCATCACAGAGGTCAGTGGTAAATGGAAAGTATCCGCCGCCGCAATGGCATTGGGGTTTGGTGACATAATATTGCCCGCTTTCCCCCCACCAATCATCGCCAATAAAATCGCTGCTTTGGATAAATCGGTACGGCGAGCCAAAGCTAAGGCGATCGGCGAAACGGTAATCACCGCTACATCCACAAATACCCCGACTGCCGTTAAAATCATTGTGGCTAATGCCAACGCCAATAAGGCACGGGTTTCACCGAGTTTATTGGTAATGCTCTCTGCAATACTATTTGCCGCACCGGATTCAATCAATACACCGGCTAACACACCGGCAGCCAAAATACGCATTACGGCAGTGGTGATCCCTTGTGCGCCACCGATCATTAAGGTCACAGTTTGCGATAAATCCACACCGCCAACCAAGCCTCCCACCAATGCCCCCACTAACATTCCATAAGCAGGCGGTACTTTTTTCAAAATCAGAAAAATGGCGACGACTAATGCCACCAATGCCCCAAAAGCAGATACGGTTGTCATAGTTTCTCTCCTCCTAAATGATAAGATCGGAAAGATTATTTCTTGTTTAACAAAAAATTGCTTTATTCATATGAACAAAAAAGTGCGGTCAAATCTGCCGTACTTTGTGATTTTAAACAAATCAATATTCTAGCAATGCCTCTAAATAAAGGTCAATACATCATCTATCTTATTGAAAGATAAATCGGTTATTTGCTCAATTTTAGAAAGTCGGTAACGTAGGGTATTGGGATGAATGAATAATTTTTCGGCAGCGAGATGAAGCTCACAATTTGCCCAGAAGTATTGTTGTAACGTTTTATAAAGCATGGCGTTTTCCTCGGCAAATAAAGGAGCAACCGGTTTTAACAGTTCCTTACCTTGCCAAGAAGAGGATAAATCGGTCAATAATACCGGCAAACGATATTCCTCAAAGCGATAAAGATTTTTTCTCGGATGATGCTTCATACCGTAAGCTAAAGTACTTTGTGCGCTTTGAAAAGAAAGGGGAAGTTGCTCAGATAAAGGCATATTCAAACTTGCGCCTACGGCAATTTTGTAGTCCTGTTTTGTGTAATCTACCGGTAGTAAGGTTTTTATTTGTTGAGAAAGTGCGGTTGAAATCGACAGCGTTTTTAACACGACAACCTGATCAAGTGATAAAATCGCCACATCTTGTGCAAATTCGGGTTGTTCTAAATAATTGATCAAATGCTGTAATGAATCAGGATTCGAGTGTAGCAATTTGATCAAAATCACCACACGGGATTGAGTTAAGTCAAAAGCAAAAAATTTAGCTTGTTGTTCAATTTCTTGCCAACTCAAATTGCCATGCAATAACTGTAAAATAAACTCTTCTTTATACCGATGCCGCCATCTTTCTTGCTCCAATAATGCATGCTGTTCCACAATCAATTCCGCTGTCATTTTTACCAATTCCGCATATTGTTTCACTTGCATAGGCTCACCGGAAATCCCCACTACGCCAATTGCTTTTCCCAAATAATGAATGGGAAGATTAATCCCCGGCTGGGCTTCAAAATTCCATTTTTGTGCTAAGTGTAGATCCACTTCCACCATCCGATTTTCCCTCAATGCCAATACTGCACCGGTATGTCGTTGCGACAAACGTTCAGGATTACCGGAGGCAATAATCACGCCATCGTCATTCATCACGTTCACGGAATAGTGAATAATTTGCATCGCACGTTTAACGATTTTTTGCGCAATAGTTGTATCAAGTTTCATATTGATTTTCTTAAAGGAGAGATTGATATACGGTATAACCAACAAGGTTATTCGTCAATGAACTTTTAGGTGAACAAAATGAGGTGGGGGATCATAAGTGCGGTCAAAAATTCATTCAATTTTATGACCGCACTTTTATTTTTAACTAAAAACCACCTTCTATGAAGGTGGTTATCGCCTTAAAAGGCTTTGCCTGAATAAATCGACTCATAGAAAATCCTTGTGGAAGTTATCCCCATAGCCAACATAAGGAAAAAACTA
>NZ_MLHG01000025.1 GCF_001998825.1 Rodentibacter mrazii
TCTACTCCTCCTTAGTTCAGTCGGTAGAACGGTGGACTGTTAATCCATATGTCGCTGGTTCAAGTCCAGCAGGAGGAGCCAATCTAACTAGATTGGTCTCATAATATCTTTATTAAAGATCTATGTAAGCACTTATTTAGTCCCCTAGTCGATACTTAATTAACCTATCTTTGTTAAGAGAGTATCGAAATGAAAAATCAAAATTTATCTCAAAAACCATTCGTTATTACCATCGCTTCAACTAAGGGTGGGTCTGCGAAAAGTACCAATGCAGCAAATATCGGTGCGTTTTGTGCTGATCACGGCTTAAAAACCCTTCTGATTGATACCGATATCCAGCCCACATTAAGTTCGTATTTTGCTTTGGAATACACCTCCCCTGGCGGTATTCATGAGTTTTTGATCTACCAAGATATTGAGCCAAGCCATATCATATCTAAAACAACCCTACCTAATTTAGATTTAATCCAATCAAATGATCCGACAAATAATGTCAGTCAAATGCTCCGCAACGCACCGGACGGGGCTATTCGGTTTAGTTTTTTATTGAAAAAACTCCAAGGCTATGATGTGATTATCGTCGATACACGAGGAACGCGCGATATTACCGTCGATATGTCGGTGCTTGCCGCCGATCTTCTATTTTGTCCTATCCTTCCGCACACTTTATCGGCAAAAGAATTTATTCGCGGTACGATTGGCATGTACCAAGAGCTTCAAACTTTCGAAGCTTTTGGATTTAAACTCCCACCGCTAAAAGCCGTACCGAATTGTGTTGATCACACAAACGATGTCAAATTTGTGCTTAAGCATCTCTATCAATTATTTGAACAAAATCTCGGCAAAGATAAAACGCTCTTAGATTTCCATATTCCGAAGAAAGTTACCTATCGTGAAGCTGCAACCTATTCTCTGCCGGTTTATCGGCACAGTAAAGCTGAATATCAGATCATTCAATCACTTTGCTCCCTGTTATTACCTCAATTTGCTCATCAATTCGCGCGGGGTTTAGGGGGCAACAATGCGTAATACTAAAAATGAGTTACCTGAATTATGCTCATTAGAGGCAGAAAGTGCAGTCATTGGTAGCCTATTACTTAATCCGAAATGTTTTGATGATGTTGAATCTATTCTTCAATCACAAGATTTCTATTTGATTCACCATCGCCACATTTTTGAAGCGATTAGCGTATTTGCACATAACAACAAAGCGATTGATATCCTTACCCTTTCCGAATATTTCAAAGAAAAAGGCGTATTAGAAGAAATTGGGGGGTTGGCTTATCTTGCTGAAATGGTGCAGAACACGCCCTCTAGCTTCAATGTAGAAGCTTATGCCAAGGTTGTTCGACAGTACAGTAAGCAACGCCAATTTCTTGCGTTAGGGAAATTCATCATTAGTGAGGTGGGGCAACCTAAAAATTCCGAGCAGCTAGATGGATTAGCGGAAAAAATTGAAAAACAGTACACCGATATTGTTTTGAGTCAAACCGATAAAAGTGCGGCTGATTTAGCGGATATTTTTACCAAGATGTTTATCAAAATGGAAAAATCGGCACTCAATGCTGATCCTGTTACCGGAACGCCGCTAGGTATCCAAACCATTGATACATTGACCTCCGGCGGGCAAGCTGGGGAACTGATCATTATTGCCGCTCGCCCGGCAATGGGTAAAACAGCCCTCTCTCTCACGGCCGCGGCTAGTATTTTAGAGAAACTCTCAGATCGACCTGTTTTTTATTTCAGTCAGGAAATGCCGGCAGACCAACTGCTACAACGTTTTATGGCTATGAAATCCCGAGTCAGCTTACAAAAAATTCGGCATGCGACCGAATTAGAAGATGGCGATTGGGGAAAAATTGCTAATGCAGTGCAATATATTCAGCAAAATTGGACCAACCGTCTGATTATTGATGATGAAGGGGCACTAACCGTGCAACGGTTACGCAGTAAAGTGCGCCAATATAGCCGTCAATACGGGCAACCGGCTGCGATTTTTATTGATTATCTCCAATTAATGCGTAGCACGGGTAAGCAAGAAAACCGTCATTTAGAAATTACCCAAATTTCAGGTGCATTAAAGGCATTAGCGAAAGAGTTGGAATGCCCTATTTATGCGCTATCCCAATTAAATCGAAGCTTGGAGCAACGTACCAATAAGCGCCCGGTTAATTCGGATTTACGCGAGTCCGGCTCTCTTGAGCAAGATGCGGATGTGATTTTGTTTATCTATCGCGATGAAGTCTATTATCCGGAAAGTGATGCGAAAGGGTTGGCTGAAATTATCATTGGTAAGCAACGTAACGGCCCTTTAGGTAAAACAGAATGCCGTTTTTACGGTGAATTTAGCTTATTTGAGAATGAAACGAATTTAACAGGATATCGCTATGAGTAGTAAGAACAAAAAACTGGCTGAGGCTGTTGCACGAAACTTAAATGTTGCCCCAATGGCAAATTCTTCGTCATCTCACACAGCGGCAACGGCAGCCCATTATTCGGCAACCTCACAATATATTACGGTGACGTTGGATAAGTTACGCCCTTATGAGCATAACCCACGGAAAACCCGTAACCCTAACTTTGAGATGATTAAGGAATCTATCCGGCGTCGCGGGTTAGATCATAAACCGAATATCACACAACGTCCGGGCGAACCGTTTTACATTATCGCAGACGGCGGCAATACACGTATTCAAGCTTTAAAAGAGCTGTTTAATGAAACCCAAGATCAGCGCTTTTGGTCAATTGAATGCCAGTATAAACCCTGGAAAGGCGACACCGCAGACAGTGTAGAAGCCGAACTGGATTTGCTTATCGGTCACCTTATTGAAAATGACACCCGAGCAGATTTAACCTTTATTGAGAAAGCCTTGGGCATTCAACAAGCGAAAGAATATTATGAGAAAAAACTCGGTAGTTCGTTATCGGCACGAGAGCTTTCGATTGAGTTAGAGAAAGACGGATATATTATTCACTATACAATGATAGCGAAAATGGGAAGATGTATTGAATTTTTGTACCCATATATTCCAGATGTCTTATTTAATGGATTAGGTAATAGCCCAATAGATAAATTATTAGCTATTCGTAATAACGCCCTTGAAGTATGGCAACAATATCAATTTGAGACTGACATTACCTTTGAAGCTATTTGGGAAAATAGTTTATCCCGTTGTAATGATGATAATCCGTTTAATGTAAAAACCTTTCAAGATGCGCTAATCAATGAGATGACGGACGCATTAGAGGGTAAAGTCAGCTATGAAATGCTCTATATGGAAGTGGATCTTGATGAGCGTAAATTTCAGAAACTTGCCAAGAAACAGCGGGAAATTGATGAGCAAACCAAACATAGCCAACAGGATGTGGAAAAGTTTCAGCAACAGCAACTAGATAAAATACCGCCCGAAACGAAAGACACCTCTAGCAGTACATCATCAACGACGGTGATGCCGTCGCAGGCTGAAAAATCTACTACGCCTAGTGGCGATGAACACTCCCAAATATCGGAAAAACCAGAAAATCCGGCAAAAAATGACCGCACTTTACAGACTGAATCAGTGCCTCCTCTTCTTAATACTGAACCAACTCAAGCGGATTCTGATGTTGAGCCGGTCAATAATCTTGCTCAACAGTTTGCTCAAAATTACGGTATTACGCCGGGAATGAGTATTCAAGCCCAGCGCGAACAGCAAGCAGTCGCTAATGGGTTGGAATTTGCGTGCACGGGGAGACAACCGGTTGCCGATATTTGGCAGATTTACCCGAGCCGTCAGCATAAAGCCGAAGCTTATTCACTTGCTCTTGATATTGCCGAACAGTTCGGGCTGGATGAATTCGTCGAACATATCGTCAAAGAACCGGTAGATTATAGCTTTCAAATGAAAGTACCGGATAAAGAGTTAGAAGATGAAACCCGGCGCTCTATTTACGAATTACTCAGTATGTTGCAAACCCACGATTTGACCTACTCCGATGCCTGTTTTATGGATACGGCGTTGTTATTAGGTTCTGCGGAACGCGAGCCGAAAATTGATGATACTACCTTGGTTAAGATTTTCCGATTAATCCGTCTTGTTCGTCACTTACGGGCAGCCGTATAAGGGAGGCACTATGCTTGATAATTTAAATAAAGTCATCTTGGATCATATCGTCAACAACATTCGAGAAGGGAATGTGAATACCTGTCACCATCTGGGTTTCTCAACGGCGGAGCTCAGTGAAATTCAACGGCTAAGCATTGACGAGATTTATGATATTGCCCAATCCAAAGTGCCGATAGCGGCAATTAGTATTGATCACAACGCATTCTGGAAAATGGTCAAAGTGGCGCAGGTCAATTCGCAAGAGCGAATGATCATTGATCGAGCGTTATTACTGGGTGCCTCAATACAAATGCTTAATACTTACTTCGGATTAAGCACAACCAAAGTCTCTGCCCGGCGTAGTTTACTAGGCATTCGAGAAGAGCCGGGACGAAAAGCTACGGCAACCGATGAACAAAAAAGCGAGCTATGGGAATTATGGCGCAAGCATAAAGGCAGTATTCAAAATTTAGAATCAATGGAAGGGTTGGAACTGTTAATGCTGTTTGCGGAGGAAACCCAAATTAACTTAACGGCGATTTGGCGTGCCGTTGAGCCTTGGTATCGCAATAAAAAATAAAAGAAATTCCCCCGAGGTGAGTATCAGGCACCTCGGGGGCTTGAGGATTGTATTACAAAACTTTCCTCTTGGCTTTGTTAAGAGACCGAATGCATTATAGCGAAATACCAAGCCAAAACAATGTAAATAATTAAACAAAGGCTTTGGAGAATTAATATGAATATTTTTGAGCAAATAACGACGACGGCCAATACTGAGCAGGGGTTGCTCTTTTTTGGTAATCAGCACGAAACTGTGCCAACTCGATTGCTTTATGATCCGTATCTCACGCCTCGAGCAAAATTTGCTTGGCAATTAATAAAGCATAAAGCAAGAGAGTTTCAAGGCGGATTATTTCCGTCCTATGAGGTGTTAGGCAAACTTTTGTCGGATAAGCCCTATATTGATGCGACGCTATCGCGTAAAACGGTGAGCCAAACCCTATTACTTTTACGCCTGACCCGTTGGTTGACACTCTGCGAAACCCTACGCAACGATCTTGGGCAAATAAAAGGGAATGTCTATTTACTTCACGATGAACCGATCCCTATCTTAGATGCTATCCAGCTGAATGAAGATTATCTCCATCTATTACACTCGGCAACCAAGCATAAGGATGCGGTAGTGCGGGGTGTTGCCATTCATATCGTTGACAATATCTTAGCAGATAAAACCCAGTGGCATTATGTTTCACATATTGATTGGATGAAAGCCCGCTATCAAGATTATTGTTCTCGAATTGAAAATCAAAAAGACGCTGATTTTAACTCACTAAACTTAGATACTATTCAGCAAAATTTACTCAGTTCCAATAAGGAACTCGGCTTAAATGATAGGGAACTCAGTCAGAAAGACGATAATTTACCGAGTTCCATTAGGGAACTTAGTCAGGTTTGCCCAAGTTCCAATAAGGAACTCAGTAGAGAAAAATCAGCTAACTCATTGATTTTAGGCTCAGTTCCATTAGGGAACTCTGTGAATCAGTACAAGTACAGTACGGTATTTATAAATAAATACTGTACAGGTACACCGGATGAAATTGATTGGAGATTAAAACTCAGTCTATTTGAAAAGCAAACTATTGCCAAAGCGATGGAAGGGCTTGATCTTGGGTTATGTCAAGCCATCCTATTTGAAGCAGAACAACGGTTGGCAAAAGGTAGACATATCAAAAAACCACAAGGCTATTTATTAAGTCTTGTCAGAAAAGCACACTTAGGTGAATTTACTCCGTATCTTCTTGAACAGCATTTGAACCAATCAACTTCAACAAGCGGAAAATCAGCGGCTCAAACGCCTGTGCCAGTACAGACTCAAACCACTTACACTGTGCCAACAATGCAACAACGGCAAGCTAGAGCGGAGATGATACGCAGTTTTAGAGAGAGTTTTTTAAACTAAGTATAAAATTTAAACACTGGAGTGGGGCGCTCCAAAGAACAAAATTTAATCACTGTAGAAGGGTTCTACAAAGTACAAAATTTAATCACCGTAGAAGGGTTCTACAAAGCACAAAATTTAATCACTGTAGAGGGGTTCTACAAAGTACAAAATTTAATCACCGTAGAAGGGTTCTACAAAGCACAAAATTTAATCACTGTAGAGGGGTTCTACAAAGTACAAAATTTAACCATTAAAATAGGAGTGTTATTATGACAGCACCAACCGATAGTCAAAATCAGAAACCGGGTCCGTTACGCAGCGCGCCGGAGATCACGATTAATTCTCACCACGCCTCTAAATTATGGGTGGGGCGTTTAGCGGTTCGCAATGAACAGGGCAAAATTACGCGTGCCGGCATTATCAGTATGCCGAATTGCCTCAGTTTATTGAGTCAAATTCAGCGGGCGGCAACCAATGATGATCCCTATGCTGATGACTATTTGATACGTTTTGAGGCAAAAGTATTGGAATACCGTCATCAAATGCAGCAGATTCTTGATAAGGTCAATTATCTCTATAAAGAGCAGATACCTGATTCATTCCATATGGAAAATAGTGTCAGTATTGCGCCGGCGCGCTACGCATTGACGTTTAATTCTCAGTTAGGCTATCAGCTGATTTTCCTTTTCTTGAAATTTGATGAATTGGCGTGTTCTGTGATGGCTGCTGCACATATTGCATTGATGAATCGTAAAGATGCCGCAGATTGGATTGAGTCCGGCGCAAAGTTGATTCGTCAATGTTTCGGTATTGTTGAAAACTACCGGCATTCCGGTATTACTCGTCGTGATGCGGCAGAGAATAATGCCCGTTATAAAGCGGCAATCAAACGGATGAAATATGAATTGTCGCTGGAGATTCTTTCCGGTGAACATCGTGCTAATTTTGCTCCAGTCATAAAAACGCAGCAAGTTGAAGCTGAAACAGAAAATGACGGATTGATTGAGAATGGTTCAGAATCAATGTAAGTCGTAAGGATGGCACAGTTTTTTGGAAAGTAAAGAAATGAAAAATGAATTAATCCTGAGTAGTATGTATCGGGAACTTGCCGTGCAAACGCCACTTAATTCCGTACTGAAACAATTTTTCAGTGAAATAAAAAATATTGAAGATTGTGAGCAATTACAGCTCTCACTCTATCAAATTAGAGAACATTTAATTCAGCAACATCAAGTGATAGTGAATAAATTAAAAAATAATGATGTCACTAAAGCGCTGGGATTTCGGCTAATCCAAGATAAATCCTCCTCTTCCGGTGGGCATTTTTTACGTTGGCGCATTACCTTTGGGCAGCAAACACAGCAAAAGGGCGGGTTAATTTGGAAAAGTTTGATTGAAGATAGCAGTATTCCGGCAGTTGCTAAAAAGCGGATTGCTCAAATGGAAAAAGAGCGGTTAGTGCTAAATATGCAAATGTCGGTACTCAATACAATGATACGCCAATTAACGGATACATCAGAAAAATGGTTTGAAGTAGAACAAGCTATGAGAGGTGAGTGATTAGAGTAAAATGATGAAATCATAGCAGTTTGTAAGCTCTGGATTTTTGAGTTTGTAACCGTTGGATTTTCACAGTTTGTAATCGTTGGATACAAAAGGCCTTTTAAAGGTAAGGGGACAAGCCCCTTACCTTAACGAAAAAAGCCCCTTTCCATTAAAAAGTAATGTCTTTCTTTAGGAGTAAATAATGAGCAGTGTAAAAATGACGTTTATAGTTGAAATTGATGGTAAAACGATTATTCAGCATCAAATTGAAGAACAATCTGAAAAACGATCTTATTTTTCTCAAGAGCGTAAACTAACTAAAGAGATCGTAGATAAGATGAATGAATTCCATTCTGGAAGATGGATCGATACAAAACCTTGGGGTGATTTTAAAACAAGTGAAACACTGTAAGTGTTATTAACAACTTACAATTATTTTATTTATCAAGTGAATTTCCTCTTAAATATTTTCTGTCCTATGTGCAAAATCCCTATAACTTAATTCAATTAACATTGGAGGATATCACTATGGCAATAGTAAAGATTAAGTTTAGTATTGAAATTGATAATGAATCTTTTGTATCACATGCTGTTGAATATCAAAGTATGTATGAGCAACGCCGTCCTTGGGACACTGACGAAGAAAGATTAGCCGTTGAAACCATAAATAAAATGAACAGTTTGGAAGTGGAAAGTAATCTGAAACTTAAAAATTGGGATCAATTATTTGCAAATAACCAGTAAGGAAAAAAATAATGGCAGGCATCAATAAAGTAATTATCGTTGGAAATTTAGGCAATGATCCGGAAATGCGTACTATGCCCAATGGCGATGCGGTCGCTAATATTAGTGTAGCAACTTCCGAATCTTGGACGGATAAAAATACGGGTGAGAAACGTGAATTAACGGAATGGCATCGTATCGTGTTCTACCGTCGTCAGGCTGAAATTGCTGGTGAATATTTGCGTAAAGGTTCAAAAGTTTATGTCGAAGGACGCTTACGCACACGTAAGTGGCAAGATCAAAACGGACAAGATCGTTATACAACGGAAATTCAAGGTGACGTATTGCAAATGTTAGATAGTCGCCCACAGAATCAAACTGCTACGCCGACACAATCAACAAAGCCAACGACTCAGCACACGCCTTTAGCTGATTTTGATGACGATATTCCGTTCTGAATTCCATATATGGAGGCTATCCGATGAAAACGTTAAAATTTGTTACCGCTCTTTTTGTACTGGGTTCAATAAGCGGTTGTGCTGAACTGTCTGCACTGAATCAGAAAGTTGGCGATTGGGCCGGGGAAATTAATAATGTGCTGAATGCTGAAAGCCAAAAATTCGAGGAGACATTAACTTCCAAACGAGATATTGATACGCTTTATGTCCGAATAAAACGCAATGTCGGGTTTGAAACAATGGAAGAAATGTTGAAATGCGATCCAAACCTTGATAAAAACTGTGCGTGGAAAAAAGGTGCGCTTGCCAGTGGCTATGTTCACGAAAAAACACCAGGTGTCTATTATCGAATGGCTGATTCTTTTGGTAGGGAAGGACAGTATTATGTTGATGTTACTATTGAAAAAGAAGGAAAAAATACCTCCGTTTATTGGAAAGTGAAAGGCTCCCAAACGTTTGCCAATCAAATTAAGTCAGATATTTTAAAAGCGATAAAATAAATTTTCATTTGTTTGCTCCTTAACGCACTAGCATTGCCCGGTAACGCCGGGCTTTTTTGTTTGAGGTGTAATAAGAATTAAGAGATGTAATCAATCCATCCTTGCGTATGATGGAAAATAAATCATCGAAATGAGTCAATATAATTTTAGAGCCAATTCTAATTTAGGAGAGGTTGTTGTTTGTCTTGGTTGGGATGAACCGTTACAGCATTTCTTTATGAATATCTATACTGATATAGATGATCCTCTCTATGATAATCTCTTAGAAGAACAATCTTTTAATTTATCTTTATCCCACTATCAGCAAGTGTTAGATACATTTGGAATTAATGAAATTTCCCTTGCCCCGACTTCTTCATTATTTGAACAGTTGATGCAAGATAAGCATCGGATAGTAATTAAGGAATAAAATGAAACTATATCTCTGTGAAAAACCAAGCCAAGCACGTGATGTTGCCAAGGTGTTGGGGGCAACCCAAAAAGGAGAGGGCTACTTATCAACACCTGATGGTGTAACAGTGGTAACTTGGGCTAGAGGGCATTTAGTTGAGCAATTTTCACCGGAACAATATGATCCGACCTTGAAAGATTGGAGATTAGATAGGTTGCCGATTATCCCAACCCAATGGCAGGTTGCCCCTAAAGCGGATACGAAAAAAGAATATAAAACCGTTCTATCATTGCTTAAAAAAGCCAAATCTGTTGTGATTTCGACAGATATTGATCGTGAGGGTGAAACCATTGCCAGAGAAATGTTAGAAATTGCTAAATATACAGGACCGATTCAGCGTTTGTGGATTACAGGGCTTGATGATATCAGTATCCGTAAGGCATTAAGTCAACTTAAAACCAATGAAGAAACTCTACCGCTTTACTATGCCGGGCTGGCACGCAGTCGAGCCGATTGGCTTATTGGGATGAATTTTTCTCGAATGTTTACCTTACTTGCCCAACAACAAGGTTATCAAGGCCCTCCTCTTTCCGTTGGTCGGGTACAAAGCCCAACCTTAGCGTTAGTCGTTAATCGAGATAAGGAAATTGCAAATTTTGTCCCGAAATCGCACTATACTTTAATCGTTCAAGTGGCAACAGCCACATCAGAACAATTTGGGGCAACTTTAATTGTTCCTGAACAATATTGTGATGAAGACGGGCGTTGCTTAGATATATCAGTGATTAAGACTGCGGAAAGTGCTATTCGCCAGGCGGGGAAAGTACAGGTCAACAATGTTGAAACCAAGCGGGAAAAAGAAAGCCCGCCTTTATTGTTCGCATTAAGCGATTTACAAAGTGAATGTAACCGATTATATGATTTCGGTGCTCAGCAAGTCTTAGATATTGCTCAATCCTTGTATGAGAAGCATAAGGCTACAACGTATCCCCGCACGGATTGTGGCTATTTGCCAGAATCACAATTAATTGAAGTGCCTCAAGTTATTGAAAGCCTAATGAGAGCTGATACCTCACTAACACCATTGCGGTCACAGTTAAATTTGTCTCAAAAATCACGGGCCTGGAATGATAAAAAAATTACGGCTCACCACGGTATTATTCCCACAACAGGACGAGTTGACATCAGTAAAATGGATGAAAATGAGTTCAAAGTGTATGATTTAATTCGACGTCGTTATCTTGCACAGTTTTTACCGCACGTTGAAACCGATAAAACAGTGATTACGTTATCCGCTGGAGAGCAAACGCTAATTGCCAGGGGGCAAGTGGTTATCGCTTCCGGTTGGAAAATATTATTTAGCAAATCATCACAAGAGGATAACACCGAGAAACAAAGGCTACCGGCTGTCAATGTTAACCAGATGCTACAAGTCATTGACACTGAAGTTAAGTCACTAAAAACCTCACCGCCGAGCCATTACACGGAAGGAACGTTACTGACAGCAATGGTCAATGTTGCTCGTTTTGTGACGGACGAGCGTCTTAAAAAACAATTACGGGAAACGGAGGGATTAGGTACGGAAGCAACGCGAGCCAGTATTATGAAAACCCTTTATGATCGCGGTTATATTAAGAAAAAAGGAAAATCCGTGATTGCAACGGAAGCCGGCATAATGTTGATTGATAATTTACCGACAGTGTTGAAAGATCCCGGATTGACTGCATTATGGGAACAGGCTCTTAATAAAATTGCGGAAGGTCAAATGAGTTTACCGGAATTTATGCAAAAGCAAGAGCAATTTACACGTCATTTGATTGAAAAAGGGATACAACAAAACCTGAATATGGGGAATATTGACATCAAGAAATGCCCACAGTGCGGTAAGCCGCTTAGAAAAATTAAAGGTGAGAAAGGGGAGTTTTGGGGATGCACCGGGTATCCAGATTGCAAATATGTTGAATCAACGACGAAGAAAAAATCAAATAGTAAAAAAACGAGTTCCGCAAACCTTTCTCAACAGTTTGCAAATTTGAGTCAAATAATCAAATAAATATGGTATGATGAATCATATTCAAAAACCGTTTAGCATTGTCGGTTATCAATGCCTAGCCGAAATACCCTTAGCACTCAGAAAGAGGGTTCTGTAATGCAGGAGTGCCTCGTTTAACTTTTTTATTTACAAAGTGGTTATTGCTAAGTCTAAATATTGTTTATATTCAAGTGGTATTCAGACTTAGCAATAAGTTGCAGACTTCTCTTTGCCGGAGCCCACCGGTGAAAAAATGGGTGCCCTTTGTATCAATTGAGATGCCACAGTTATACCGGTTAAAGACCACAATGTAGCCGGGTAGATGAGAATGAGATCAACACATTGTAACGAAGATGTAATGATTTCAGATATCAATTTATATTGGTCAATGATTTACAATCATTTTTTCAGATTGTCATCTAAAAAAAGTAAATAAGCCATTAGTGAGGTAATTCATTAATGGCTTATTTATTTTTTATTATTCTGTTTGAACATTTAATTTTTCCTATGAATTGCTTGAGTATTGAGATTAAATCTTATCATTAAGTCGCTACTTTGTAGCCCTTAAAAGTTGCAAAACACTTGAAATAGCAACGGACTAGCCCGATGTGGTAGTTGTGTTTAATCCAGCCGAAATGTCATCAGCATTCAGAAAGATGACTCTGTTTTACAGGAATGCTCCCTCATCTCAATCCATTTTAACCCTAGCGGGAAACATTTTTCCTGTGTCGGGTAAGGATGTTTCTCCGTTTTTTACAATTAGGAGAAACAATATGAAACTTATTTCATTACACCGTAAATTTATTTCTTTTGTGGAAAAAATTGCAGAAGAAGAACGTTCCATGGAAGTATTGCCTTATGTTCTAGTATTTTTAATGATTGTAACAATTATTGCAGCTTTTAAACTACTAATACTTGGGCATTAATCCATCGTCTTATTTAATTTAACCCTAGCGGGAAACATTTTCCCGTGTTGGGCAAGGTGTTTCTCCGCTTTTTTTTTTACAATTAGGAGAAACATTATGTCTACTCAAAACAAAAAAACTTATTTTAACTTACACACCACAGGCGTCGGCTATTTAAGCGATATTCGCACGGTAACACCTAAAAAAGGTTCGCCTTTCTTAGCTTGCCGTATTGCCGCTTTAGTCGGTGATAACAATGATGTGGACTATCGTTATTTTGATACCAATGTGACTGGAAAAGAAGCCGTAGGTTTAATTGAACGTTGTCAAAAAGCCGTGGATGAAAAGAGAAAAGTGCTCATTTCATTTAACATTTCTGATATATGGACTGATACCTTTACTTATACAAAGGATACTCAGAACCATAAAAAAGGGGATGTTGGCGTGTCCTTAAAAGGGCGTTTAATTCGCATCGATATGATTAAAGTTGATGGTGAAGTTAAATATAAGCGAGAGCCCAAATCGGCTGAACAAGGTGAAAACCAATAGTCAGCATGATCTTAAACAATAAAGACCAACAATGTTGTTGGTCTTTGTTTTACCGAAATAATGGTGATTTTTTCCATTACCCACAAGGGGAAGTTTTCCCTTCGTGGGAAATTTCTCTTTGTGTTATGATTAACCAATCTTAGGAGAAATTGTATGGGGAATGCTATGGCAACCATTCGCTTTGATAAACTGCGCTTTGTAAAAAAATTGCAAGAGGCTAATCAATCGACCGAAATGGCCGAAGCCCTTGCAGATGCATTAGATGATGCTCTGGAACAAAGCCAAAGCCCACTTGCAACCAAAGCTGATTTAAAAGAGTTAAAAGCTGAGCTTAGATTGGAAATGTCCCAATTGAGAACAGAATTAACTTCAGCTATGTACAAAATGGCAGGTTTAATTTTGGCTGGAACAGGTGTATTGATGAGTTTGATGAAGTTTATCAACTAATTCTTTCTTTTACTTTCCAAAGTGCGTTCAAATTTGACCGCACTTTTATCTTTCATTTACCCGTTGGGGAAACCTCCCCACGGACGTTTCCCCTTATTTTTCTATGAGGAGAAACAAAATGATGACAACGCATTTACCTTTACCAACTTTATCCCGTAAAACGACTTATGAAGACGTGATGGAGAGCGTTTATCTGCTGACTGTCTATCATTGTGATTTGATAGATTTGCGAGATTATCTTCGTCAACGGATTCAGTCTTCACCGGGATGGGCGGATATTTTACATCGGTTAAATAGCGAGATTGCCGTGGCATCAGAGAAAGCTACTCAAGATGTAGCTTACTTAGATACCGTTGATGCATTCAATATGGTAGAAAAATACGATATGTACGATTCAGCCATACCTTGGTATTTTTTTGGTATGCCCGGTATCTGTCGTAGTGTATTAAATCGGACATATCCTTTGGTTAAACTCTACGATAAATATGAATATTTATTTGTTGAGATTGAGAAATCCGAAGGCTGTATCAGCTATTCACCTAGAAAGCTGTTTTAGATTAATTTTCTTTTACAACCCTAAAGGGAAATATGTTCCCTTTGGGCAGCGTATTTCCCTTCTTTTTTACATTGAGGAGAAATACGATGACCATTAATACTTATGCAAAATTTTGTCCAAACGTTTTTGTTGCTAAATGTCCTGAAGCTCATGCTAAGGGTGACATCGTTACTTTAACCAGTAAATATGGCAAAGAAGCCGAGGTAGAAATTCACAATCTCGTGAAACAGACTGAAGATGCTTATTTTTACTCGTTTACACGTTGTGATGGTGAAAACGCTCAAACACGAGCTGAAAAACGGGCCGAACGCTATCAAGGTTATGCTGATAATGCGCAAAAGCGCAGTGAGCAATACTGGGAAGCGTCCCAAGAAGGGCGGGATTTTCTTAGTTTAGCTGAACCGATAAAAGTCGGTCATCACAGTGAAAAACGTCACCGAGCCTTAATTGAACGCAATGCGCGGCGGATGGATAAGGTAGTGGCTGAAATGAAAAAAGCCGAAAGCTATCAAGACCGCATTGCTTACTGGGAAAAAATGGCTGATAAAATAGATTTATCAATGCCGGAAAGTCTTGAGTATTTTCAATTTGAGCTGGAAAAAGCCCGTGAAAAGCACCAAGACTTGAAGGAGCACCCAGAAAAGCGGTCGCATGCTTACTCTCTTACTTACGCTAAGAAAGCGGTCAATGAGTTAGAGAAAAAAGTAAAATTAGCGACACTGCTTTGGGCATAAACGTTTACCTTGCTATGAAAGGAGCAATCTATGAAATATGAAATTATCTTAGAAGATAAAGGACAAGATTTACATAGAATCACAACTGAAGTGGACGGAAAAGTGATTGATGTCGGTGTATCTCATTATCCGATTGACAATGCTTATATTCCTGTATCGCAACTCCGGGTTGGTGACTTATGTCAAATCCATAATCCTCCCTATATTAATCATGGATATTTAAACTATAAAGTCTTGGAAATCAACGCGATTGCTTAAAAAATAATCACTTGAAAGTGCGGTCAATTTTGACTGCACTTTTACCCATAGGGGAAAATCGCCTCTATGGAGGGTTTTCCCTTTATTGGATTCATCATTTAGGGAGAATACTGTGAATACTTTACCTTATAGCCGTACGAATAGCACCAAATTTGGCATGCTTTCACTGAATTTTATTCCGTCGTTTTACATGAACGCAATCAGTCCCGCCTTAACCGGTTGGGAAAATGTGCTTTATCAATACGATTGCAGTGTAGAAGATGAGGAAATTTGGGCATTAGTACGAGGCAGTGAAGCAATACCGCACTTTGGTAACCTTTATCAAAGCCTCGTTTTAAACCGTTTGGCGTCACTCTTTTTAGAGTTGACCGGGCTAGAAGAAGACGATGTAAATATATTCATTTTTATCAATGGTTTTGACACGCATTTTTGTATTAATGGTATGGCCGTTAATGATGAAAGTATGTTTCAAGATACGGTAAAAATGTTTAAAAAATTACAACGTCATAAACAACGAATGTAGAAAAAATGCATTAATACGTTTACACCTTGCACCCATTGAGGGATAACATCCCTCAATGGTGGTGTTATCCCCTTTACATGTTTACTTAAAAATTAAGTTTAGGAGAAACACCATGTGTCAGAAAAATTATGTTTTAGAATTAGGTAAAATCATTATTTCCCGTCGAATCCTATCAGAAGTGAGTGCTGAGAAGATTAACGAGTTGATTTCATATCATAAGAACGGTTACATTGTGTTGAGAAATGGTGAGTTGATTCAACGCGCTCCGGAACCGCGAGCTGAAATTGTGATGAATTTCTATCTTGTCAATGATGAGACCATTGTTATTAGAACATTATTGAATGATGAGGGGAATTGGAGAACTGAAATTCACTTTGAAGATGAGAGCAATGATCATCGAAGAGGGTATTTTGACTGGATGCTACACCAATCAAGAAAGAGTCCTTTTACGCTTGGTAACGTCGTGTGTACTGCTGAAGTCAAGAAATCATTGGGTATGCAACATATCCATAGATTAATTGAAAAGCAGCTCAGCTACGATTGGGGAATGGTTGGTCTCGGTGATTGGACGTTAAACGACCGTGCTGTGGAAAATGGCAGACGGGTATTAAGTCATCATTATATTGGTGACGAATACGTTTATGTG
>NZ_MLHG01000026.1 GCF_001998825.1 Rodentibacter mrazii
TAATCAATGATAGGTTTATTTTACTGTATTTTTATTCATGAATGAAATTTGTTACACTAATATCTAATTTAAGTGGTGATATAGTGATAATGAATAAAGTTACAGAGTTTTTTGCTGAAGGTGGAGCATTAAGCCAACAAATTAAGGGGTTTCACCCACGTGCTGAACAGTTGGAAATGGCGCAAGCTATCGAAAAGGTTATTTCTGAGAAAAGTGTATTGGTAGTAGAAGCCGGTACAGGGACAGGAAAAACTTTTGCGTATTTAGCCCCGGCATTACTTTCCGGTAAGAAAACTATTATCTCTACAGGCTCTAAAAATCTCCAAGATCAATTATTTAATCGTGATTTACCTGCAATAAAAAAAGCGCTGAGTTATACGGGAAAAACAGCTTTACTCAAAGGTCGATCTAATTATTTATGCCTAGAGCGTTTAGAACGTTTAATTGCACAAGGGGTATTAGGGGACAAATCAGTATTAAAAGACTTAGTTAAAGTTCGACAGTGGAGCATTTCAAGTAAAACGGGAGATTTGACCGAGTGTACTGATCTTGCGGAAGATAGCCCTATTTTACCCCAATTAACCAGTACGGCAGAAAATTGTCTAGGATCGGATTGCCCGAATTATGCGGATTGTTATGTCGCATTGGCAAGAAAAAAAGCCCTCAATGCGGATATTGTGGTCGTCAATCATCACCTGTTTTTTGCGGATATGGCGGTGAAAGAAAGCGGTTTTGGTGAATTGATCCCTCAAGCAGAAAATATTATTTTTGATGAAGCTCATCAGTTACCTGATATTGCCAGTCAATATTTTGGGCAATCGGTGAGTTCTCGACAGTTTTTTGATCTTTGTAAAGATATTAATATTGTTTATCACACGGAATTAAAAGATCTGAAACAACTAAGCAGCGCAGCAGATACTCTACAAAAAACGGTACAGGATTTTCGTTTATTATTAGGGGAAGGAAATCTGCGTGGTAATTGGCGTGAAATTTTAAGACAAAGTGCGGTTGAAAAATCATTTAAAATTCTTATCGAAAAATTAGATTTTTTGTCTGAAGTCATTAAATTGGCTTTAGGACGTTCACAAACGCTGGATAATATTTTTGAACGGGTTGAAAATTTAAAAGGATATCTACAACGTTTACTTGAAACAGAGCGTGTAGGTTATTGCTATTGGTATGAAACCTTTGCACGTCAATTTGCTTTACATATTACACCTTTAACCGTTGCCGATAAATTTGGTGAACAGCTAAAAACAAAACAAGCGACATGGATTTTTACTTCCGCTACTTTAGAAGTCGATGGAAAATTTGATCATTTTTATCATCGCTTAGGCATTGAAAATGCACGCCAACTTATTTTACAAAGCCCGTTTAATTATACTGAGCAAGCATTATTGTGTGTGCCTCGCTATTTACCAAATACAAACCGAACCAATACACAAACAGAGCTGGGCAAAATGTTGTTACCTGTTATTGAAGCTAATCAAGGACGGTGTTTTGTGCTTTGTACTTCCTATGAAATGATGCGTAATTTAGCGGAATATTTTCGTTCAAATAGTCAATTATCAGTACTATTACAAGGTGAAATGCCAAAAACAACGTTATTGGCACAATTTACCGTAAGTAAAAATACAATATTAGTTGCAACATCAAGTTTTTGGGAAGGAATTGATGTGCGTGGTAATGCACTTTCTTTGGTTATTATTGATAAACTTCCTTTTATGTCACCTGACGAGCCTTTGCTTAAAGCACGTATTGAGGATTGCCGTTTGCAAGGAGGAAACCCATTCAATGATATTCAAATTCCTGAAGCCGTGATTACGCTAAAACAAGGTGTAGGGCGTTTAATCCGCGATGTTACGGATCGCGGTGTCGTAATAATTTGTGATAATCGCCTTGTGATGCGTAGTTATGCTGAAACATTTTTAAAAAGTTTGCCGAATTTAAGCCGTACCCGTGATCTCAACAAAGTGATACAATTCTTACAAAACAAATAATTGAGAAAAATAATGACAAATTTAACTTTATTAGCATTAGATACCTCTACTGAAGCTTGTTCTGTCGCACTGCTAAACAAGGGCGAAAAAACATATTTGAGTGAATTAGCTCAACGCAGTCACACAAAACGTATCTTGCCAATGATAGATGAAATTCTGGCAAATGCAGGAATTCGATTGACTCAAGTCGATGCTCTTGCCTTTGGTCGTGGACCCGGTAGTTTTACAGGGGTTAGAGTAGGTGTGGGAATTGCGCAAGGATTGGCTTTCGGTGTGGATCTGCCGGTTATTCCTATTTCGAATTTAACGGCAATGGCACAGGCCGTATTTGAATTACATCAAAGAGAAAATGTTGCTGCGGCCATTGATGCAAGAATGAATGAAGTTTATTTTTCTCAGCTGAAACGAGAAAAAGTGCGGTCAGATTTTGGTGAATTTTTTCAATGGCGTGAAGTGATTGCAGAGCAAGTTTGTTCTCCTGAGCGGGTTATTGCTCAATTTAACGATGAGACGGCTTTCCGAGTAGGAACCGGCTGGAATGCCTATTCGCAATTTTACGAAAAAAATTTCACCGGTACGGATATTGAATTGCCTAATGCCCTCTACATGTTGGAATTAGCTCTTACGGATTGGTTGCAGAAAAAAGCTATTTCAGCACTAGAGATTGAGCCTATTTATTTACGTAATGAGGTCACTTGGAAAAAATTGCCCGGACGTGAGTAATTTTCTTATAGATCAGTAGGAGAAGCTTATGAGAGTAAAAACAATACTATTTTTAACCGCACTTTCTTTTCTATTAACAGGCTGTATTACATCGCCACAAGGCTTAGAGAAAAATCAATTCTCAATTACCGACTATCGTGATATTTCACCGCGGGATCTGAATTGTCGTTGTAAAACCGTACGTTTAGGTGGAAAAATTATTCAATCGGAAATTTTGCCGAATAAAACGAAAATTGAGGTATTGAGTTTGCCAATTTCTAATTATTCGGGTAAGCCTATTGTGGAATCACAGTCCCAAGGGCGTTTTATTGCATATTTTAACGGTTTTGTTGATCCTGAAAATCTGAAAGATCGTTATATTACGTTAGGTGGAATTTTATCCGGAAAAGAAGAAGGAAAAATCGAACAAGCTAATTACTCTTATCCGTTGATTCAAATTGAAAATTATCGCCTTTGGACGTTGAGTAAGCACTACTATTACCCACCAAATGATTGGGAAGATTGGGAATTTTGGGGTTGGCACCATCGACCGTGGTATAACGAGCCGGAAATTCGCTATTATTTAAATTAAATGATAGAATCTGCCGTTGATTTTCCAACTATAAGGTTAATAATAAATGGAAAAAATTTGGTTTCAAAATTATCCGGAAGGTGCTGAAAAATATCTGGATACCTCAAAATATGAATCAATTTTAGATATATTTAATAAAGCCATTCGCGAACATCCTGATCGACCTGCATATATTAATATGGGACAGGTTCTTACTTTTCGTAAATTAGAAGAACGTAGTCGGGCTTTTGCAGCTTATTTACAAAATGAGTTTAAATTAAAACGAGGTGATCGTGTTGCTTTGATGATGCCGAATTTATTGCAATATCCTATCGCGCTTTTTGGTATTTTACGGGCAGGTTTGATTGTAGTGAATGTCAATCCGCTTTATACCCCGCGAGAACTTGAGCATCAATTGCAAGATAGTGGGGCGGTGGCAATAGTGGTTGTTTCAAATTTTGCCTCAACACTTGAGAAAGTTGTTTTTAATACGGATATAAAACACGTTATTTTAACCCGAATGGGTGATCAGCTTTCTTTTGGTAAGCGTACATTGGTTAATTTTGTGGTGAAATACGTCAAAAAATTAGTGCCAAAATATAAATTACCGGATGCTGTAACTTTTCGTGAAGTATTAAGTATTGGTAAATATCGTCAATATATTCAACCGGAAGTGTCACGCAATGATCTCGCTTTCCTGCAATATACGGGAGGCACAACAGGCGTGGCAAAAGGGGCAATGCTTTCCCATGGAAATATTATTACCAATATTTTCCAAGCGAAATGGATCGCAGAACCTTTTATCGGTGATTATGCCCGTGCCCGTTCAGCTATTCTTGCCCTACCGCTTTATCATGTTTTTGCTTTAACGGTGAACTGCTTGCTTTTCCTTGAACTCGGTGTTACCGCTATTTTAATTACAAACCCACGTGATATTGAGGGTTTTGTCAAAGAATTAAAAAAATACCGTTTTCAGGCAATTACAGGAGTCAATACGCTATTTAATGCATTGTTAAATAATGAAAATTTCAAAGAAGTTGATTTTTCGGCATTAAAACTCTCTGTTGGTGGCGGTATGGCTATTCAGCAATCTGTCGCAACACGTTGGCACGATTTAACCGGCTGTAACATTATTGAAGGTTATGGTATGACGGAATGTTCGCCGCTTATTGCCGCTTGTCCGGTAAATGTTGTGAAGCACAATGGAACGATTGGCGTGCCTGTACCAAATACGGATATTAAAATTATTAAAGATGATGGTTCAGAGGCGAAAATTGGCGAAGCTGGAGAATTGTGGGTAAAAGGCGAGCAAGTTATGCAAGGTTACTGGCAACGTCCTGAGGCAACGAATGAAGTATTGAAAGATGGTTGGATGGCAACCGGCGATATTGTGATTATGGATGAGAGTTATAGTTTGCGTATTGTAGATCGTAAAAAAGATATGATTTTGGTCTCAGGTTTTAATGTTTATCCGAATGAAATTGAAGACGTTGTAATGCTCAATTATAAGGTTGCGGAAGCCGTGGCAATTGGCGTACCGAACGAAGTTTCAGGAGAAACCATTAAAATTTTTGTTGTGAAAAAAGATGAAAGTCTTACCCGTGATGAACTTCGTCAGCACTGCCGTCAGCATTTGACCGGATATAAAGTACCGAAAGAAATTGAGTTTCGAGACGAATTACCTAAAACAAATGTTGGAAAAATATTACGCCGTATATTGCGGGATGAAGAAATTGCCAATCGACCAACACATTAAGTTTCATCATTTAATAATGGGATAGAAATATCCCATTTTTGTTTTTTTAATCTAAGAGATAATGTCATGATAAAAGAATGCCAAGAACCATTGCATTTTTCATTGATCACAACAAATCAAAGGCTGAGTGAAGTTTGCCAATTGGCACGTCAAAAAAGTGCGGTTGCTTTAGACACTGAATTTGTGCGTGTATCGACTTATTTCCCAAAACTAGGTCTCATTCAACTTTATGATGGAGAGAGGGTATCCCTGATTGATCCTTTAAGCATTAGCGATTTTTCGCCTTTTATTGAGTTATTGACTGATCCCAATGTGCTTAAAGTCCTTCATTCTTGCAGTGAAGATTTACTTGTTTTTTTGCAGGAATTTGATCAATTACCCCAACCTATGATTGATACACAAATAATGGCTCGTTTCCTTGGATTGGGAAATTCAGTAGGATTAGCGAAATTAGCATTAAATTATTTGAACACTAAGGTGGATAAAGGTGCGACGAGAACAAATTGGATTAAGCGCCCTTTATCGGAAACACAATTACATTATGCTGCAGGTGACGTGTGGTATTTATTACCGATTTACTATTGTTTACAGCAAGAATTAATGGCAACGCCTTGGAAAAATGCTGTAAAAGCTGATTGTGAACTTGCCTTATCAAAAACAAAGAAATTACAAGCGCGTGATGCGGAAACTGCCTATTTGGATATTCCAAATTCATGGAAACTTAACCCATTAGAGCTTGCCCGATTAAAAATTTTGGCGCAATGGCGACAAGAAGTGGCAATAGAGCGTGATCTGGCACTTTCTTATGTAGTTAAGTCAGAAAACTTATGGAAAGTGGCGAAATACAATCCGCGTAATACCTCGGAAATGCTTGAAATGGGGCTTTCCAATAATGAAGTCAGAGTACGTGGTAAGAAAATTTTGCAACTCTTAGCGAAAGCACGCCGAGTATCGCCCTATGATTATCCGAAACGTATCCTTCGCATCGTTGATGATCCCCGTTATAAAAAGGCAATTCGCCTCTTACAAGAAAAAGCTTATGAGCTGACACCACAAGGCCTAACACTAGAAATTTTAGCAAGTAAGCGAAGCTTAGAAGATTTAATCAAATGGGTTTGGCAATACAATGAATCACCGGAGAAATTACCGGATTTATTGGTTGGCTGGCGGAGAGAAATAGGGTTACAGCTTTTAGCCTTGTTGAAATCTATTGAGGCTTAAAAAATTATAAAAAATGGCCGCACTTGTGGAGGTGCGGTCATTTTTTTAAGCTATTTTATCAAGTTTTTACCCGAAACGTTGTTCTATCTCTGAAAGAATCTCCACTGGCTCAAGATCTAATCCTCGACAATATTCAATAAATTCAAATATATCCAAACGGCGATCGCCGGTTTCCACTTTGCCGATAAAAGAATACAAAACGCCCATTTTTTCGCCTAATGCTCGTTGCGAAAGTCCTAGATTCAATCGTTGTTTGAGTAATCTTTCTCGTAACCAAATATGTTCGGCGGAATGTATTGATAATCTTAAATTCTTCATAGCACCTATTTTAGGTGCAAATTTGTTTGAACCTATTTTAGGTTCATAATATAATTTATTTGAACCTGTTTTGGGTTCTTTTTGAATTTATTTCGCGAGGTGAAAAATGTATCAAATTAAAAAATGGGCTATTGCAATGGTATTTTGTGGTCTTTCGACAGCGGCGTTGGCAGATTGGGAGAGAGGAACAAGTGTTGATGAGCAAGAAACAGGGGATTGGCGCTATACGAAATGTATATATGAAACACTAGGAGGATTTAGATTTTCAATGATTAACAAAGGACTATGTCCTCTTTCCGTTGAAGTTAATCCAGAAACCGGGCAGGTTAGAAAGTGACAGGGAAATTGTATGAATATTTCAGAAATTGATTTTCCCAGTTCAGAAGTAAAAGAGATATTCGTTAAAAATGCCTCTTGTTGCCATTGCCAATCAAAGAATATTGGTTGGAAATCGGGAGAATATCCAAATATTTCTTTATATTGTTCTGGTTGTGAACAAGAAATGGATTTTTATGACGCAATTGCTTGTCTTTTACCGGACAAGGAGGATTTGTATTTCGAATGTCCAGAATGTGAAGGTGATAATGTAATTGAGGGCATTTGTTTTTCCTGTGGTTTTGAATTGGAAGAAGGACGAGATTATGATCGTGAAAAATATGTATGTTGGTTAATGGAAAAAAACGACTAGTATAAGATTTTAAGTCGTGTTTTTGAGGCTATTAAGGAAGGGATGCAGTTGCATCCCTTATTATTTTTTAACATTTATTGTGTCGCTTGAATTGCAGTTAATGCAATGGTGTAAACAATATCATCCACCAACGCACCACGCGATAAGTCATTCACTGGTTTACGCATACCTTGCAGCATTGGACCGATAGACACCAAATCAGCAGAACGTTGTACTGCTTTATAGGTGGTATTACCCGTATTCAAGTCTGGGAAGATGAACACGGTCGCTTTACCTGCAACAGGAGAGTTTGGTGCTTTAGAGCGTGCAACATCTTCCATCACTGCCGCATCATATTGTAACGGACCGTCAATGATTAAATCCGGGCGTTTCTCTTTTGCGATACGGGTGGCTTCTTTCACTTTTTCTACATCAGCACCACTGCCTGATGTACCGGTAGAATAAGAAATCATCGCCACTTTCGGATCGATACCAAAGGCTTTCGCAGAGTCAGCCGATTGAATTGCAATTTCCGCTAATTGTTCTGCATTTGGATCCGGATTTACGGCACAGTCACCATAGACTAATACTTGATCCGGTAATAGCATAAAGAAGATAGAAGAAACAATTGAACTACTCGGTGCGGTTTTAATGATTTGCATTGGTGGGCGAATGGTATTTGCAGTGGTGTGAACTGCACCGGAGACCAAACCATCCACTTCATTTGCTTCTAGCATCATTGTACCAAGTACCACGGTATCTTCTAATTGCTCACGTGCAGCAGCTTCGGTCATGCCTTTGGCTTTACGAAGTTCAACTAAGCGATCGACATAATTTTCACGGACATCAGCCGGATTAATAATAGTGATACCTTTCCCTAATTCAACGCCTTGTGCTTCAGCGACACGTTGAACGGATGCTGGATCTGCTAATAACACACATTCTGCAATCCCACGTTCTGCACAAAGGGCAGCTGCTTTAATGGTACGAGGTTCGTCACCTTCCGGGAGGACAATACGTTTTTTGGCTGCTCGCGCCAATTCGGTGAGTTGAAAACGGAATGCAGGTGGCGATAAACGACGTAAACGTGTTGAACCCGCTACTAGGTTATTGATGAAATCAGGAGAGAATTTCTCGCTAATGTAGCGTTTAATGTTTTCAATGCGTTCTTTATCATCAACTGGCACTTCAAGGTTAAAACTTTGTAGATTTAATGCCGTTTGCCATGTATTACCTTCAATGCGGAAGATTGGCAATTGAGTTGATTCAAACACATGTTGACAAAGTTTGTTAATTTGAGCATCAATTTTGTATCCACCGGTGAGTAGCATTCCACCAATCTCTATGCCATTTGAGGCAGCAAGTGCCGCGGCAACAATAACATCAGGACGATCTGCAGAGACCACCAGTAGGCTACCCGCACGGAAATGTTCAAGCATATTTGGTAGGCTTCGTGCACAGAATGTGATACTACGAATACGACGGTTAATATTGCCCTCATTAATAATTGTGGCACCTAAGTGTTTTACTAAATCAATTGCTCGGGTTGCAATTAAATCCGCAGACCATGGCATGCAAGCCAAAAGTTTAATTGCACTATTTGAGAATAATTTAGTTAATTCGGCTTCACTATTACGGCTATGTTGGAAAGAATCGAAAATTTCTGTTAAATCCGGACGGGTGCGACCGGATTCATCAATTGGCGCATTAAATTTATTAACGACAACGCCTAATAAATTAGGATTATTTTTTCCACCGAATAATGAGGCAGCTGCTTCCACACGTTCTTTTAATTCCGCAGGTGTTTCTGTTGCCGGAGCAGCAACTAAAATAATTTCTGCGTCTAATGTTTGCGCAATTTCGTAGTTAATACTATTTGCATAAGTGTGCTTGCGAGTTGGGATTAAACCTTCAACTACGATAATTTCATTATTTTTAGAAAGTTGTTGGTGGTTTTCAACGATTTTTTCTAGTAGCACATCGGACTGATTTTGACCAATTAATGATTCTGCTACGCTTAACATAAAAGGTTCAACGGTTTCTAAAGCCGTACTGGTACGAACGATAGAGGTTGTGCGATCTAATTGATCTTCACCGGAGTTTGGTTGAGAAATAGGTTTCATAAAACCTACTTTTGCACCTTTTTGTTCAAGAGATTGGATTAAACCAAGACTTACACTGGTTAGACCTACACCGGTGCTAATAGGAATAAGGATAATTGTACGGGACATAATACACCTTAACTAATTGAGTTATAAAGAAAAACTGCCGAATTCTCTCGGCAGTTTGTCGTTGAGTTAGAAACTAAGTTTTGCTGTGTCTTGCGCAATCACTAATTCTTCGTTAGTTGGAAGAACGATAGCTTTAAATTTAGAGTCATCAGCAGTGATCACCCCTTCGTTACCAAAACGGGCTGCGAGGTTGCGTTCCTCATCAATTTTGATACCGAATAATTTTAAGTGATTTAATGTTAATCTGCGTACTTGGGCAGAGTTTTCACCAATACCACCGGTAAACGCAATGGCATCTAAGTAATCATCACCTAGTGCAGCCATGTAAGCACCGATATATTTTGCTAAGCGATAGCTATAAACATCTAATGCCCGTTTGGCTTCAGGATGAGATGGATTTTCGTAGTTATCTTCTGAATAACGGCAGTCACTAGTTACCCCGGTTAAACCTAAAAGACCTGATTTCTTCACTAAAGTCTCTTCGATTTGATCCATAGACATACCTAAATTTTTATAAAGATAGAAAATAATTGCCGGATCAATATCACCACAACGGGTTCCCATTACTAAACCTTCTAACGGTGTCAAACCCATAGACGTATCAATACACTCTCCATGACGGACAACAGACACTGAACCACCGTTGCCTAAGTGGCAGATAATGGTATTAACCTGATCAACCGGTTTGCCAACACGTTTTGCCACTTCGCGAGAAATAAAGAAATGACTCGTACCGTGCGCACCATAGCGACGAATACCATTATCTTCATATAAAGAATACGGCAATGCGTATAAATATGCTTCTTCCGGCATTGTTTGATGGAAAGCCGTATCAAATACCGCAACGTTTTTATCTTTTAAGTGTGGGAATGCTTTAAATGCTTCACGAATACCGATTAAATGTGCCGGATTATGAAGTGGTGCAAATTGTGCTGCATCTTCAATGTTTTTAATGACATCATCGTTGATTAAAACAGATTTTGTATATTTTTCACCACCGTGTACGATACGATGACCAATCGCTGCGATAGAGTTTTTAAGCTCATCTGTCATAATGTTTGATGCGAGAAAATCAAGCGCCTCGATATGTGCTGCACCAGCACCTAAATCAGCGTTACCCTTTTCACCGTTAAGTTTCCATTTAATGCGGGATTCAGGAAGGAAAAAAGCTTCAGCTAAACCAGATAATTTTTCTTCTCCTGTAGCAGGATCAAGAATTGCAAATTTTAACGAAGAACTACCACAGTTAAGGATAAGAACAAGTTTTGACATAGGAACCCTATATTTGGTTAAAGTTAATAAAAATCCAATCGGAAAGATCGGACTGTAAAGTCGCGCATAGCATACACCTTTTACGCAATAAAATAAATTCATCAAGAAAGAAAAATCTGACTTCATTCACAGAAAAATGGAATTTACGTCAATTTGATAAGATAGAAATTCGGGACGAACTGGAGTATCATAAGTGCGGTTATTTTTAAGGGTGTTTTTATGTCGTTTTTTTCTATTTTTAAGCAAGGACAAATTTATCTTAATACTTGGCCACAAGAGGCTAAATTAGGGATAATTTTTTCTGAACAGCGAGTTATAAAAAGCACGCGTTTTGCACAAAATGCGATGCCGTTAATCGCAGTATTTGCTGTTGTGTGGCAACAGCTTTATGCCAAGCACGATATTATGGCATTTTCTGCAGCGGTTTTAACCGCACTTTTTGCCTTACTTATTCCGTTACAAGGGCTATACTGGCTGGGGAAACGTGCGGTGTCACCTTTGGAAGCGCAAAGCGCAACGTGGTTTTACGATATTTGTGAACGTTTGAGAAATATACAAGAACCCTTGCCACTTTTACAGGGTAAACCCACATATCAGCATTTAGCCGAAGTTTTAAGGAAAGCGGAGCAACGATTGGATCGTGCTTTTTGGAAAGAAATTTAGTGAAATTTATATGACGCAAACGTTTTCCTTTTTGCTTTATTTTTTGTAGAATACGCAGGCTGCTTTATGCAGCTCTTTTTATTGAGAGATTTTTTAATGATCGATTACATTATTATTGGCATTATCGCTTTTTCCATTCTTGTCAGTTTACTCCGTGGTTTTGTGCGCGAAGTATTATCACTTGCCAGCTGGGTTGTCGCGTTTATAGTGGCAAGTCAGTTTTATCCTTACCTCGTAACCTATTTGACGCAAATTGAGTCCATGTATGTGCGAAATGGCACGGCAATCGGTATTTTATTTGTACTGACATTAATTGTAGGCGGTATTGTGAATTTTGTAATTGCACAGTTAGTTGATAAAACCGGATTAAGCGGTACTGATCGTGTATTAGGAGCAGCATTTGGTTTATTACGTGGTGCATTAATTGTCGCGGCGATCTTATTTTTCTTGGGTACCTTCACGAATTTTGAACAAACCGATTGGTGGAAAGAATCAACATTGATTCCACACTTTGGGTTTATTATTGAATGGTTTTTCCAACAGCTTCAAGCAAGCTCCAGTTTCTTAAATTCAACATTTAATCAGTAAGGGTTATGAAATGTGTGGTATCGTCGGTATTGTGAGTCAAAGTCCGGTTAATGAATCTATTTATGCAGCATTAACGTTGTTGCAACATCGCGGACAAGATGCTGCCGGGATCGTCACAATAGACGATGAAAATCGATTCCGTTTGCGTAAAGCAAATGGGTTAGTCAGCGATATTTTTAGACATGAACATATGTTGCGGTTACAAGGCAATGCCGGTATGGGACACGTGCGTTATCCTACCGCCGGGAGTTCAAGTGTCTCGGAAGCACAACCTTTCTATGTGAATTCACCCTATGGGGTAACATTGGTTCATAATGGTAATTTAACCAATTCGGAAGAATTGAAAGAAAAAGTGTTTAAAACCGCTCGTCGCCATGTAAATACCAATTCTGATTCTGAATTACTTTTAAATATCTTTGCGAATCACCTTGATAATATTCCGCAAGATCATCTAGATCCACAGGATATTTTTTATGCGGTGAGCAAAACCCACAAAGATGTGCGTGGCGCTTATGCTTGTCTTGCAATGATTATCGGACATGGCATGGTGGCATTTCGTGATCCCTTTGGCATTCGCCCTCTTGTATTGGGGCAGCGTGAAGAAGATGGCAAAACAGAATATATGTTTGCTTCTGAAACCGTCGCTTTGGATGTAGCAGGTTATGATTTCGTTCGTGATGTCGCACCGGGTGAAGCAATTTATATTACTTTTGACGGTGAACTTTACGCTCAACAATGTGCTGAAAGTGCGGTCTTAAACCCGTGTGTTTTTGAATATGTCTATTTTGCACGTCCTGATTCCATTATGGATGGCGTTTCTGTCTATGCTGCACGCGTTCATATGGGGGAGCGTTTAGGACAAAAAATTGCGAAAGAATGGAAAGATGAATTAGATAATATTGATGTGGTCATTCCTGTGCCGGAAACTTCAACGGATATTGCTTTGCAAATTTCTAACGTGTTAAACAAGCCATATCGTCAAGGGTTTGTGAAAAACCGCTATGTGGGGCGCACCTTTATTATGCCAGGTCAAGCGCAACGTATTAACTCTGTTCGCCGTAAACTCAACACGATTAAAGCAGAATTTAAAGATAAAAATGTGCTGTTAGTAGATGATTCTATCGTCCGTGGTACGACATCTGAACAGATTGTCGAAATGGCACGAGCAGCCGGTGCGAAGAAAATTTATTTTGCTTCAGCCGCACCGGAAATTCGTTATCCGAACGTGTATGGTATTGATATGCCAACGAAAGATGAACTTATTGCGAATGGCCGTAGCGTAGATGAAATTGCGAAACTGATTGGCGTTGATAAGTTGATTTTCCAAGATCTTAATGCTTTAACTGAATCCGTTCAGCAAGAAAATCCTACGATTAAAGGATTTGATTGCTCTGTCTTCACCGGCGAATATATCACAGGGGATATTACACCTGAATATTTGGATAGCATCGCCTCACAACGTAATGATTCGGCAAAGAAAAAGCGTGAAAAAGATGCGACAAATTTAGAAATTCATAATGAGAGATAAAAAAGTGCGGTGAAAATTCACCGCATTTTTTATCATTCAACTTTTACAATCCAGCCTTCCGGTGCTTCAATATCACCGAATTGAATACCGGTGAGCTCATTGTAAAGTTTACGGGTAATAGACCCCACTTCTGTTTCGGAATAGAATACGTGGAATTTGTCTTTATGTTGAATACCGCCTACCGGTGAAATGACCGCTGCTGTACCACAAGCACCGGCTTCGGCAAATTGATCAAGTTGATCGATATATACATCCCCTTCAATTGCTTCCATACCCAAACGTTCTTTCGCAATATAGAGCAAAGAGTATTTTGTGATGCTCGGTAGGATGGATTCCGATATTGGGGTGATAAATTTATTGTCTTTAGTAATCCCGAAGAAATTTGCTGCCCCCACTTCTTCAATTTTAGTGTGGGTTTTCGGATCTAGGTAAATCGCATCGGCAAATTTGCGTTCCGCAGTTCCTTGTTCTGCCGCTAATTCATGGGGGAGCAAGCTGGCGGCATAGTTGCCACCGACTTTCACACCGCCGGTTCCCATTGGCGCTGCACGATCATATTCGGTTGTGATGAAATTAGATGGCGTTAATCCACCTTTAAAGTAAGCACCCACCGGGCAGCAGAATACAGAGAAAATAAATTCCGGTGCCGATTTTACACCAATATTTTCTCCTACACCAATGAGGAAAGGACGCAAATATAAGGTTGCACCGGAACCATAAGGACCAACCCATTCTTCATTCGCTTTGACGACTTCTTTACAGGCACGAACAAATAATTCCGTAGGAACTTGTGGCATTAAGAGGCGATCTGCGGTGTGTTGCATACGTTTTGCATTTTCGTCAGGGCGGAATAAGTTGATTGAGCCGTCTTTACAACGATAAGCTTTTAAGCCTTCAAAACATTGTTGACCATAGTGAAGTGCGGTTGAGCCTTCGTGAATATGTAAGGTATTGTCTGTGGTGAGCTTGCCTTCATCCCATTGACCATTTTTCCAATGGGCAATAAAACGATAGTCGGTTTTAATGTAATTAAAACCAAGATTATTCCAGTCTAAGTCTTTCATTTTGCTTCCCTTAATATGATGTTGTTAGTGAACTGCTATTTAATCTACATCATTATTTTGAGTATTTGAACCTTAAAACCTAAATTTTTTGTGATTTTTCAAAATTTAGTTAGTTATGTTAAACATAATCAAGTAAAACAAGAAAAGAAAATAGAGTTATGATAGAATTTCGGCATGAAAAAAACGCCACTCAAAAAGGGTGGCGTTTAACCAAAAAGGTTCAAATTATAGGAAGTAAACGAGTAACTTACTGTTACTCAAGTTCAGTTACCTGAACTATATGCAAACACAACATCATACTTAAGTCCGAAACTCATTAACTCGTAAAGAATTACCAGCCACTAAGTATGCGTACATTGTAAGAATTGACGATAAGAAGAACAAATGACGTTTTTTTATTTGAAAGATTAGAAAAATTAATCTGAATTGAAACTGTCTAAGTATAGACGAAAAAATTATATTTTGGAAGAACTATGTATAAACGTTTGCCTCCCTTGAATTCATTGAAGTCTTTTGAATCTGCAGCACGACATTTAAGTTTTACAAAAGCGGCTGATGAGCTTTTTGTTACGCAGGCTGCGGTCAGTCATCAAATAAAACTGTTAGAAGATTTTTTAGGCATTGAGTTATTTAAACGTAAAAATCGAGCCTTAGAGTTAACTGAATTTGGCAAGGCCTATTTTGTCGATATTAATAAAATTTTACGTAAACTTAATGAAGCGACAGAGCGGCTATTAGCGCTAAAAGATGATCTTCACTTAAGCATTAGTGTACCTCAAACCTTTGGTCTTCAATGGCTTGTACCGCATTTAAGTGAATTTAATCAGCTTCATCCTGAAATTGAAGTTCGTTTAAAAGGGGTAGATCAAGATGAGGGCTTATTAAATAAAGAAATTGATCTTGCAATTTATTATGGAAAGGGAGATTGGCAGAATTTACAAGTTGATTGTCTGGGCAAAGAAAATTTATTGATTTTAGCCTCACCAGAGTTGCTTGCCCAAAAACCGGTTCATGGTAAACAAGATTTAAAGCAACATACGCTACTCCATACGCATACGCGCGATAACTGGCGAATCATGTCAGATTATTTAAAACTTGAAGATTTGAATATCCAACAAGGACCTTTATTTAGCCATACATTTATGGCATTGCAGGCAGCAAGCCATGGTCAAGGCATTGCTTTGGCTAATCGTTTGATTGCATTGCAGGAAATTGAACAGGGAACACTTCAGGTAGTATTGCCAACAAATTTACCCGATCCTAAATCTTTTTATGTGGTGAATCATCTTGATCGCCTTGATGATGAGCAAATTCAAGCCTTTCGCCATTGGATTATTAATGCAATAAAGAAAGAAGAGTATGAATAAATTAGCATTATATTGCCGTCCGGGTTTTGAAAAAGAAGTAGCAGCAGAAATTATGGATCATGCTGCAAGCCTAGGCATATTTGGTTTTGCCCGTGTTCAAGAACATTCGGGCTATGTGATTTTTGAATGTTATCAACCCAATGAAGCGAATCGTTTAGCGCGTGAAGTACCCTTTAATCAGCTCATTTTTGCCCGACAGATGTTGGTGGTATCAAACTTATTGGAGAATCTTGATCCTACGGATGGCATTAGTCCAATTGTGACGATGTTTGAGGAAATATCGGCGCAAGTAAATATCCGACTGTCCGTAGAACTTTTTGTGGAAACTGCCGACACTAATGAGTCAAAGGAACTTTCCACATTCTGCCGTAAATTTACTGTACCGCTGCGTCAAGTATTAAAAAAACAGGGCTGGTTAGCGCATAAAGCAAACCGAAAGAGCGGTCTGTTTTTACATTGTTTTTTCGTGAAACCGAATTGTTGTTATGTGGGTTATTCCTATATCAATAATCATTCCGAACACTTTATGGGGATTCCTCGCTTGAAGTTTCCCTCTGAGGCGCCAAGTCGCTCTACCTTGAAATTAGAAGAAGCGATTTTAACATTTATTCCTAAAAAGGAAGAAGAAAAGCGGCTCAATGAAAGTATGACAGGTGTCGATCTTGGTGCTTGTCCGGGTGGTTGGACATATCAATTAGTCAAACGTGGCTTGTTTGTTTATGCCGTCGATCATGGAAAAATGGCTGACAGTCTGCATGAAACCGGTCGAATTGAGCACTGTGCTGAAGACGGTTTTAAGTTTCAGCCGCCAAAACGCAAAAAGGTTGATTGGCTGGTATGTGATATGGTGGAACAGCCGAGCCGTATTACCAATCTGATTGGCAAATGGCTGGTGAACGGTTGGTGTCGTGAAACAATTTTTAATTTAAAGTTACCAATGAAAAAACGTTATCAAGAGGTGAGGCAATGCTTAGAAAATCTCACAGATATGTTGAATAAACAAAATTTGACTTTTGAGATTCAGGCAAAACATCTTTACCACGATAGAGAAGAAATTACCGTCCATATTGTTATTAAATGAGAAAAAGCATTTTTCCTCAATGGGGAAAATGCTTTTTACTTTACCGATGATATACATGAAAAAAGCACCGACAAAATCGATGCTTTAAAATCTGGTTGCGGGGGCCGGATTTGAACCGACGGCCTTCGGGTTATGAGCCCGACGAGCTACCAAGCTGCTCCACCCCGCGTCTGATGGGTGCACTATACGCCATTCAAGAAATTTTGCAAGTATTAAACAAAAGTTTATGTCGCGTTTGTTAATAAAATAATCAAAATGAATATAAATTAAACGCTATTGAGGAAATAGTACTAGTGGTTTTAAGCAATTTTTGATAGCGTATGCAGCCTCATAAAAATTCATTTTTTGTTTAGGAATAAGGTATGAAATTTTGTAAAAATCTCGGCATAAAAGTTTTCTCTATTTTCGCAGTAATATCGATTTTGGTAGCCTGTGGTGGTTCGCCACATAAATCATCAAATAACGGTTCGCCTATTCTCACACCAACAGGTGATGATCCTCAAAAATTTGGTGCAAAATACAGTGGTCGCAGCTATCAACAAAGTATTTTATCGCCGGTTTCTCGTGTGGAAAATAAAAGTGCGGTCATTAATCAAGGTGATTTTTTAACTCAACTTTCTAATGTAAAAGCCTATTCCGGCAGATTATCCGATCGTTTTTATAATAACTATCAAAAAATTACCAACTGGGTGCTTGCCGGCGCAGATGTACGTGAATTGTCGCAATACGGTATTTCTTCACAGATCATGAAAGGCTTTGATGGTTATCAAAATGTCTTGATGACAGGTTATTACTCTCCGGTGATTCATGCCCGCCGAACACCACAAGGGAAATTTCAACATCCAATTTATGCCATGCCGACCTATAAACGTTTGTCTCGTGCACAAATCTATGCAGGGGCATTGGAAGGACAAGGTTTAGAATTGGCTTACAGTGATTCTATGATTGATAACTTCTTGTTAGGTGTACAGGGAAGTGGTTATGTGGATTTTGGCAATGGCAATTTGAATTATTTTGCCTATGCCGGACAAAATGGTTTTAAATATCAAGCAGTAGGGCGTTTGTTGGTGGAAGATGGTGAAATTCCAAAAGAGAAAATGTCAATTCAAGCCATTCGTGATTGGGGAAAAGCGAATCCATCACGTGTACAAGGCTTATTAGAGCGTAACCCATCCTACGTATTCTTCAAAAATGATCCAAGTGGGAAAGTGAAAGGTTCCGCAGGTGTACCTCTTGTACCAATGGCAGCGGTGGCTTCCGATCGTAATGTGATCCCATCGGGTTCCGTTTTATTGGTAGAAGTGCCGGATATTGATCATGACGGTAATTGGGAAGGCTCGCATAAATTACATTTAATGGTAGCATTAGACATAGGCGGTGCGGTGAACGGGCATCATTTTGATTTATATCGTGGCATTGGCGATCAAGCAGGCCATATTGCCGGACTTTCAAAACATTATGGTCGTGTTTGGATCTTACAATAATGGCGCGTGTAGATAATTACGAACAGCGATTTGGTGGCATCGGGCGACTTTATACGCCTGAAGGCTTAACCCGTCTTCGACAAGCGCATATTTGTGTTATTGGCATTGGTGGAGTCGGCTCATGGGTGGTGGAGGCGTTAGCCCGTTCCGGTATTGGACAGCTCACCCTGATTGATATGGACGATATTTGTGTGACCAATATCAACCGCCAGCTTCCTGCATTGAGCGGCAATATTGGCAAACTCAAAACAGATGTGATGGCGGAACGGGTAAAATTGATTAACCCCGACTGTATCGTCAATATTATTGATGATTTTATTTCACCGGATAATGAGGCGGACTATCTCAATCGTGGTTATGATTATGTGATTGATGCCATTGATAGTGTTAAAACCAAAGCGGCGATGATTGCCTATTGTAAACGTAATAAAATAAAAATTATCACTGTGGGGGGAGCAGGGGGGCAAACGGATCCTACACAAATCAAAATTACCGATTTAAGCAAAACCATTCAGGATCCCTTGTTAGCAAAAGTGCGGTCGGTTTTACGCAAGGATTTTAATTTTACTCAAAATCCACAACGCAAGTTTGGCATAGAGGCAGTATTTTCTACTCAGCCGCTGATTTTTCCTAAAATGGGCGAAGGGTGCACTGTCTCCGCTACAATGAACTGCGCTAACGGGTTTGGGGCAGCCACAATGATTACCGCAACCTTTGGTTTTTTTGCTGTTTCACGGGTGATTGATAAGATTTTGAATAAGATGTAAAAATGGGCAGATTGCCCATTTTATATTTTTATCAATTAGAATCGGTAAGATAGATTTAGACCGAATCGCTTACCTTTAAATTTAACAGAATCATCCCCACCAGCTAAATTGTGGCGGGTAAAATCGACGCCGAGAGCTAAATTTTTATCAATCTCATATTTAACACCAAAACCGTAATCAATGCCTCGAACACCGACACCTTCATATTTGTCGCTAGAGTAATCAATTTGAGAGACTGAGCCGCCAACTTTAATATAAGGCATAATATTTTCAGTAATAAGATATCCTTGTAAATAAGCAATTGAAGCCTGATATTTTTCTTTAAATATTTCATTATCTTCATCAGTAATTTTGGCATTGCTTATTTTAAATTTACCTTCAATAATACCGACAAAATTCTGACCAAAATCAAATCCATAGCCACCTATGATTGCCAATCCTGCACCCTGAGAACCTGACCCCTTTACTTCACCGACCATACTGTATTTGGTAGTGCTTAACTCACCTCCAATATGCCAGCCGGTGAAATTATCTACAGCTGAAGCTGCGACAGGCAGTACAAATAGTGTTGTGATGATAAGTTTTTTCATTAGATTTTCCTCCTATTTTTTGTTGTTTTTCAATAAATCACTTTTCCAAATTTCATTTGCTACATCCGCTGCAGCGTTTTCAATAATTTGCTCAGCATTTCCACCAAAAAATCCAATTTTTAAATCAGCATTTGTTTTAATGTTGCCAATATTTTTTCCCGACTTATTTTTTATTGTTGTCAGAATAGTAGTCTCTGCTTTGCCGGCTCCAAAGCCGACAAAATAACGTAATGCACGGTTACCTTGATTATAAACTTGGATGTTGTAGTCAATGCGTAGTGCATTACCTTGTTGATAACCTAGGTCAGTCAGACGCTTTTTTAATGTGTCCATGAATATTTGTCTGATTCTTTTATCTACATTTTGATTGGATACATCATTAATTTTGTATGTTTGATATAACTGAGGTGATTTAGGGAGATTTGAGATACTTGTGGTGGTTGAACAAGCTGCGAGTAAGAAACTCGCGAAATAGTAAGAAGTAGTTTTTTCATGAGTAATTCCTTAAGTTTGAACAGTAATACAAAACAAAGTATTGCATAACAATACTTTTTATTCAATAAGATTGTAAAAAAATATTTATTAGTGCTTTATTTTTTTACTATGTGGTTATGAAAATACATCACGCAATTCGTTTTTTACGTAAGAAGAAAGGTTGGACCCAGCAACAGTTAGCTGATTTTTCCAATACCTCAAAAGGTAATATTTCTAATTTGGAAAATGGAAATCAAGGGTATAGTCCTGCAATACTTGACTATTTAGCTAAGGCATTTGATTGCCGGGTATCGGATATTTTTTTATTAGCAGAAAATCTCGATGATGACGGTACTTTGCGCAAAGACGATGTCATATCAATAGAAGTGTTATTCTCCCAACTCCCCCGAGATATGCAGCAACATTTTAAACAATTGATGCTGCAGATCGTGAACATGAAAAATTATTAGATTTATTGTTTTTCTCTATGTAAGGAATTCATATTCTTGACGAAGGTATAATTAAGCCTACTCCTATTTTTTATGAAAAATTTCATTAAGCTTTCTTATAAAACCATTGCAATTTATTTTAAAAAGTGTAGGCTTTTGTCCCTTCTTTGAGAATCATTATTAACAATAGAGGAGACAAAATGAAAACTATATTAAAAATGAGTGCAATTTCAACCGCACTTTTCAGCCTTCCAATGATGGCGAATGCGGATGTATTGGCATCGGTAAAACCCCTTGGTTTTATTGCTTCAGCCGTTGCGAATGGCGTAGCAGATACCCAGATACTTGTACCGACAGGTGCTTCTCCCCATGATTACAGCTTAAAGTTATCTGATATTCAAAAAGTGAAATCGGCGGATTTGGTATTGTGGGTGGGCGAAGACGTTGATTCATTTCTAGAAAAACCGATAAGTCAAATTGATCGCCAAAAAGTGATTACCATTGCTGACCTCACTGAGGTTAAACCCCTATTAACCCAAGCCCATCACGAACATTTCCATGAAGAGGGTGAGCATGATCACAAACATGACCATAAACACGAACACAAAAGTGGGCATGAACACGATCATGAACATCACGAAGGATTAAGCACCAACTGGCACATTTGGTATTCGCCGGCAATTAGCCAAATTGTGGCACAAAAAGTGGCGGATAAACTAACCTTGCAATTTCCCGATAAGAAAGCGCTGATTGCAAAAAATCTTGCCGATTTTAACCGCACTTTGGCGGAACAAAGCGATAAAATCAAGGCTCAGCTTGCCCCTTTTAAAGAAAAAGGTTTCTTTGTTTTCCATGATGCTTACGGTTATTTCAATGATGCTTATGGCTTAAAACAAAGCGGGTATTTCACTATTAACCCATTGGTTGCACCCGGAGCGAAAACCCTTGCGCATATTAAACAGGAGATCGCAGAACATCGTGTTAATTGTTTGTTTGCCGAACCTCAATTTACCCCGAAAGTGATTGAATCTTTAGCAAAAGGTACGGCGGTGAAGGTAGGTCGTTTAGATCCGATTGGTGATGGCGTACAGTTAGGGGGGAATTCCTATGCCAATTTCCTGCAAGCCACGGCGGATAGTTATACACAATGTTTGAGTAAATAAATGGCATTAATTGAAAGAAAATGGTGGGAAATCCCACCATTTTTTATGAAAGGAAAGCGGTGATTTGAATTCAATACTTCAACTTATGCTATAATCCGCTACAATTTTTTCTATTGAGAATTCCGAATGAAACACCTATTCGCCACCACATCCCGTGGCTTTGAAGAACTGCTAAAAGTTGAATTAACCGAGCTTGGCGCGCTTGATACAAAAGTCGTACAAGGCGGCGTGCATTTCTATGCCGATGATGAAACGCTTTATCGAACGCTGCTTTGGTCGCGTTTGGCATCACGCATTTTATTGCCCTTGATCGAAAGCAAAATTTATAGCGATTTAGATTTATATGCGGCGATTTCCAGCTTTAATTGGTTGGATTATTTTGATGAACGCATCACTTTTTTTGTGGATTTCAACGGAACCAATCAAGAAATTCGCCATACTCAGTTTGGTGCAATGCGGGTGAAAGATGGTATTGTGGATCACTTTGAACGTAAGGGTAAAATGCGCCCGAGCGTGGATAAAAGCCAACCAGATGTGCGTATTCATGCCTATTTAAATCGAGAAGAATTAGTCATTTCTTTGGATTTGAGCGGAGAAGCCCTGCATTTGCGCGGTTACCGTGAAGATACGGGACAAGCCCCCTTACGTGAAACTTTGGCGGCAGCCATTGTACTGCGTTCCGGTTGGAAACAAGGCTCACCGCTGGTGGATCCTATGTGTGGTTCCGGCACACTTTTGATTGAAGCAGCACAAATGGAAGCCCATATTGCCCCTCAATTATATCGCTTACATTGGGGCTTTGACTTTTGGAAAGGGCATAATCAAATGGTGTGGGAGAAAGTAAAAGGCGAAGCCATCGCTTCAGCAGAGGAAAAACAAGGTAAAATTCAACCGCACTTTTATGGTTTTGATCTTGATCACCGAGTGTTAAAAAAAGCCCAACGCAATGCGCAAAATGCCGGTGTCGCTCACTTGATAACATGGCAGCAAGGTGATGTGGCGGCGCTCACTAACCCAAGCCCAAATGAAGTGGGCATGGTGATTTGTAATCCGCCTTATGGCGAACGTTTAGGTACGACACCGGCGTTGATTGCCCTTTATTCCGTATTTGGACAACGTTTGAAAAAAGAATTCGGTGGTTGGAATGCCTCAATTTTTAGTAGCGAATCCACCTTGTTGGATTGCTTGAGAATGCGGGCAAACCGTCAATTCAAGGCGAAAAATGGACCGCTTGATTGTGTTCAAAAAAATTATCAGATTTCCGCTCGAATTAGCGAAGAAAGTGCGGTGGAAAATCCCCTTGAATTTGACTGCACTTCAGAGGTGGCAGTAGATTTTGCCAATCGTTTACAAAAGAATATCAAGAAAATTGAAAAATGGGCGAAACAGCAGGGCTTGGATGCGTACCGCCTCTATGATGCGGATCTGCCGGAATATAATTTAGCGGTGGATCGTTATGGCGATCATATTGTGGTGCAAGAATATGCCGCACCGAAGAATATTGATGAAAATAAAGCACGCCAACGTTTATTGGATGCGGTGACAGCAACCTTAAAGGTGACCGGCGTAGAAACCAACAAGCTGATTTTAAAAGTCCGCCAAAAGCAAAAAGGCACAAATCAATATGAAAAATTAGCCAATAAAGGCGAGTATTTTTATGTGAACGAATACGGCGCACAACTTTGGGTAAATTTAACGGATTATTTGGATACCGGTTTATTTTTAGATCATCGCCTCACCCGAAAAATGGTGGGGGAGTTGGCGAAAGGTAAAGATTTCTTGAATTTGTTTGCCTATACGGGGTCTGCCACTGTCCATGCAGCATTAGGCGGGGCAAAATCCACTACTACGGTGGATATGTCGAATACCTACCTCAACTGGGCGGAGCAAAATCTGATTCTCAACGATCTTGATGGTAAGCCACATCAACTCATTCAAGCGGATTGTTTACAATGGCTGGAAAAATGTGATCGCCAATTTGATTTAATTTTTGTGGATCCGCCCACTTTTTCCAATTCAAAACGAATGGAAGCAAGCTGGGATGTTCAGCGTGATCACATCAAATTAATGGGAAATTTAAAACGTATTTTACGCCAAAGTGGCTCCATCGTTTTTTCCAACAATAAACGGGGATTCAAAATGGATTTTGCAGGATTGGAAATATTGGGGCTAAGTGCAGTGGAAATTTCTCACAAAACCTTACCATTGGATTTTGAACGTAATAAACAAATTCATAATTGTTGGTTGGTGACGGAAAAATAGCCGAACGTAACAACGTAAATTTTAGAAAAATGTAGGGGCACACTGCGTGTGTCCCTACAACCAAGCCCCCAAGATCACAACCCATTCATCGCATTAATCAACCGAATTTCATCAAATTTTTCAATGTCTTTTGCATAAATTGTGGCTTCTTTAATTTTGCCTTCCTGCAATAATTTTTCCCGTTGTGTGCCGGCTAATAATGGGGTATCAGGTGTGAGCCATTGGTTACCTTGGCGAAAAATTAAATTTCCAATAGAACAATCTGTCACTTTCCCGTTTTTAATAATCATAATCTCATCGCAATTTCCCCGTTGAGCGAAAAGGGAATTGAGTAAATCCCGATTGGCATATTTCAAGCTGTAATCCATTTCATCACAAACAATTGGCTGAAAAGTGCGGTAGATTTTTCGTGTGTATTCAAAATATTGAACTTGTGTGGTTTCGGCATTGTAATCAATACGGCAACGCACCAGTTGATTTTGCAAGTGAGACGGCACTTGGATTAGCTCAAAAAGATTGAAAATTTTGACCGCACTTTTGCCGTAAAATTGTCGTAAGCTCTGTTCATAACGGGCTTGATGATATTCAATATTTTGAATTTTACCCTGTTCAATGGCAAGGGTTTCAAATAAGGGAAACATCATTTTGTTTCCTCAATTGGAAAATAGACTTTTTCGAGTAATTCTTGATATTCATCTTCCAAACGGCTTTGAATGGTAATACCGCCACCGCTGTGAAAATAATATTTCTCACCCGTTTGAGAAATAAACCGAATAGCTACCGCACTTTGTAGGTTTTCGCTATCAAAAAGACCAAAAATACCCGTGTAATAACCTCGGGGTTGGCGTTCCGCTTGTTGAATAATTTGCACGGTTTTTTCTTTGGGGGCACCACTAATCGAGCCTGCGGGCAATAACGTGGCAAGTATATTGCCAATATTTTGTTGCCAATGTTCATCTAGTTCGCCGCAAATCTCCGAACTTGTCTGCAAAATTTCGCCTTTTTGTGTGGCAATACGATCCACATAGCGAAATTTTGTGACCTGAATATTGCTCGCCACCATGGCTAAATCGTTTCGCATTAAATCCACAATGGTGTAATGCTCACGCAGTTCTTTTTCATCATTTAGCAGTTGCTGTTCTGCATTGGGGAGGGCGGCATTAATTGTTCCTTTCATCGGATAAGTGAAAATTTTGTTATCTTGAATATTGATAAAACATTCCGGTGAGAAGCAAACAAATTGATTTTTTAACCATAATTTATAAGGTGCAGAGGATTGATAAAAAATCTGTTCAAGGGAAAAATTACCCGAAATTTCAGTGGGCGAAGTGAGATTTAACAAATAAGAATTGCCCTTTTGAATCTCTTTTTGTACCACTTCAAAACCTTGTTGATAATCGGAAAGGGGAATTGGGTATTTTTCAAAATGAATGTCTGTGGAGAAGTCTTTTTGCTCGGTAATATTGGTTTTCCCCAAGATATTAAAAAGAATACCTTGTTGAATCGCCTCTTCTAAAGGAGAAATTAATGGTTTTTGTTGTTCAAAATCAATCAAAAAAAAGAAAGGTTGGGATTGTTTGCCATAATGATTGGCTTGGTGGATAAAATGTTGCATTGTGCTATTTCTAATTTAGCGTAAAATTGCCCGATTATAACGAAAGCCGAGCAGTTATGAAATTACTCATCATTAATAATCACGATTCTTTTACTTTCAATTTAGTGGAACTGATTCGTCGCCTTGGTGTGTCTTTTGACGTGCTAAATGTGGAAAATTTACAAAAAAATACACCTGAATCCTATAGCCATATCTTAATTTCTCCAGGCCCTGATGTGCCAAGGGCTTATCCGCAACTTTTTGCGATGTTGGAGCGGTATCATCGGCAAAAATCAATTCTTGGGGTCTGTTTGGGGCATCAAACATTATGTGAGTTTTTTGGTGGAACACTTTATAACCTAAAACAAGTTCGCCACGGGCAAAAAAGGCGGTTAAAAGTGCGGTCAAATTCTCCGTTGTTTTTCGGGTTGCCGATGGAATTTGATATTGGCTTATATCATTCTTGGGCGGTGAAAGTTGAAAATTTTCCTCACGAATTAGAAATTACGGCCATATGTGATGAAAATGTGGTGATGGCGATGGCTCATCAATCTTTACCCATTTATGGCGTGCAGTTCCATCCGGAATCTTATATGTCCGAATACGGTGAGCAAATTTTACGGAATTGGTTAAATATTACCCCATAATAGTGCTTGATTCTTTATCTAAAATTCGTATTATAGCCGTCTATACGTCAATACATCCAAATTAAAAAGAGAGAAACTATGTCTAGTTATTTATTTACCTCGGAATCCGTGTCTGAAGGACATCCGGATAAAATCGCCGATCAGATCTCTGATGCGGTACTTGATGAAATTCTAAAACAAGATCCCAAAGCCCGTGTTGCCTGCGAAACTTATGTGAAAACTGGTATGGCGTTAGTGGGGGGAGAAATCACGACGTCAGCCTGGGTGGATATTGAAAATCTCACTCGAAAAGTGATTTGTGATATTGGTTATGAACATTCCGATATGGGATTTGACGGTCATTCTTGTGCCGTATTAAATGCTATTGGTAAACAGTCTGCGGATATTAATCAGGGTGTGGATCGTGAAAATCCCTTGGAGCAAGGAGCAGGCGACCAAGGCATTATGTTTGGTTATGCCACGAATGAAACCGATGTATTAATGCCTGCTGCGATTACCTATGCACATCGTTTAATGCAAAAACAGGCGGAAGTACGTAAAAGCGGTAAATTAGCCTGGTTACGCCCTGATGCCAAAAGCCAAGTCACCTTAAAATATGAAGATAACAAAATTGTTGGCGTGGACGCCGTTGTGCTTTCAACGCAACATGCAGAAGATATTGAGCAAAAAGATCTTCATGAAGCGGTCATGGAAGAGATCATCAAACCAATATTACCAAGCGAGTGGCTTTCAAAAGAGACCAAATTTTTCATTAACCCGACAGGTCGTTTTGTTATCGGCGGCCCGATGGGGGATTGCGGTTTAACCGGTCGTAAAATTATTGTGGACACTTACGGCGGGGCAGCTCGTCATGGTGGTGGTGCATTCTCTGGCAAAGATCCGTCCAAAGTGGATCGCTCAGCGGCTTATGCGGCACGTTATGTGGCGAAAAATATTGTGGCTGCCGGTTTGGCGGATCGTTGTGAAATCCAACTTTCTTACGCTATCGGTGTGGCAGAACCGACCTCAATTATGGTGGAAACCTTCGGCACAGGCAAAGTAGCAAATGAATTATTGGTGGCGTTAGTACGTGAATTCTTTGATTTGCGCCCTTACGGACTAATCAAAATGCTTGATTTAATTCAACCGATTTATCGTGAAACCGCTGCTTATGGTCACTTTGGTCGTGAGCAATTTCCATGGGAAAAAGTGGATCGTGCGGAAGAATTACGTGCGGCGGCAGGTTTAAAATAACGCCGTCATAAATGATTAAAACCGCTATTTTGGCGGTTTTTATTTTTCTCAGTTCTATGCTTTCATCACAAACACAATTTCGTCATTTAAAAATGCAGGTTCAGCGTAAACTTGTCGAATCTTTGGGTCTTGCAGAAGATTATTTTAAACGTGCATTTCCAATGCCAACGGTACATTATGATTTGCGAGGGGTGAAAGCCGGGGTGGCGTATTTACAAAAAAACGAAATCCAATTTAACCGCACTTTATTGCTTGAAAATACACAGGAATTTATTCACCAAGTTGTGCCTCATGAATTGGCGCATTTAATTGTGTATCAGGTATTTGGACAGGTTAAGCCCCATGGCAAAGAATGGCAGGGAGTGATGAATGAGATTTTTCATTTACCTGCGGATACTTGCCATCAATTTGATGTGCAAAATGTTCAAGGGAAAACCTTTGAATATTGTTGTACTTGCCAAACACATTCATTGAGTGTTCGCCGCCATAATCGAATTTTAAAAGAAAGAGTTGAATATTTATGCCGAAAATGTAAGGGGAAATTACTTTTTGTCGGTGAAAATGAAATGTAGCTGTGTTATATTTTGGGCGTTAACTTTCAAAATAAAGGAGCTTTTTCATGAAAAAATCATTATTAGCGGTTGTTTTAGGTGCTTTTGCCATTGCTTCGACTGCAAATGCCGGAGTATATGCAGAGGGAGATATCGGCTTATCAAAAACAAAGGCAAATGGTAGCAGTAAAACAAAAGTAGAGCCTCGAGTAGCGGTCGGCTATAAATTGGGTAACGTTCGTGTTGCAGGCGATTATACCCATCATGGAAAAATTGAGGGGGCTAAAATTCAAGGCATTGGTGCTTCCGTACTGTATGATTTTGACGTTAATTCTAATATACAGCCTTATGTGGGTGCACGTGTCGCAGCGAATAAATTTAAATATGATAACCGTGTAGATCAATCTTATAAAAGTTCTTCCGATACTAAGGTCGGTTATGGGGTTGTTGCCGGTGCCAAATATAAATTAGATGAAAAGTGGTATGCAAATGGCGGTGTTGAATATAACCGTTTGGGTAGCTTTGATGATACTAACGTAAATAATTATGGCGCCAAAGTAGGCTTAGGTTACGAATTCTAATTTCTTTTCCTTAAAAGAGCGGTAAAATCAACCGCTCTTTTTCTTTTCTCCCCTTGAAAATTCTGTTTTCATTCTTATATCTGTGGCGTTCAATTTTACTTATTTCATTTTATAAGGAAAAACTATGTCTCAAAATCAAGAAACCCGTGGTTTCCAATCGGAAGTCAAACAACTATTACAATTAATGATTCATTCTTTATATTCCAATAAAGAAATTTTCCTGCGAGAACTCATTTCCAATGCCTCTGATGCGGCGGATAAACTTCGCTTTAAAGCCCTCTCCAATCCGGCACTTTATGAAAATGACGGCGAATTACGTGTGCGTATTAGCTTTGATAGTGAAAAAGGCACATTAACTATCAGCGATAACGGTATTGGGATGACCCGTGAGCAGATCATCGATCATTTGGGCACAATTGCCAAATCCGGCACTAAAGAGTTTTTGAATGCCCTTGGTAGCGATCAAGCCAAAGATAGCCAACTTATCGGTCAATTTGGTGTGGGCTTCTATTCTGCTTTTATTGTGGCAGATAAAGTGACGGTGAAAACCCGAGCGGCAGGCGAGGATGCCGATAAAGGTGTGATTTGGGAATCTGCCGGAGAAGGGGAATACTCGGTTGCCGACATTGAGAAAAAATCCCGTGGTACAGATGTGATTTTGCATTTGCGTGAGGATGAAAAAGAATTCTTAAATGAATGGCGTTTGCGTGAAGTGATTGGTAAATATTCCGATCATATCGGTCTTCCGGTGGAAATGTTGGCCAAAGAATATGATGACGAAGGAAAAGAAACCGGTGAAAAATGGGAAAAAATCAATAAATCCGATGCCCTTTGGACACGCAGTAAAAATGACATTTCCGATGAAGAATACAAAGAATTTTACAAACACTTAAGCCACGATTTTGCCGATCCACTTTTGTGGGCTCACAACAAAGTAGAAGGTAATCAGGAATACACCAGCCTACTTTATGTACCGTCCAAAGCCCCTTGGGATTTATTTAATCGTGAGCATAAACATGGCTTGAAACTCTATGTTCAACGCGTATTCATTATGGATGATGCGGAACAATTTATGCCGAATTATCTCCGTTTTATGCGTGGTTTAATTGATAGTAACGATTTACCGTTAAACGTTTCCCGTGAAATTTTACAAGACAATAAAGTCACGGCAGCATTACGAAAAGCCTTAACCAAACGTTCCCTACAAATGTTGGAAAAATTGGCGAAAGACGATGCGGAAAAATATCAACAATTCTGGAAAGAATTTGGCCTAGTATTGAAAGAAGGCCCTGCGGAAGATTTCGGCAATAAAGAAACCATTGCGAAGTTATTACGTTTTGCTTCTACCCATAATGACAGCAGTGAGCAAACCGTTTCTTTGGAAGACTATGTTTCCCGAATGAAAGAAGGGCAAAAAGCTATTTACTACATCACGGCAGATAGCTATGTGGTAGCGAAAAACAGCCCGCATTTAGAATTATTTAATAAAAAAGGCATTGAAGTCTTATTGTTATCCGATCGCATTGATGAATGGATGTTGAGCTACTTAACAGAGTTTGATGGAAAACCGTTACAAACCATCACCAAAGCAGATTTGGATTTAGGCGATTTAGCAGATAAAGACGAAGCGGAACAAAAAGAGCAGGATAAAGCCTTTGAAAGTTTTGTTGAACGTGTGAAAACATTATTAGGAGATCGTGTCAAAGCGGTTCGTTTAACCCATCGATTAACGGATACCCCGGCTGTGGTTTCTACCGATAACGATCAAATGACCACCCAAATGGCGAAACTCTTTGCCGCAGCAGGTCAGCCTGTACCGGAAGTGAAATATACTTTTGAGATTAATCCAGAACACCATTTAGTAAAAAAAGTGGCGGATATTGCAGACGAAGCCCAATTCGCCGACTGGATTGAATTATTGCTTGAACAGGCAATGCTTGCCGAACGTGGCTCGTTAGAAAATCCGGTGGCGTTTATTAAACGGGTGAATAAGTTATTAGGTTAATTGGTTTCATTTAGGTTAAAATCCTCAATCTAGCTAGGTTGAGGATTTTTTATTTAAGGAGAAATTATGATTACCGTTTACGGCATTAAAAACTGCGATACTGTGAAGAAAGCCTTGAAATGGCTTGTTGATAACAATATTGAGCATAAATTGCATGATTATCGTGTGGATGGTTTGGATAACGATTTTTTACAACAGGCGGAAGCCCAATTTGGTTGGGAAAATTTGGTGAATAAACGGAGTACGACGTGGCGAAACCTCGATGAGGAAATTAAAAAAAATTTGTCAAAAACGACCGCACTTTCCGTGCTTACGGAGAACCCAACTTTAATTAAACGCCCGATTATTATGCAGGATAATAAGGCATTAATTGGGTTTGATGTGAAAGAATACGAAAAAGCGTTTGCCTAAAGTGCGGTTAACTTTTGAGGTGTTTTTATGCAAGAAAAGATCGTGCAATTAGCGCAAGAATTAATCCGCCGTCCCTCCATCAGTCCGAATGATGAAGGTTGCCAGACATTAATTGCGGAACGTTTGGAAAAACTCGGATTTGAAATTGAATGGCTTCCTTTTAATGAGACCTTAAATCTTTGGGCAAAACACGGTGCGGGCGAGCCGGTGGTTGCCTTTGCCGGTCATACGGATGTGGTGCCGGTTGGTGACGAACATCAATGGAATTATCCGCCTTTTTCGGCGGAAATTGTCGGTGATATGCTTTATGGGCGCGGCGCGGCGGATATGAAAGGCTCGTTGGCTGCAATGATTGTGGCAGCGGAAGAATATGTGAAAGCCAATCCCCATCACGCGGGCACGATTGCTTTATTAATCACTTCCGATGAAGAAGCCGTCTCCAAAGACGGCACGGTTCGTGTGGTAGAAACCTTGATGGAACGTCGTGAAAAAATTACTTATTGTATGGTCGGCGAGCCGTCCAGTTCGCAAATTTTAGGTGATGTGGTAAAAAACGGTCGTCGTGGTTCTATCACCGCTAATCTGTATATTCAGGGGATTCAGGGACATGTGGCTTACCCTCATTTTGCGGATAATCCCATTCATAAAGCGTTGCCATTCTTACAAGAACTCTCCTCCTACCAGTGGGATAACGGTAGTGCGTTTTTTCCGCCTACCAGCCTACAAATCGCCAATATTCACGCCGGCACGGGCAGTAATAACGTGATCCCGGGGGAACTTTATGTGCAGTTTAATTTACGTTACTGTACAGAAGTGACGGATGAGGTGATCAAACAAAAGGTCGTAGAAATGTTGGAAAAGCACGGTTTAAAACATCGCATTGAATGGAATCTTTCAGGTAAACCGTTTTTAACCAAACTGGGGAAATTAGTGAATGCCGTGGTGGACAGCATTAAAGAAATAACCGGTATTACACCGAAACTTGAAACCGGTGGCGGTACATCTGACGGGCGTTTTATTGCTTTAATGGGAGCGGAAGTAGTGGAATTTGGCCCGCTTAATGCCACTATTCATAAAGTAAATGAATGTGTGAGCGTAGAAGAGCTCGGCAAGTGCGGTCAAATTTATCATCAAATGTTAGTGAATTTATTGGATAAGTAAACATGAAATTAACTTCGGCAATGCTTACGGGAAAATCGCGCGAACATTTAGTGAATTTACCCACTCCGCATTCAACAAACCATTTTTTACAGGTGCAAGCCGTAAAAGCCTTTCAAAGTTTGCAGCAAAGTGCGGTCAAAAATGGCTTTAATTTACAACCGGCAAGTAGTTTTCGAGATTTTCAACGTCAGCAGTTGATTTGGAACAGCAAATTTAGCGGTGAACGTAAAGTACATGATGATTCGGGCATCGCTTTGGATTTAACGAAATTGGACGATTGGCAAAAATGCCAAGCCATTTTACGTTGGTCGGCGTTGCCGGGGGCGAGCCGTCATCATTGGGGAACGGAAATTGATATTTTCGATCCGGATCTGTTACCACAAGGGCAATCCTTACAGCTTGAACCTTGGGAATATGAAAAAGGGGGCTATTTTTGTGAGTTAAGTGAATTTCTTGTTGAAAATTTACCGCACTTCGATTTTGCGCTTCCATTTATGCAGCAACCCATAGGTAAAAAAATAGGGCGTGAACCTTGGCATATTAGCTATTTACCCTTAGCGGAGCAGGCGAGGGCACAATTTTCATCTGAGGTTTTATTACAGTCTTGGCAAAATGAAGAAATTGGTGGAAAGGATATTTTGTGCAAGTATATGGATCAAATTTTTGAACAATTTATGGTATAGCAAAAGTGCGGTGGAATTTGACCGCACTTTTTGTCTATTTATTTTTATTCTTTTCTAAGGATTTATGCTGAATTTTTACGTTTTTCCCTTTAGCTTGGAAATATTCACCAAGTTGCTGCGCAATATAAACCGAGCGATGTTTTCCTCCGGTACAACCGATCGCAATAGTTAAGTAGCTGCGGTTGTTTTGTTCTAACATTGGTAACCATGTTTCAATGTAATTACGGGTGAGGTAGATGAAATTATTGACATCATCATGGCTGTTTAAAAAACGGGCAACAGGTTCGTCTAATCCCGTCATTGGGCGAAGTTCGGGATCCCAGTGCGGATTCGGCAAAAAACGCACGTCAAATACATAGTCCGCATCAAGAGGAATACCATATTTAAAACCGAAGGACTCTACAATAATTTTTAGCTCTTTTTCCGTATCCCCCCGTAAAAATTCACGCAATTTTTCTGCCAAAGTATGCGTAGAAATATGTGTTGTATCAATAACGAAATTTGCGTGCTGCAGCAATGGTTCTAATTGTTGGTGTTCGGCATCAATAGCAGCCTCAAGGGAGAGATCGTTAGCAGAAAGAGGATGAAGCCGGCGAGAGTCGCTGTATCGGCGAATCAGTGTGCTACGATCAGAATCTAAAAAAATAATTTGGGTTGCATAATGACGTTGAATGTCCGTTAGAATTTGCTCAAGGGATTGTGCTGATTCGGGTAAATTACGAATATCAAGACTGATTGCGACAGCGGTTTGAGTTTTGGCTAAAATCTCCGTGAGCTGGGGTAATAAATCCAGTGGAAGGTTATCAACACAATAGTAGCCCATATCTTCCAGCGAACGTAATGCCACTGATTTTCCCGCTCCGGAGCGACCGCTGATAATGATAATTTCCATACAGTTCCCCTTGTAATATTATGTTTCACTCTCAGTCAAAGAATGCGTTTCTTCTGTTGTTTGATCCGCCATCTCAAAAACTTGCCAGATTTCATCCGCACTTTTTGCAGAACGTAATTGTTTAAGAAAATTTTTGTCTGTGATTTTTTCCGTTAAATGAGAAAGTACAGGAATATAGGTTTGGCACTGATTTTCCGGTACAAGCACGGCGAAAACGAGATCTATTGGTTTACCATCCTGCGCACCGTAATCAATAGGCGTTTCTAATTGAAGAAATACAGCAAGGGCTTTATCGGTTGCTTTCGGCGGTAATTTTGCTTTTGGCATTGCCACACCGTTACCTAATCCCGAGTTCCCTAATTTTTCACGTTCAAATAAGCATTCAAAGCAAGCTTGCTCGCCTTTTTCACAGTGTAATTGTTCTACGACAAAATGAGCAATAGATTCAAATAATCGCTTTTTACTTGAAAAGCAAACACCCTGACGAATATTTTCAGGGTGAAAGAGTTCTGTTAATTTCATCTTTATAACTTAAATTCTTCGCCAAGATACACGCGTTTAACATGTTCATCATTCATCACTTCTTCCGGTGTACCGGTGGCGATAATTTGACCTTTCCCTACAATATAAGCTCGTTCACAGACATCTAGAGTTTCGCGCACGTTATGATCGGTGATTAACACACCTAAACCGCGGTTACGCAAATCGGTAATAATCTTTTTAATATCCGTAACGGAAATAGGATCAACCCCTGCAAAAGGTTCATCTAATAAAATAAATTTGGGATTGGCGGCAAGTGCCCGTGCAATTTCTACACGACGACGTTCACCACCGGAAAGGGATTGACCAAGGCTATTGCGAATATGTCCGATATTAAATTCTTCAATTAATTCATCCGCTCTTTCCCTGCGTTGTTCCGGAGTGAGATCTTTGCGAATTTCTAACACCGCCATTAAGTTATCGTAAACGCTTAAACGGCGAAAAATTGACGCTTCCTGAGGAAGATAGCCTATACCGCGTTGTGCACGGTTATGCATTGGTAATAGACTAATATCTTCACCATCAATAGTAATTTTACCCTGATCTTGGCGCACAAGCCCTACAACCATATAGAATGTGGTGGTTTTGCCGGCACCATTCGGACCTAATAGCCCGACGATTTCATTAGAATTAACCGTAAGGCTGACATCAGAAACAACTTTACGATTTTTATAACTTTTAGCCAAAAATTCAGCATGTAATACGGACATCAGTTATTTTTTACCTTTTTGTTGTAATTGGGTCGGAATTAATACGGTTTTAACACGCGATTTACCGCCATTTGCTTTTAGCTGCTGTTTTTTCACATCATAAGTAATGCGTTCGCCATTTATTTTACTATCAAGTTGTCTTAGCTCCGCATTGCCTGTCAGCGTTAAAAATTCCGCACCGAGATCATAATGTACTTGGTTTGCTTTGCCGTCCACCGGTTTGCCATCATCTAATAATTGGTGGAAAGTCACGGGTGAGCCGAAAGCTTCAACAGTTTCTTTTTTACCGGAATTTTCAGGCGGGCGGGTGATGACCACTTTATTCGCTTTAATCAGAATGGAACCTTGTGTAATTACCACATTATCAGTGAAAGTAACCACACTGTTTTCCATATCCAAAGATTGGTTATCGGAAACAATATTAATCGGTTGATTAGTGTCATCTTTTAAGGCAAAAGCTGAAAAAGAGACCATCGCCAATGTCGTGGTGAGAAGAATCTTACGGGTTACTAATTTCATAATATGTTTTTACCTGTTCCTTTAAAGTTGCCACTTGTTGGCGTAAATTACCCACCATTTTTAAGCCGGTGGAGTTAAAATTTTGTCCGTTAATTTTTACCATTGTGTCGGATGTAATATCTTGTGTTTTTAAATTAACGACAGCCGATTGAGTTTCTACACGCTGAAGTCTAGAGGTCGGTTCTAGGCTTTCCGCTACGACATTTCCTTCTAAATATAGAATTTCATCTTTTGTTAAAACAGCCTTTTGCGCACTTAATTTCCAGCTTTGTGATTCAAGTAATTTTGCCGTTTCGTTTTTCTGTTTTTGATTATCGCCTACTGTATCAAAAAGATAAACGAGCGGTGCAGTAAAATTTGTTTTGCCGTCTTGATTAAAATGTTCAACTTTGTCTGAAACCGCTAAATATTGTTTTTTACCATCCGGTGAAAATACGGTGGTTTCCATTTTTTGTCCGATATAATCAGGGCTATCCGGTGCTTTTACCAGACTTTGTAAATCATTGTTATCCTGGTTCAGTGAATAATACCAACCAAGCAGGCAGAGTGCCGCAACACCGAGAATAATATTCCAACGAATATTCATAAAAATGTTTTATCCTGTTAAAAGTAGGGGCGAATCATACCACAAATTTAAAAGGGCACTAAAGTCAAGTGCGGTCAAAAAATAAGTTGTTTTAATCAGATAAAATAAGATCTTTCAACACTTGGTAAATTTCACGATAAGCTTTTAAGGGCTTATCTTGTGCTTTTTCTTTCTGCGCCACTCGAATTAAATTGCGTAATTGCTGACGATCAGCTGTTGGATATTCATTTAATAAATCGGTGAGCGCTGTATCTCCCTGTTCAACCAACTTGTCACGTAACATTTCTAATTTATGCAGTATCGCTTGTTGTTGATTATGCTTATTTTCAATTTTATCTAAAGCATCGCGAATCGGTTCGACATCAATTCCACGTAATAATTTGCCGATATATTGTAACTGGCGACGACGTGCTTCTTTTTGCAAACGTTGTGCTAGCTCAACGGCTTCTAATAATGAATCGTCAAGTGGCACTTTAGTCAGATTGGTTTTGGTTAAGTTCACCAACTTTTCACCGAGTTGTTTTAATTCCTCAGCATCACGCTTGATTTCACTTTTACTTACCCAAATAATTTCTTCCTGTTCTTCATCTTCCCAATCAAAGACTTCTTTTTTCTTACGTTTTGCCATGTTATTCCTTCTTAGAAATTTAGGGCGCATTTTAGCATAAACTTTGAAAATAAGATAAAATGCGAAAAATTTTTAACGGAAAAACAGAATGAAAACAGCAGAAAATCAGACCGCACTTTTAAAAGCACAAGAACAAGAATTACGTCAAGCAGTAAGCCTCGCCCTTGATATTGCCCAAAAAGTAGGAGCAACAGCAGAGGTTGGCGTAACAAAAGTGATCGGTTTATCCGTTTCCACCCGTTTACAGGAAATTGAAAACGTGGAATTTACCAATGATGGGGCTCTTGGGATTTCGGTTTACTTAGGACAACAAAAAGGGAATGCCTCGACTTCAGATTTAAGCGAGCAGGCGATTAAAAATACTGTTGAAGCGGCGTTGGCAATTGCCAAATATACCTCACCGGATGATTGTACCGGTTTGGCAGAAAAAGAATTAATGGCATTTGATACGATAGATTTAGCACTTTATCATGCTGCTGATATTGATGTGGAAAAAGCAAGAGGACTTGCATTGCGGGCAGAAAAAGCCGCATTGGAAGCGGATAATCGAATTATTAATAGTAATGGGGCGAGTTTTAATTCCCATACGGGTGTACGTGTGTATGGGAATACGCATGGTATGTTGCAAAGTTATTTATCAAGTCGTTATTCTTTGTCTTGCTCGGTCATTGGTGGCGTAGAAGATGCGCTGGAAAATGATTATGAATATACGATTTCACGTGATTTTAATAAATTGGAATCGGCTGAATGGGTAGGGGAAAATTGTGCCAAAAAAGTGGTTGCCCGTTTGAATCCGCAAAAACTCACTACCCGTGAAGTACCGGTGATTTTCTTGAATGATGTGGCGACAGGCATTATTTCACATTTTACCGCAGCTATTAGTGGTGGGAGTTTGTATCGTCAATCAAGTTTCTTGTTAGATCATTTAGGCAAACAAGTGTTGCCTGAGTGGTTTAATATCAGTGAACGCCCGCATTTGTTGGGGCGGTTAGCATCAACACCTTTCGATAGTGAAGGTGTACGTACGAAAAATTTAGAAATTGTACAAAATGGTATTTTACAGACTTATTTATTGACTCATTACAGTGGTAAGAAAATGGGTATGCAAACTACCGGTCATGCCGGAGGTATTCATAATTGGCTGGTTCAACCCAATTTAACCGGTGGATTAACCGCACTTTTACGTGAAATGGGAACGGGATTACTGGTCACGGATGTAATGGGACAAGGTGTGAATATTGTCACCGGTGGTTATTCTCGTGGAGCGTCTGGTTTCTGGGTTGAAAACGGCGAAATTCAAGATCCTGTATCAGAAATCACGATTGCAGGACAATTGCCGGATATGCTGAAAAATATAGTAGCAGTGAGTGACGATGTAGAACATCGTTCTAATATTCAAACCGGCTCAATTTTGTTAGATAAAATGAAAATCTCAGGTAACTGATTATTTGAGAATAATTCTTATTGACAAGATTATTGATTCTGTTACTATGCGCCTATCTGTTCAGATGCGATTGCAGATTGCTCCAACAGGTAGAGTAGAAAGTAAATTCGTTAGAATTAAAAAAAGCTGAAGGTTTAAACTTCAGCTTTTTTTTGTATAATGAGCCGAATTAATTGATCTCATTACTTAATTTAAGGAAAAAAAATGAAAAAACATCATGTTGATGTGTTAATTTCTGAAGCTGATGTGAAAGCACGTATTGCATCACTGGGAGAAGAAATTACGGCTTTTTATCAGCAAAAACAGGTCAATAAACTTATTGTTGTCGGGTTATTACGCGGTTCATTTATGTTTATGGCTGACTTAGTACGTGAATTAAGATTGCCGATAGAAATCGAATTTATGACAACGTCAAGTTACGGCAGTGGAATGACAACCAATCATGATGTGAAAATCAGCAAAGATTTAGAAGGGGATATTCGGGGCGAGCATGTACTTATCGTCGAAGATATTATTGATACCGGTTATACGCTTGAGAAAGTGCGTGAAATTTTGAATTTACGTAACCCGGCAAGTTTGGCAATTTGTACCTTGTTAGACAAACCTTCGCGAAGAGAAGTCAGTGTTCCTGTTGAATGGATCGGTTTTGAAATTCCGGATGAGTTTGTCGTTGGTTTCGGTATTGATTATGCCCAACAGTATCGCAACTTGGGTTACATTGGTAAAGTTGTGGTGGAAGAATAAATTTTTAATATAAAAAGTGCGGTCAATTTTAATAAAGTTACGATACTTTGTTTTGACCGCACATTGTTTTTAACGGCTGAGTGAATTTTCAGCATTTTTATCCCAATTAATCCACATCCGCTGGATTCTATGTTCCCCATCTTGCATTTTGGTACGAAAGTACATTTTTATTTTCATTGCCTCAATCTTTTCACCCAAAAAAGACGCTTTTAAATCATAGGTGGCGGTTAATCGGTTTTTACCAATGGGTAACACTTTAATTGCTTTTAGCATATCGTAATACAGTGTGCCGTCTTTTAAATTATTGAGCCAGTCAGTTTTAGTAAAACGTTTCCGTTTTGAATCACGAATAACAGTTAATACAAAATCATCAGAGAGTAATTTATCCAGTTCAATGTAATTTGCGTTTTCAAGAGCAGTAACAAGCTGTGAATATAAATCAGCCAATTCAGCCTGTTCAACTTCTCTATCTTGCAGATCATAAAGGGCGGGGGCAATTGCTATTACACTGACAGTCAGTGAGAGCAATAGCGAAAAGAAAATATGACGTAACTTCATTTTGCCTACCAAATTAAAAAAACGACAGGAATAATATTCATCACAAGGGCTGTTGTGCCAGCCAAAAGGAGTTTTGATGTGCCAAACATCAATCCTTGATTCATCCCTTTATCCAATTTCACTAACATATTTGCCATAGCGGTATTGGCGAATAGCCCTACAAAAGCGAAGATAATCAAATAGATATATGCTGTCATAAATGAAAGAAAATCAATGACATAGAACCATGGCACAATGACTGTTATTACTAAGAGCGGTGCAATATAAGTCAGTTTTACAACGCCAAAATTTAATTTTCGAGAAAAATGAGCTTGAAATAGCACGGCAATCAGATTATTGATAAAAAAGGCAATAGGGATCGATTCAGGACTATCTAATAAGTTACTGAAAATATAGGGGAAGATAATATAAAAAGATGTCCCCATTGCCAATGGAATAAACAATAATAAATGAGCAAAAACAAAGCGTTTGCTTAATACTTGTCGGATATGACTCAGCTGAAATCGGGTTGCCTGTACAGTGCATGGTGTTTCTTTTACCGTTATCAACATAAAAATCAGCATTGTTACTTCAATACCGCAACTGACCCAAATTAGCATTTCAGGCAGTTGAAACTGTAAAAAAGGCAAAGCAAGTAACGGTGCAAACATTGAGGCTAGGCTTTGGATACGTAAAAATTTACCCTGAGCTTTCGCTTTATCATGGTAATTATTTGCTGCGGTAGAAAGTAATAGGGCACGAGCGTTTGTACCAAACAGCGTACTACCAAAACCAAAAAAGAAGGTGGTTAAGAGCAAAAGCGGATAGTAATCCGTTGTGATCAGTAAAATATAGGCAATCGCATCCATTAAACAGCCGAGTAACATCATTTTTGAGCGACCGAAACGATCACCCCAATATCCGGCGAATAAAGAGAAGGCTTGACTGGCAAATACCAATAAGGAAAATGCACTGGCAATTTGAACGGTATCAAAGCCTTTGTTGCCTTGCAAGTAGATGAAAAAAACACTTTGCATGGCGGTGTAAGCGACACCGGAGAAAAAACGCCGCCATAAAATTATATTTTGTATATTCATTTTGAGATACTTTCCGAAATTAACTGAAGAATCATATCAAATTATGTCGAATTTTCACTTAAAAGTTCAATTATTCTAGGTAGGATAGTTTGACGATGGGGCAGTATATAAATGCCCCATTGTTTATTTGATATGATAAAGATTAACCATGTAACCTGTGATTTTGAGTGTTTTCGTTGAAATAAAAATATTTACGTTTTTAGCGGTAGTTTGATTTCCCTGATTTTCATTGTCATGCCATCGATCATTAGTAAACGACCGGATAAATTCTCGCCAATATTTAGCCGAACTTTAATCGCCTCTAACGCTTGAATTGAACCCACAATTCCAACAATCGGGGCGATCACTCCGGCTTCTACACAGCTCAGTACATTTTGTCCAAAAAGTTGGCTGAGATCTTGGTAAGTAGGAGTATTGGGTTCATAAGTGAAGACTGATATTTGCCCTTCCATTCGAATTGCCGCTCCGGAAATCAGCGGGATTTGACTTTTCTTACATTGACGATCGAGTTGGTTACGGATTTCGACATTATCGGTACAGTCAAGAATGACTTGAAAGTGCGGTATAATTTTGCCGAGTTTTTCTTCATCCAATTTATCGTTGATTGTCTCAATTTCAATATGCGGATTGATTTGCTGCAATGCAATTTTTGCAGAATCTACTTTTGGCATATTCAGTCTTGCATCACAATGTAATATTTGACGCTGCAGGTTAGAAAGCGAAACTTGATCAAAATCCAAAAGTGTTAAATGTCCCACACCGGCAGCCGCAAGATATTGTGCGGCCGCACAGCCCAAACCGCCTAAGCCTACAATCAACATTTTGCTGTCTTTTAGCTTTTCTTGACCATCAAAATCGACAGATTTCATAATAATTTGGCGGTTGTAACGCAACTCTTCTTCATAGCTTAGTGCAGACATTATTGCCCCAATAGATGATTAAAAGGCTCAATAGTCACGGTTTCTCCGGCTGCAACATTACTGCGATCTTTTTCTAATACGATAAAGCAATTACTTTCCACAAAAGAGCTGAACAAATTAGAACCTTGGAATCCTACCGGTTGTACTTCAATTTGCCCCTTCTCATTCATTTGATAGTAACCCCGTTGGAAATCTAAACGACCCGGTGTTTTTTTCAAATTGGTTGTGGCAATGGCAGTAAAGTGCGGTTGTTTTTTGAGATGTTTTTGCCCGCTTAATTGTAAAATTGCTGGTTGTACGAGCTGATAAAATGTGACTAAAGCGGAGACAGGATTACCCGGTAATCCGCAGAACCAAGCATTTTCTAATTTCCCGAAAGCAAAAGGTTTACCCGGCTTTATGGCAATTTTCCAAAAATTAATTGTGCCGACTTTTTCTAACACGGTTTTGGTAAAATCTGCTTCACCTACGGAAACGCCGCCACTAGTAATAAGTAGATCCGCTTGATGTTGGGCTTCAACAAAAGTTTTTTCAAATTCTGCTTCGTTATCGGGTAATAAACCAAAATCCAACACTTCACAATTTAATTGTTGCAGCATAAGTTTGATAGTGAAACGGTTTGTATCGTAAATTTGCCCCTCTTTTAACGGTTGTCCAACTTGTACCAATTCATCGCCGGTAGAAAGTATTGCGACTTTTAAACGAGGGTAAACTTTTACTTCGGCAATGCCGAGTGATGCAAGTAATGGTAAGGATACCGCATTCAATACTTCGCCTTGTTGTAAGACAATATCACCTTTTTTTACATCCTCACCAATACGGCGAATATTTTGGTTGGGTTTAGGGAATTCGCTTAATGTGATCGTACCATCTTCATTGACGATAACTTGTTCTTGCATGACTACTGCATCCGCACCTTGAGGGAGCATTGCACCGGTCATAATACGCACTGCACTTTGCGGAATCCATTCGCCTTTGAACGGATTTCCGGCAAAAGATTTCCCCGCAACGGAGAGCGTTAAGGATCGTGCTAAATCAGCTAAACGCACGGCATAACCGTCCATTGCTGAATTATCAAAGGAAGGAATATTGATTGGTGACACCACATCCTCAGCGCATACACGGTTTGCCGCATCGGTTAAAGAAAGGGTTTCACTTTGTGTTGGAAAAGGGAGCCGGCTAAGCATTTGGTGCAAAGCTTGATCTAATGGAAGCATAAAAATCCTGTGAAAACGGTTGAGAAAATTTGCAGGGCATTTTATCGCGAAATGATCTCTAATTTAAGGGTTAAGTTCTGAAATGATGAATAATATCAATCAATATCGGTGATTTTTCTCATTTTACGATGTACTTATATTTTGCTAGAATGCCGCATCATTTTTTAGGAACGGAAAGTAAATGAGCGATATTTCTCAAGATGCACTAAATGTGCGTAATGCCCTGATTGCTAAGGGTATTGAAACCCCAATGATTAGCCCCAACCAAAATAAAGACGAACGCCGTTCCGGTATTTCCAAGCATATGCGGGAGGTAATGAAACTGATCGGGCTGGATTTAAGGGACGACAGTTTAGAAGAAACGCCGAATCGTTTGGCAAAAATGTTCATTGACGAAATTTTTAGTGGAATGGATTATGCCAATTTCCCTAAAATGACAAAAATTAAAAATCAAATGAAAGTCAGTGAAATGGTGCAAGTCAATGATATTACGCTTACCAGCACATGCGAACATCATTTTGTGACCATTGATGGTAACGTTGCTGTTGCTTACTATCCAAAAGATTGGGTGATCGGGCTTTCTAAAATTAATCGGATCGTTGCTTTTTTTGCGCAACGCCCGCAAGTACAAGAACGTTTAACAGAACAACTTTTAACGGCTTTTCAAACTATTTTGGAAACTGACGATGTTGCCGTTTATGTGAAGGCGACCCATTTTTGTGTTAAAGCCCGTGGAGTGAAAGATACCAACAGTTATACTGTGACTTCCGCTTATGGGGGCGTATTTTTGGAAGATCGCGAAACCCGCAAAGAGTTTTTAGCATCAATCCAAAAATAAAAATGTTAAAAGAAATGACCGCACTTTGAGTTATTAAAGTGCGGTCATTTTTTTGTGATTTTATCTTTAGATCCACATAAAGTAGGCTGATCCGCCGATCACAGCGATACAGAATAAATTCAGGATAAAGCCGACTTTTGCCATATCAACTTGTTTAACATGTCCTGTTGAGAACACAATGGCATTAGGCGGTGTGGCGATAGGAAGCATAAAAGCACAGCTGGCGCCACAAGCAATAATTGCTGCAAGTGCAATCGGTGGTAATCCCATAGATTGTGCGACAGAAATAATAATCGGTGTAATTAACGCAGCACTTGCCGTATTAGAGGTAAATTCCGTTAAGAAGATAATAAAGCTTGCGATCGCAAAGCAGAGTACCCAAAGTGGTTTTTCTTGTACAAATTGTACGATGGTATCTGCCATAATTTTACTTGCACCCGAATCTTTCATAACAATGCTGAGCGTTAAGCCGCCGCCAAATAGTAAAAGCACACCCCATTCCACCCGTTCTTGAATTTCTTTCCAGCTGGCAACCCCTGAAACACAAATTAAAATAACAACGAGAAGTGCAATAACCGTATCGAAATTTTCAATGTTTTTCGGTAGTGCTAAAAATTGACTGATCCATGGGTTAATAATAGAGCCAAACAATAATAAAAGGGTCATAAAAATAAAAATACCAAGGGTAAGTATGTTTTTTTGATTGAGTTCTACTTTTTCGATTGACGGTGAGAACTCGACAGAAAAGTCAGGACGTAAAATCACCCATAATGCGAAAATCATAGATGGGATTAAGAGCAACATTACAGGAAATCCATAAGCTAACCATTCTGTAAAAGTTACCTGAATTTGAGAAGCTAAAATGGCGTTAGGAGCACTACCGACAAGTGTTCCGATTCCGCCAATATTTGCACTAAATGCCATTCCAAGTAATACAAAACAATAGAGGCGATAATTTTTTTGGGCATTAATGCCCTTTAGCATGCCCACAGTAAGAGGTAACATCATGGCTGCGACGGCGGTATTATTTATCCACATAGAAAGAAAAATTGTCACGCCAAACAGATAAGCGACAGATAATTTTAAATTGCCTTTCGCTAGGCGGATAATATAGTTAGCGATAATTTTGTCGAGATTCTGAATTTGTAGAACTGCGGCGACAACAAATCCACCAAAAAACATATAAATAATAGGGGTTGAAAAAGGTGCTAGTGCTTTTTGTGTATTAATCAATCCCAAACCAATAGCAACTATCGGCACCATAAGTGATGTTACGGTAATATTAAATGCTTCGGTCAGCCATAAAATCCCGACAAAGATAAGTAAAGCAAGACCACGATTTTCTTGTGGGGAGAAAGGGAGATGCTTAATTAAAACAAGCATTAGAATAAAATCTAAGGCAAGGATAATTAAACTTTTATATTTGGAAAAATATGTTGTGTTTTTTTGCATTGTCAAACCTCCATAATGAAGCCTTTTGTTATAAGATTGTATATTTTTCAGCTAAGCTTTTAACAGAATTTATAATTTAGATCAAATGGTTTTAACAAATTATGGATGGTTAAAAAGAGCGGTCAAATTTTCATATGAATTCGGCATTTTGTAGCAGTTGCACAAATCTGTTTTTTGGTTAGCTTGTAGGGACACACTGCGTGTGTCCGAATTTTAACCTATTGAAATGATTTGATTTTATAACGGACGCACGCAGTGTGTCCCTACACGTCGTTGAAATTTCTATTTTTGTGCATTTGCTACATAATACCGCATGAATTTGTGAAATTGCCCTGCATTTTATAGCAAACACATAAAATAAAAAATTTATACAAAATGTAGACGTTGAGTGCGTATTCTAAGCACAGTGCTTGATAACCGACAGTCTTGTCATTAAATGTAACGGTACGGTTTACAAAGCAAAACTTTATTTTACGCCAACCTCCGGATAAATTAGCTCATATCAAAGCGTATTTAGGTGACTCATTTTTATCAAGTAAAAAAGGCTTGGGAAATCCCGAGCCTTTTTGTTTTTGATGTTAAGCCTTGATTTAGTGATGAACGCCAATATTAACCAAAGACGCGATTTAAATGTGCTTTGTAATCAGCGATGTATTTTGGTACATCAGGTGATTTAATCACATCATTACATATAAATGTCGGTAAGCGCTCGGTAATGCCAATAAACTCATTGGCTTTATGGAAATGTAAATAAACACCATCTACACCTTGTGCTTCAAAGAAATCCCCTTCACGGGTAAAAGCTTCTATCGGTGCATTCCAAGTAAGCGAAAGCATATGTTTTTTACCTCCCAATAAACCGCCTGTGCCGTATCCCTCTGTTGGATTAACACGGTGACGACCATCGCTTTGATATAATTTGCCGTGTCCTGCGGTAAATACCTCGTCAATGTATTTTTTTACCGTCCAAGGTTCGCCCATCCACCAGCCGGGCATTTGCCAAATTACCGCATCCATCCATAAAAATTTTTCGATTTCAGCCGTAATATCATAGCCCTGCTCAATGACAGTTTCTTGTACTTGATGTCCCAAGTTTGCCAACACTTCACGTGCTGTGGCGTGCAGGGTATGGTTTAATTGCCCGTTAGAATGTTTCCACCGTCTAATAATAAAATGTTCATTATGCTCTCCTGATAGATTTAATAATAGATTAAGCGGTTAGATTTTTTGATTATTTGGTGTTAGCACAATACCCTAGATATCCAATTTTGTATATCTCCGATATTGTGCCAAAACTTCTTCAAAATTAACCGCTCTTTTAGTCATTAGAATGCATATTTTACATTCATTCCAATGTTAAAGTTGCGTTTTAGTGCCGGTTCGTAGTAGCGACTGCTGATATCGTTGATGACCACATTGGCATAATCTTTATCGAATAGATTATTGACACGCAAGTGGTGATCAATCTGCCAGTTACCTTTTTCCCACAAGTAGCCCGCATAAGCTCCCACTACGGTGTAGCTTGGGGCGTATTCGCTGTTCGCATTATTGACCGCTACTTTGCCGTGATAACGGGCATCTGCACCTATACGCCAGCCTTTTTGGTCGTGCCAACCAAGGCTTGCGTAGGCACTATGTTTCGCTACGCCGGCAATACGATTGCCTTGGGTAATATTCGTTCTGACAGTTTGGCGGAAGCGAGCATCCACAAAGGTATAGCTTAATTGCATTTTTAAATCTTGCCAAAGCGTACCGTTCCAAGCTAATTCCGCACCTTGTCGGCGGGTTTTACCGGCATTGTGGAAGGTTGCCCGACCGCCCATTGTGCCTGCTGAAAAAATATCATCTTTGCTGTCGGTACGATAAAGTGCCATAGTTAGCATACCGTCACCTAAGCCTCGCTTCAGACCGATTTCATAATTATCCGTGGTAAGCGGTTTGAGGTCGAAATTCAAGCCGGATTGCCCGTCCGGTCGATAACTTAACTCTAAAAATGTGCCTGTTTCAAAGCCACGGCTGTAAGAGGCGTAGAGATTGGTATCTGCCAGCCCTTGCCAACTTAGCCCAATATTTGGAAGCCATTTTTCATCTTTTTTGTGTCCGCTGTCATCACCGTTGCGAAGATAGTGATCCTTTGATTTAAACGTGGTTGTGCTGTATCGCAAACCACTGTGAAACAACCAATTCGGCAAGAATGTCCATTGTGCTTGCACATACGGATCGAGGTTGTAAATTTTATTGGTTTCATCACGGCGTAAAGTGCCTTTTATCCCATTGATCCTGCCGTTAAAATTTTCATAGCCTTTACGTTTGTCTTGCATATAGTCGAATGCCACACCTGTGATCACATTAAAGTTGTTGGCAAAATCGTGTTGTAAATGCACATCTGTACCTGCATAATAGCGAGTGAAGTCAATCACACCGCCAGCGTGCCCAGCGTTACGGATTTGGGTAACGCGAGGAATGGGCAAATACTGCTCAAGACGGCGTTCACCAAGGTAGGCGGTCAAATTCAAGCGGTTTTTTTCATCTAATTTTTGGTGATAACTCAAGCCAAGTTGAGTTTGACGTACATTTTTGCGTGCATTAAACATTTCAAGATTCGTCGCAACCTGATTACGGTTTTCTTTCCATTGTTCATAGCTTAATGCGCCCGGATCTTGCGCTTTAATATCACTATGGTTGAAAGTAATGCTTACTTCCGCTTGATTTTCTGTTGTCCAATCCACTTTAAAATTGACTTGATTTTTACGTGCGGCGCTGTGATCACGTTCGCCTTTGGTAGTGAACCGATTAACGCTCAATACATACGCAGGCATATATTTATTGTCGCCTCCGCCTTGCGCTTTTAAGGCGTAATGCCATGTACCATTGCTACCACCGTCCACGCTGGTTTCAATACTCGGTGGGTTTTGTCCTTTTTGGCTATGCACTAAAATCGTGCCGGCGGATGAATTACCATAAAGGGAGGAAAACGGTCCTTTGAGCATTTCAATACGTCCTAGGGAATTAAGATCAATGTGGGACGTTACCCCTTGACCGTCCGGCATTGTGGCGGGAATGCCATCCACATATAACCGTACGCCGCGCACACCCATACGAGAACCGCGCGTAGAAAGATTAATATCTTGTGCATAATTATGCCGATCCACGGCTACCAAACCGGCAATCCCTTGCAAGGCTTCGCTTAAGCTGATATTCATTCCGCTTTTTTGGCGCACACCCTCTCCTTCAATCACATCAATGGAAGCAGGAGTACTAAAAGGGTTCATTTCTGTGCGAATAGCGGTTACGGTAATTTCATCTAATGCTGTTTCATCGTTGGCAAAACTATTGACTGCACTAAAGGCAATCAACGTTGCGATAACCGTTTTCTTCATTTGCTTATCCTTTAAAAGAAAGGCATCTTTGAAGATGCCTTGAAATATTTACAAATTTTGGTCAATATCCGACCGTTTGTGAGAGTTAGGATTATTTATCGGTGTATTCAAACACGATAATTGCACCTTTATTTTGCATTTCAGTGTTCGGCTTGCTGTTTTTACCTAAACCGTAACCGACCGCATCGGTCGCCACATAGATTTTGCGTGTGTCCGGACTGATTACTGCATTACGGTAACGGTTATCGGTTTTGAAGTGTTTACTGAAATCGCCTTGTACTTGTTCTGATTTGCCATCCAATTTCACACGATAAATCGCACCGCTTTTTAAGGTTGTGATTAACAAGGAATTTTGCCATTCCTTGATCGCACCGTCTTTCGGATAGTAAATTATGCTTGACGGAGCAATCGTCGGCCAGCATAAAAATGCCAACTTACCGCAGTTTTCATCGGAGTAGTTATAATCTGTCGGCACAGTAAAGAAGGTTTTTTGCGGTGCTTTAAAGTTTGGGGCATTAAATTCACTTTCTTGGTGAACCGGTACGCCTTCCGGAATGACATTAGAATCAAATTTCGCTTGTAATTCTTTCGGTGCTTTAAACCATTCGGCGTAAACATAAGCTTCGTTATCTTTATAACCTGCAACATTCGGCCAGCCATAGTTACCGCCTTTTTCAATACGGTTTAATTCATCATCGCTGGACGGGCCGTGCTCCACTGCAAATAATTTATCACCAACAAAGGCTAAACCTTGTGTGTTACGGAAACCGTAAGCGTAAACGTGACTTTTTACGCCGTTTAATTCCGGGTTATCCGCAGGAATTGAGCCATCTACATTTAAGCGTAGAATTTTACCCGGATAAAGTGAATAATCTTTGTTTGCAACCTGCTCAGCTGTTGGTAAGTGCTGTGATTGAATTTCTTTATCAACATGTTTACCTTGCCCGAAACCCTGATCGCCAATGGTGTAGAATAATGTACCGTCCGGCGCAAAACGTAAACGTCCTGAATTGTGGTCGCCACTTGCCGGCAATTTATCAATAACAATGGTTTCATTTGCCAATTTATTGGCTTTTTCATCGTAAGTTAAACGAACAATGCGCGCGAATTTTTTGTCGCCTTCATTATACGTGTAGGCGGTATAAAGATAGTTTTCACCTTTACCGGATAAAAATTCCGGTGCAAGGGCTAACCCTAACACGCCTTGATGTGGAGGAGCGGAGAAGGCGTTTTCAAAATGATATAAAACAGTACGTTTTCCGCTTTTTGGATCGATTTTAACAATATTCTTGCCTTGACGCTCGGTAATCCAAAGTTGGGTATCCTTACCCCAAAGCATTTCCCAAGGGCTTTCCAAGCCATCGACTAATACGGTTGCGTTAAATTGTTCGGCAATATCCACTTTATCGCCGGCTTTCGCATAAAGATTGTTGCTTGTTAAAGTTAATGCGCCCAATGCAAGCGCAAGTGCTGTTTTTTTCATTTAATCTCCTAAATAAGATTATGGTTGATAAAATTACCGAGTAAAAGTGCGGTCGGAAAATACAATGGATTTTAGACATTGAATTTACCAACCGACCAAAATCAAGGCGCACATTCTAATGATTTATAAAATACTGGAAAAGAGGTTTTGCAAATGAGCGGTCATCACCGCTCACTATTTACTATCTTATTACGCTATGGCGACTTCCATTGGGATTTCCATCAACAAAATTTCGGCATCATCTGTTGCTTCTACATTGAAGTTTTCTATATCCCAAACCCCTAAACCATCACGTTCGGTAAGATCGAAACCAGCTATTTTTGCTGAGCCTTTGATCACAAACGCATAGACACCGTTTTTTGTATCATTTAGGCGATATTCTTTCACTGTGCCTTTGTCAAATTTTGCCAAGTTAAACCACGCATTTTGGTGAATCCACACACCTTCATCGTTTGCATTTGGCGAAAGAATTTGTTGGAAATCATTTGGTTTTGCGTCTTCCGCAAGGCTAATTTGTTGATAACGAGGCTCAACATTGCGTTTGTTTGGGAAGACCCAAATTTGTAAAAATTTCACCGGCGTATCCGCGTTCGGATTCATTTCACTATGGGTAATTCCTGTACCTGCTGACATCACCTGAATATCGCCATGGCGAATCACACTGCCGTTTCCCATACTGTCACGATGTGCTAAATCACCACTTAACGGAATGGAAATGATCTCCATATTATCGTGTGGATGTGTAACAAAGCCACGACCACCTTCAACGAAGTCATCGTTAATCACCCGTAATGCCCCAAAATGAATGCGGTCAGGATCATAGTAGTTTGCAAAACTAAAAGTATGACGACTTTTTAACCAACCGTGATCCGCATTGCCACGAGAATTTGCAGAATGAAATACAGTTTTCATAAATATTCCTTAACTTTTTAAAAATGAGTTGCACACGCTGTGCGTTGATGTGGCATATATTACACTTTCCTGAAAAAAGAAAAATATGGTTTTTATTAAAAGATTATTTATTAATAGTAAATAATTGAAGAGGGATTATTTGAGTATTTTTGGATTCTTATCAGGTAGAACATAAGATTAATTGGGAATATAAAAAAGAGCCGGCAAAGCCAGCTCTTTTATCGACTAAATAAACCTAAAATTGTGTTCAGTGCAATTAAAGATCAAAATCGCCGAAATCGTTGGTATCGACTTTTGAGTCAATTTGTCCCACAAGATAAGAACTCACTTCCACTTCTTGTGGTGCCACTTGCACGTTATCGGAAACCAACCAAGCGTTAATCCAAGGGATAGGGTTAGAACGCGCTTGGAACGGCAACGGTAAACCAACGGCTTGCATACGAATGTTGGTGATATATTCCACATATTGCACCAAAATATCTTTGTTTAAACCAATCATTGAACCGTCTTTAAACAAATAATCCGCCCATTCTTTTTCCTGTTCTGCCGCAGCGAGGAATAAATCATAGGCTTCTTGTTTACATTCTTCGGCAATTTCTGCCATTTCAGGGTCGTCCTGACCCGCTGCCATAATGTTTAAAATATGCTGTGTACCAGTTAAATGTAAGGCTTCATCACGGGCGATAAATTTAATGATTTTTGCGTTACCTTCCATTAATTGGCGCTCCGCAAAAGCGAAAGAGCAAGCAAAAGACACATAGAAACGAATCGCCTCAAGGGCGTTCACACTCATTAGGCAAAGATAAAGTTGTCTTTTGAGGTTGCGCAAGGTGACGACACATTCTTTGCCGTCCACTGTGTAACTGCCTTCGCCGTACAAGCCATAAAGTTGGCTATCACGGATTAAATCATCGTAGTAAGAAGAAATATCGCGCGCACGTTTGATAATTTCTTCGTTGGTAACGATGTCATCAAAAACGATAGACGGATCGTTCACAATATTACGAATAATATGGGTGTAGGAACGGCTGTGAATGGTTTCAGAGAACGTCCAAGTTTCAATCCAAGTTTCCAATTCAGGAATGGATACCAACGGTAACAGTGCCACGTTCGGGCTGCGACCTTGAATAGAATCCAATAAGGTCTGATATTTTAAGTTACTGATGAAAATATGTTTTTCATGTTCCGGTAAAGCCGCATAATCAATACGATCCTGTGACACATCCACTTCTTCCGGACGCCAGAAGAAAGAAAGTTGTTTTTCAATGAGCTTTTCAAAAGTCTCATATTTTTGTTGATCGTAACGAGCAACGTTGACATTCTGACCAAAGAACATCGGCTCTTTTAATTGGTCGTTTTTAGTTTGTGAGAAAGTGGTGTATGCCATTTGGGTTTCCTCTGTTTTTTAAAAAAGTGCGGTCGATTTTAACCGCACTTTTAAAGGTTTGATTAATTAGATTTTACAAGCCCCACCAGCGCAGCCGTCATCAAGATCTTCTTGGGCATCTTCGGCGCCGTCGCGGGTGTTTTGGTAGTAAAGGGTTTTTAAGCCATATTTGTAAGCGGTTAATAAGTCTTTTAATAGCACTTTCATTGGGACTTTACCGTCTTCAAAACGTTTTGGATCGTAGTTAGTGTTAGCGGAAATCGCTTGATCCACGAATTTTTGCATAATGCCGACTAAGTGGAGATAGCCGTCATTGTTTGGGATATCCCACAGCAATTCGTAATTGTCGCTTAAGTTTTCGTAATCCGGCACCACTTGTTTTAAGATACCGTCTTTTGAGGCTTTCACACTGATATGGCCGCGTGGCGGTTCAATACCATTGGTTGCGTTAGAAATCTGTGATGACGTTTCTGACGGCATTAGTGCGGTGAGGGTCGAGTTACGTAAACCGAATTCTTGAATATCTTTGCGCAAACTTTCCCAATCGTAGTGCAATGGTTCTTGTGTGAGCGAATCCAAATCTTTTTTATAGGTATCAATCGGTAAAATACCTTGTGAATAGGTGGTTTGATTGAAATATTCGCAGGCACCTTGTTCTTTGGCTAAATTCATTGAGGCTTTCAATAAATAATATTGAATCGCTTCAAAAGTGCGGTGAGTTAAATCATTCGCACTGCCATCAGAATAACGTACCCCGTTTTTCGCCAAGTAATAAGCATAGTTAATCACGCCAATCCCTAAAGAACGGCGGGCAAGAGAACTGCGTTTTGCCGCGGCAACAGGGTAGTCCTGATAACCCAATAGGGCATCTAATGCACGAACGGCAAGATTCGCTAATTCTTCCAATTCATCAAGATTTTCAATTTTGCCTAAGTTAAATGCGGAAAGGGTACAAAGCGCAATTTCCCCATTTTCATCATGAATATGATTTAACGGTTTGGTTGGCAACGCAATTTCTAAGCATAAGTTAGATTGGCGTACCGGAGCCAGTTGCGGATCAAACGGCGAGTGGGTATTACAGTGATCCACATTTTGAATATAGATACGACCGGTTGATGCGCGTTCTTGCATTAATAGAGAGAAAATTTCTACTGCTTTGACTGTGCGTTTACGGATATTCGGAGCTTGCTCATATTTGACATAAAGCTCTTCAAATCTATCTTGATCGGCAAAAAAAGCTTCGTAAAGTCCCGGTACATCGGAAGGACTGAACAAGGTAATATCACCGCCTTTAATTAAGCGTTGATACATTAATTTATTTAATTGCACGCCGTAGTCCATGTGACGAACACGGTTGTCTTCCACACCACGGTTATTTTTTAACACTAGCAGGCTTTCGGCTTCTAAATGCCATAACGGATAGTAAACCGTTGCCGCCCCGCCACGCACGCCACCTTGTGAACAGGATTTCACCGCTGTTTGGAAGTATTTATAGAACGGAATACAACCTGTATGGAAAGCTTCACCGCCACGAATTTCACTGCCTAAGGCACGAATTGCACCGGCGTTTACGCCAATTCCCGCACGTTGGGAAACATATTTCACAATGGCGGAAGCCGTGGCATTGATCGAATCCAAACTGTCGCCACATTCAATTAAAACACAAGAACTGAATTGACGGGTTGGGGTGCGCACACCAGCCATAATAGGTGTTGGCAAGGAAATTTTGAAGGTGGAGGTAGCATCGTAAAAACGCTTGATATAATCCAAGCGGGTTTCCTGCGGATATTTTGAAAATAAACTCGCTGCAACCAACAAATAAAGAAACTGTGCAGATTCGTAAATCTCACCGGTTACACGGTTTTGCACTAAATATTTGCCTTCCAGTTGTTTGACGGCAGCATAAGAAAAGGTCATATCACGCCAGTGGTCGATAAAACCGTCCATTTCATCCCATTCTTCACGGGTGTAATCGTCTAAAAGGGCATGATCATATTTACCCATACGTACGAGTTTTTTGACGTGATCATATAAACGAGGTGGGTCGAAATGACCATAAGCCTTTTTACGCAAATGGAAAATCGCTAAACGAGCAGCAAGATATTGATAATCAGGAGTATCTTTACTGATTAAATCTGCTGCGGCTTTGATAATGGTTTCGTGAATATCGGAAGTACGAATCCCTTCGTAAAATTGGATATGCGAACGCAATTCTACTTGAGAAACGGAAACATTTTCTAATCCTTCTGCCGCCCAAGTAATGACACGGTGGATTTTATCGAGATTGATTTGTTCCTGCGAACCATCACGCTTAGTGACCTTTAAACTTTTGTTCATAAGTACGAGCCCTGTTATTGTTATGATATTTTTGTAACACAATATATAGTGTTTATAAAATAATGTTGCACAAGATAATGTGTTTTTTTGGTCAGATCAAGTGATAAATTTTTTATCAAAATGATTGACAAAAAATTTGTTATTAAAAAACAAATACTTTTCCGAGAATTGTAAATATGAGAATTTTTGCTTGAAAAAAACAAAAAAGTGCGGTCGAAAATCGCATTGTTTTCGACCGCACTTTTATAGAAAAAATAAGTTTTAGGGGGAAAATTAATTCAAGTATTTAAATACTTTAACCACTTTTTGTACCCCACTAATTTTGCTGGCAATCTCAGCGGCGGCATCTGCTTGGGCTTGTGTTACATTACCTAGTAAGAACACTTCGCCATTTTCAGTGATGACTTTCACATCCGTTGATTTCACTCTATCATCCACTAACATCTTGGATTTCACTTGTGTGGTGATCCAACTATCTTTGCTGATTTGTCCGATAGTAATTTTAGGGTTCACGCGTAATTCATTATAGACATCGGCTACACCATCCACGCCTTTTGCCAGACTAGTTGCGGTTTCCTTAGTATTTTCACTTGGTACTTGACCGATTAGTAATACACGAGCACTGTAAGACACGGCATTCACACGCGCTTCGGATTTAATTTGTTCATCTTTATCTAAGGCATTTTCTACCTTAAATTCAAGAGTCTCATCATCGACTTGTGTACCCATTGTGCGTGGGTCCGTTGCAACTTTTGTTCCTGCTGCGGCTCCGCCAAGTACTGCGGCGACACAGCCTTGGAGCAGAATGGAAGTACTTAGAATAAATGCCAATTTTTTAACTGGGGTTAGTTTCATTTCTCTCTCCTTTATTTAAATGAATCAATTAGTTAGTCAAATAAATAGTGAAATAGTTTAGGATCTCAGATCCTAGAATAATGAACATTCTATCAAACTCTTGGAAATAATGTGTGATCAATCAGCTCACAAACAGCATTGATCACAAATAAATGATTTTCCAAAATACGGCTTTCTTTGTTGGTAGGAATGGAAATTTCCAAATCTTGTTCTGCTAATAAGCCTTGAATGGCATCATTATTTGAACCGGTTAAAGCAATCACACTAATTTCTTTGCTTACCGCATTGGCAATGGTATTGAGTACGGCTTTTTCCACACCAAGCGGAGCAAACGCAATAAGTAAATCTCCGGGTTTTGCTATTGCATTAAATTGATGTTGATAGAGATTTTCCGCTGAATGATCAAAAACTAAGGAAGAACCGACCGCACTTTCTAGACTGAGTAGTGCCGAAGGAAAGCTTGGGCGCTCAATATCATAGCGATTAAGCAAATTGGAAACCAAAAATTGTGCATTGGCATAAGAGCGTGAGATGCCACAAGCAATGACTTTGTTGCCGCCAAGTAAGCATTGAATCACCTTTTGGGTTGCATTGGCAATATTTTCCGTGAGTAAACTGGAGGCGGAAATTTGAATTTGGATGCTTTCGCTATAAATGTCTTTAACTTTTTGTAACATAATTGAAAATAAAATTAGTCGAGAAAATTAGGAATCCATTGAATATCTTGCACATTCTTACCGAAAGCGATGAGATCAAAACGACAGTCGGCATCTTCTAAACTGAGATTCTGTTTTGCAAGCCAGAGATTTGCCGCATCAAGCCATTTCTGTTGCTTATACCAATCTACGCTATCAATAGCAGAACCAAAACGTGCATTTGAACGTTGGCGAACTTCCACAAATACGATAGTTTTCCCATCTTGCATAATGAGATCTAATTCGCCGCATTTGAAATATTGATTTGCCGCAATAAAATGCAATCCTTTTGATTCCAAAAAAAGGCGGGCTTGATGCTCAAAGCCCGCTCCTTGTTGGCGTTTTAGCGAAAACATAGTTAGTTGGCTACCGGTATTACATTACCGTCTTGGTATTGGAACCAAGTCATATCACGCTCGACATTACAATTCGGTCCGGAACTTAACACGCCGGTTAAGCCGCTTAACTGATAGCCCGGTACTTGGCGTAATTCATTAAAATGATTAATTAATAACCAAGCATCCGCACCCATTGCATATAAACGCATTAGCTGATATTCACCGCCGGTTGAGCCCGCCACTTTTTGATATTGTGCGGATGTAGTTTCTTTGAAGAACGGAATATCGCTAAATTGTACACCGTTCATTTGTGTTACATATTCAGTAGAATTGCTTGCTGAGTTAGAGCGTGAACTTGCGTAGATTTTTAAATTTGGCGCACTATTGGCAAGATAACCTTTAATTTCTGCCAATTCATCAGGTGATGCAACGGCATAAAGTGCGGTTGAATTTGACGCATTTTCTTGCAAGAAATAAGGCACATCGGCCGGTAAATTATAGTAGCGAATATTGGCATCCGTTGAAGCCAATTGCTGCCAACGAACATTAAAGGCATTGCCCACGCGCTGACCTAATTCATTTTGTGGCATGGCAACAACAGGGTTACGTACACCATCATTCCACATTTTTGTTGCAGCTGATTCTGCTTCATCTTCCGGCGATAAACCGTAGTAACACATTTGATTAATTGCACGGGCATTTGGCGTTGCGTTTAATGCCAATACATCCATACCTTGTACTGATGCAGGGTTGTTAATGATTGATTCGACATTTTGTTTTAAAAGCGGACCAACTAAGGCTTTAACACCGGCTTCTTTTGCCTGTGCAGTGATTTCGTCGATTGAATAGATTGCAGAATCAAAAATTTGCACCGGAATAGTGGAATTTCCTTTCGCATCGTTAAAACCGGATAGAATAGTATTGCCTAATATTTGACCATCACCGCTGATCGGTAAAACTAAACCGATTTGTGCAAGATTGGTTTGTTGGAAATTTAACAAACTTTGCAATTCTTTTGGAAAAAGGGTGGCTGCCGCGTGATTTGGATAAGCATTTTTCCAGTTTTGTAAGGCTTGGCTTAGTTGTACGGGCTGACGAATATTATCGTTATACGCCTTAATTAAGGTAAGCCAACCACCTAATGCTACATTGTTGTCATCTGGTGCATTGTTGATCATGCCTGTATTTGCCGAACGTAATAACGCCCAAGTTTTATCCACGTTGCTTTGGCGACGTTGTACATCAGTGAGATTTTCATCCATTTTGATGCGTGCTTTTACCGCTTCAATCACATCTTTACGATTTTCTGCAATGCTGGCTTGTGTTTCATAATACCGTGATTTCTGAGAAAGGCTGAGTTTTTTGAGATCAATTAAACGTAATTGATTTTCAGCCACTTCATTTGCTCCTTTAGCGGCTGAAAGACGGGCTGCAATTAACGAACGGTCAAGTTGTTGTGCCTCGTTTAATTCGCCTAACTCAGATAATATCGCCTCGGATTGTGCAATCTTGTTCTCTGCAATTAATGCACGCGCAGCGAGTAATTTATAGGTTTCTTTATCTTCAACATTCTGAGTTTGTTCTAATTTGTTCATATAAAATTCAGAACTGGCGTTGGCATCGCGTTGAAGCATTTCAGTAAAGCTGCTGCCAAACAAATTGGAACAGCCGGCCAATGCGACGGATAATAAAATTGGCATTAAACGTTTTTTAAAACCTGCGCCTTGTAATAGAATAGACATATTCGCTTTTGCTCCATTATAAATGAGTCAATAATGGTGTGATCTTACTTATCTCAAACCTTAAAAGCAAACAAAATGAATAATGTAACCGGAATTTTATATATTGTGGCAACACCGATTGGTAATCTGCAAGATATTACTCAACGTGCTTTGGAAACCTTTTCCCAAGTGGATTTAATTGCGGCAGAAGATACACGCCACAGCGGTTTATTGCTCAGTCACTATGGTATTAAGAAACCATTTTTCGCGTTGCATGATCATAACGAGCAAGAAAAAGCCGCTGTTTTGGTAGAAAAACTGAAACAAGGGGGGAATATTGCATTAATATCCGATGCCGGAACGCCTTTAATTAGCGATCCCGGTTTTCATTTAGTGCGTCAATGCCGCGAAGCGGGGATCCGTGTAGTGCCTTTGCCGGGAGCTTGTGCGGCAATTACGGCACTTTGTGCTTCAGGTATAGCCTCGGATCGTTTTTGCTTCGAGGGTTTTTTACCGGCGAAAAGTAAAGCGCGTAAGGATAGATTAGAAAACGTAGCGGAAGAAGACCGCACTTTAATCTTTTATGAATCTACCCATCGTATTTTAGATACCCTTGCAGATATGCAAGAAGTGCTCGGTGAAGAGCGTTATGTCTTGTTGGCGCGTGAGCTCACTAAAACGTGGGAAACTATCGCAGGCGATACTGTGAACAGTTTACGGCAATGGTTAGCCGAAGATCCAAACCGAACTAAGGGGGAAATGGTGTTGATTGTAGAAGGTCAACCTAAGCGAGAAAATGAGGGGGAATTTTCTCCTCAAGCGATTAAAGCCTTAACCTTGATTACCCAAGAACTGCCTCTTAAAAAAGCGGCGGCAATTGTAGCGGAATTATATGGTTACAAGAAAAATGCCTTATATCAATTTGGTTTAGAACATTTATAAGCAATTTCTTATTTCACAAAAACTTGCTGTTTTTTGACCGCACTTTTTAGCTAAGTTTTATTTTATAGATCTCGTCTATTTACGGAGAAGAATATGTTAAAACAGGTTTCGGAAAGTTTATTGACTCCAAGTCATTTATCCACCAAAGAATTATTAAATATTTTTGATCTAATGTCGCACCGCAATATTGATTATGCGGATTTATATTTTCAGCTTAGCCAAGATGAAAATTGGGTATTGGAAGATGGGATTATTAAAGAGGGTGGTTTTCACATTGATCGTGGCGTAGGGGTTCGTGCGGTATCCGGTGAAAAAACCGGTTTTGCTTACTCGGATCAAATTAACCTTGCTTCACTGCAACAATGTGCCAATGCAGTGAAGGGCATTGCGCAACGTCAGCAAGGCAACATTATTGTGCCAAATGCACTTAATGCCGTAAATCCGATTATGCGTTATGCTTCCATTAATCCGTTAGAAAGCCTTTCTAAAGAAAAGAAAATTGAATTATTACATTTAGTTGATCGTACTGCTCGAGCGGAAGATCCGCGTGTCACCCGAGTTTCTGCCGGTTTAAGTGTGGTTTATGAAGAAGTATTGGTGATGGCAACAGATGGCACATTAGCCGCCGATATTCGGCCGCTTGTCCGTTTGTCAATTTCTGTATTAGTGGAAGAAAATGGAAAACGTGAGCGGGGAAGTTGTGGTTCCGGTGGACGTTTTGGATTGGATTGGTTCTTTGAAACGGTCGATGGTGATATTCGAGCCATCAATTTTGCGAAAGAAGCGGTTCGTCAAGCCTTGGTTAATTTAAGTGCTGTGGCGGCACCGGCAGGACTTATGCCGGTTGTGTTAGGCGCAGGGTGGCCGGGTGTGCTATTGCACGAAGCAGTAGGGCATGGTTTGGAAGGCGATTTTAATCGTAAAGAAAGTTCTCTATTTACAGGGAAAATTGGTGAATTAGTCACCTCTCCACTTTGTACGATTGTTGATGACGGCACGATTGCTCACCGCCGTGGTTCTCTCACCATTGATGATGAAGGTGTACCAAGTCAATGCAATGTACTCATTAAAGACGGCATTTTGCAGGGCTATATGCAAGATAAAATGAATGCCCGTTTAATGGGCGTGAAGCCTACGGGTAATGGCCGTCGAGAATCTTATGCGCATTTACCGATGCCACGTATGACAAACACTTATATGCTGGCGGGGCAGAGTCAATTTGAGGATCTAATCGCTTCTGTAGATCACGGCGTTTATGCCCCGCACTTTGGTGGTGGGCAAGTGGACATCACTTCAGGTAAATTTGTGTTTTCTACCTCTGAAGCCTATCTGATTGAAAAGGGGAAAATCACTAAGCCGGTAAAAGGCGCAACGCTAATTGGTAGCGGTATTGAGGTGATGCAAAAAATTTCGATGGTGGCAGATCAAACCGAGTTAGATTTAGGCATTGGTGTTTGTGGTAAAGACGGACAAAGTGTACCGGTTGGCGTAGGTCAACCGGCATTGAAGATTGATGAAATCACCGTGGGTGGTACAAATTAATTCTAAAAACAACCGCACTTTTTGTTTAATTAAAAGTGCGGTTAATTTTTCCGTTGGATTTTTGTTTAAGCGATTAATTATGCCCAATATTTGTCAATTTCAGCCCGAATGGCTTCTGCGGTTGCTTTGCCTTTTTCGCCGACTAATGCCCGACCTGCAATAAAGGCTTTTGCATTTTTAATTTCTTTGAACAGGTGAATATCTTCCGGCACAATGCCGCCGGTAATGGATAATTCAAGCCCGAGATCGGATAATTTTTTCATTAATTCCACATCTTCCGGCGTCCAGCCTTTACCGGCTAATTCCGCATCGCGGGAACGATGATAAATTGCCTGTTTTACCCCTAATTCAACCCATTCTTTGGCGTCTTTTTCTACCGTCCAGTTGCCGTAGATTTCGATTTGAATCTCTTTTTTGACTTTTAACTCAGGGTGAGCGGCATTAAATTCGTCCGCCACTTTTTTACAGGCGGCTTTGGTTGCAGGGTGGGCGGCAGCGGAGACGGTTAGCCAGTCGGCGCCGGCTTCAAATGCCATTTTCGCTAAGATTGCACCGCCGTCGGTGGTTTTTAAATCACACACAATAATATGATTTGGGTGTAAAGCCCGTAAGGTGCTGACGGCTTTCATTCCTTCAGCGCAGGCTAAGATGGTGCCAACTTCAATAATTTCCACTAAATTTTCCGCTTGTTTGGCATCGGCGACGGCTTTTTCCAAAGAAAGGGAGTCGAGGGCGATTTGTAGTAATGGTTTAGACATATTTATTCCTTCTGTTAATTTGAAAGGGGGGGAAGTGCGGTTAATTTTGACCGCACTTTTTGAATTGGGTTAGATTAACCGTTTAGCGCTTTATCAATCGCCGCATAAACTTCATCAGCATTATTACAGTGACGGAAACGGTTTAAATCCACGCCGTCATCACTATCAGGATCATCAAGAACTTGAGTAATTTCCATTAAACCTTGCATATGCTGATCGGAATCACTGCCGGCAAGGGTAATTAACACATATACCGGATCGTCTTCTCCGTCGAAATAAATCGGTTCTTTTAAGGTGACTAAAGCGAACGCTGTTTTAATCACCCCTTCTTCCGGACGGGCGTGTGGCATAGCAAGCCCCGGCGCTAAAATAATATAAGGCCCCATTTTTTCGATATTGCTGATAATGGTATCGTAATAACGCGGTTCTATTGCGCCCGATGCCTCTAATAAATCCGTACCGATTTTAATCGCGGCTTTCCAATCTGCTGCGGTTTGGTTGAGTTTGATTGAATTGTTGGCGATAAGAGATTCTTTTAACATACTGAGATCCTTAAACTATGTAGTGTGAAGTTGTGCGGTTAATTCTCGTTGAAAACCGACCGCACTTTTATTAAGCCTTATTTGCTGTTTTGAAATTTGTTGATGAGTTCGATTAATTCGTCACCAAAGGAATTTGGATTTAGCATATTTTGTACGCCCAACACGTATTTCCCTTCACCGACTTGAATTTCACCGGCTAAATGTTTTGACGAAACAATAATATCCGTGCTGTCCAGTTTGCCTTTATAGTCGGTTACGGCACAGGAATCCATAATGTTAGGAATACCGCGTTTATCCAAATAACCTTTGATCTTCATTTTCATCATCATTGAAGAACCTTGACCCGAACCGCAGACGGCGAGAATACGCACCGGTTTTGTCGCATCATCGGAAACATCGTCATTTTTGACCGCACTTTGCGGTGAATGTTCTTGAGCAACAACCGATTCTTGTTCGCTTTCTTCCGCACCATAGCCGTCCATTTGTTCAAGGGTTTTACCCGCAGCCGCTGCAGCAGCTTCCGCTGCGCGTAATTTTTTCGCAGCAAATGCCATATAAACAAAGGCAGCAGCTAAGATAACAAAGAAGAAGAACGGTACGCTGACGATACCCTGTAATACCGGCGGGAAGAATAATGCCCAGTCTGCCATACCCATCCAGCCATTAAAGGTTGCACCTTGGGTTGCCAATAGGTGAATCACCCACGCCGAACCTAATACTTCAATGATCCCCATGACAAAGCAGATTTTCATCACCGCACGCCAGCCGCCGAAGTGGTTAGCAAATACGCCGATGGTTGCATTGGAGAAGAACATTGGAATAAAGCCCGGAATGATTAATACGGAAGCATCAAAGCCAAGTAATAGACCGACCGCAACGAATTGACCGATTGCCCCCCACATAAAACCGAATACCATGGCATTTGGTGAGAAAGCGTAAATTGCTGCACAGTCAATCGCCAGCACTGCATTAGGAATCACGCGTTCGGAGATACCTTTAAAGGCTTCGGACAATTCAGCAACGAACATCCGCACTCCGATAACAATCACTTGAATTGCAACGGCAAATTTTAATCCGGTTTCAAAAATATAGATTGACCAGTGGGTTTTGCCCGCCATGGTTTGTAGGTTATCCAACCCGAAAGAGAGCAGGATAATGCCGAAGAAGACGGTCATCACCAATACGGTGGCAGAGATACTGTCGTGGAAAATATGTAACCATTTCGGTAATTTCATATTGTCAACGCTGTCGTCTTTATTACCGAGTTTTGGTGCGAGCTTTACGGCGATCCAAGAGGCAATTTGCTGTTGATGTCCGATAGAAAAACCGGCTCCGCCTGTGACGGCTTGAGTCGGTTTATACATAATGTTGGATGAAATTCCCCAGTATAGTGCCATAATGATGGCGGTATAAATGATGGTTTCCATCATTGACGCGCCGATCAGCATATAGAATACGGCAACCAATCCCGCCTGTTGGAACATAATATGTCCGGTCAGCATAATGGTGCGAATACCGGTAAAGCGTCTGAATACCACAAGCAAAATGTTTAGCGCTAAGGCTAATAACACCGCGTAACCAACCCATGCGTAGTTATCCGCCATGGTTTCAATGGTTGCTTGCATACTGGTGTAAGGATCGATCACCGCGCCGGTTAAGCCGTGATATTCGGATAATTTGGTAATAATCGGTTTGAAACCTTTGACTAATTCGCCGGCGCCCACTTGGACTAACATAAAGCCGACAATTGTTTTTATCGTCCCTTTAATCACGGTCGTGGTGTCTTTGCGTAAAAGAATGTAACCGATACAGGCCACGATACCTAAGAGTAACGGTGCTTTATTCAGCACCTGATCTCTAAAGACGATAAATAAATCTAATAATGTTTCCATAACAGAACCTCTGTTGACATTGTTTAAAATGGGAAAAACTTAATGTTTGAGTCCGTTCCGAAGAGTGTCGAAAAAGAAATCTTTCAAATAATATCAATTATTGATGAATAAAAAAGATTAATTTTGAAGAATTGTGAGCAATATCACATTTTATTTTTTATGATGTGAATTGTGAGGTTTTTTCGCTTTTTTGCGTTAAAAATAGTAAAAAACCAACAGGTTATAGGATTAATCTGTTTCTTTACGGAAAGTAAAGGGGAAATTTAGATTTGGATCATGAAATTTATAAAAAGTATTTTACAAAAATAAATGATTTGTTATGATTTATTATGATTGTTTTATTATTTGGATGACCGTAAGGAGTTAAAAATGAGCAAAATTCAAGAAATCACGCGTGAAAGTTGGATTCTTTCTACTTTTCCTGAATGGGGTACTTGGTTAAATGAAGAAATTGAACAAGAGGTTGTGCCGGAAGGCAATTTTGCGATGTGGTGGTTGGGTTGCGTAGGTGTTTGGATCAAAACCCCAGGCGGAGCGAATCTCTGTATGGATTTATGGTGCGGTCGTGGAAAAAGCACCAAAAAAGTAAAAGATATGGTGCGCGGTCACCAAATGGCGAATATGGCGGGAGTGCGTAAATTACAACCTAACTTGCGTGCCGCACCGATGGTGTTGGATCCGTTTGCGATTAATGAAGTGGATTTTATTCTTGCTTCTCACTACCATAGCGATCATATTGATGTGAATGTGGCGGCGGCGATTGTTAATAATCCGAAACTAGATCACGTGAAATTTGTCGGTCCTTGGCATTGCGCAGAACTATGGAAAAAATGGGGCGTACCGGAAGAGCGTATTATTATTGTGAAACCGGGCGATGTGGTGAAATTAAAAGATGTGGAAATCCACGCTCTTGATTCTTTTGACCGTACTTGTTTGGTGACGTTACCGGTTGAAGGGGCGGAGGAGCGAGGCGGTGAATTAGCCGGTCTTTGCCCGTCCGATGAAGAAATGGGGCGCAAAGCGGTGAACTATGTGTTTAAAACGCCGGGCGGTAATATTTACCACGGTGCGGATTCTCATTTCTCTATTCAATTTGCCAAACACGGTAAACAATTTGATATTGATGTTGCGTTAAATAATTATGGTGAAAATCCGGTCGGTATCGCTGATAAGATGACTTCTGTCGATTTATTGCGTATGGCGGAAAGTCTGCGTTGTAAAGTGATTATTCCGGTTCATCACGATATTTGGACAAACTTTATGGCAAGTACCGATGAAATTATTCAGTTGTGGAAAATGCGTAAAGAACGTTTGCAATATAAATTCCATCCGTTTATTTGGGAAGTGGGTGGTAAATATGTTTATCCGCGTGATAAAGATTTAATTGAGTACCATCACCCTCGTGGTTTTGATGACTGCTTTGAACACGAACCTAATATCCAATTTAAATCAATGTTATAGCAAAAAAAGCCACCTTTTGCTTGAAGGTGGCTAATTTTTTGTTCATTATTCGCATCAGAGAAATAGCAAGGAAAATATAATGAACGAAAATTACCGTCATAGACGGCTTTTACAATTGTTACTTGAGAAAAAGGCACTTTCTACAACAGAAATTGTTGAACAACTTGAGATTTCACCTGCAACAGCAAGGCGGGATATCAATAAATTAGCCCAACAAGGTCGATTAAAGAAAGTGCGTAATGGTGCCGAGTCGATACAGTTCTCTCCAATAGATTATCAATATAATAGTGCTGTAATCAATAATATTGATGAAAAGCAACGTATTGCTCAGGCGGCTAGTCAATTATGCCAAGAAGGCGATTCGGTTATTTTAACCTGCGGTTCAACAATGCAAATGTTGGGGGATCATTTATGCGGAAGAAAATTGCAGATCATCACAAACTTCATTCCGCTTGCCAATAAACTGATTGAAAACAATCACGAAGATATTGTGATTATGGGGGGGCAATATAACCGAAATAAAGCAATAACCCTTTCTCTTAATCAAAATGAAAGCCCTTATGCCGCCAATATTATGTTTACCAGCGGAAAAGGGTTTACCACTGAGGGATTGTATAAAACCGATATGATTATTGCTAATTCGGAGCAGCGACTATCTGCAAGGGCAGGTAAGTATGTGGTATTACTGGATAGTACTAAATTAGGGCAGCAAGTCGGTATGTTATTCACTAAATTGCAAGATATTGATTTGTTAATTACCGGTAAAAATGCAGAACCTGATCTTATTCAATCATTACAAGAGAAAGGTTTATCAATAATGCTGGTTTAAGCTAATTAAAGTAAAGGTTTACAAATAAAGATAACTATTCACTGTGTTCGTATATTAGAATAGGACATATTATTTATACTCAACTACTGACAGGAGTGTTCGGTGAGAAAACATAAACTCGGCATCTATGAAAAAGCACTGCCTAAAAACATCAGTTGGCAAGATCGCTTGTCTATTGCTAAAGTCTGCGGCTTTGATTTTGTTGAAATGTCTATTGATGAAACGGACGAACGTTTGGCTCGTCTGGATTGGAGCAAAAAAGAGCGGTTGCAATTAGTAAAAGCTGTTGTGAATACGGGGGTCACTATTCCCTCAATGTGTCTTTCTGGACATCGTCGTTTCCCTTTTGGTAGCCGTGATGAAACCATTCGTCAAAAAGCCTATGAAATTATGGAAAAAGCGATTCAATTCGCTGTTGATACCGGCATTCGTACCATTCAACTGGCGGGCTATGATGTCTATTATGAAGAACAAGACAAAGGCACTATCGCACGTTTTCAACAAGGTTTAGAATGGGCGGTGGAATTAGCCGCCAGTAATCAAGTGACCCTTGCGGTAGAAATTATGGATACCCAATTTATGAGTTCCATTTCCCGTTGGAAAAAATGGGATGAGATCATTAAATCGCCTTGGTTTACCGTTTATCCCGATTTAGGCAATCTTTCTGCGTGGAATGATAACGTTGCCGAAGAATTAAAACTCGGTATGGATAAGATTTCCGCCATTCATTTAAAAGACACCTATAAAGTCACTGAAACTTGCCAAGGACAGTTCCGTGATGTGCCGTTTGGTGACGGTTGCGTTGATTTTGTTGCTTGCTTTAAAACCCTTGCTGAATTGAACTACCGCGGCGCATTTTTAATTGAAATGTGGACGGAAAAAGCAGATGAGCCGATTGCAGAAATTATTAACGCACGCCGTTGGATCGAACAAAAAATGAAAGAAGGAGGCTTCCAATGTTAGAAGCATTAAAAGAGAAAGTATTAAAAGCCAATTTAGCGTTACCAAAACACAATCTTGTTACTTTTACTTGGGGAAACGTGAGTGAAATTGACCGCACTTCTAATCTTGTTGTCATTAAACCGTCAGGGGTTGATTATGAGGTCATGACCGCAGAGGATATGGTTGTCGTTGATTTATTTAGCGGAAAAGTGGTTGAAGGCAATAAAAAACCGTCTTCCGATACGCCGACCCACCTTGAACTATATCGTCAATTTAAAGAGATCGGCGGCATTGTGCATACTCACTCCCGCCACGCAACCACTTGGGCGCAAGCCGGAGAAGATTTATTGGCATTAGGCACAACCCACGCCGATTATTTTTACGGCACAATTCCTTGTACCCGTAGAATGACACCGACGGAAATTCAAGGCGAATACGAATTAGAAACCGGCAAAGTGATTGTCGAAACGTTCCAAAAACGCAATATCGATCCGAATCAAGTACCGGCAGTATTAGTCAATTCACACGGGCCTTTTGTCTGGGGAACGGATGCGGATAATGCAGTGCATAATGCGGTTGTGTTAGAAGAATTGGCTTATATGAATCTGTTTAGTAAAGTATTAAGACCAAGTTTAGGCTCTATGCAACAAGAATTATTGGATAAACATTATCTCCGTAAACACGGTAAAAATGCGTATTACGGGCAATAATTTGCTAATCAATAAGGCGGTTTTTTAACCGCCGTTTTTTATCTAAGAGGAATAAAAATGAATTACAAAGTCGTTGCATTTGATCTTGACGGCACATTATTAAATGCACAGGGCAATATTCTGCCGGAAAGTAAATCCGCCATTCAAGCGGCAATGGATAAAGGGATTAAAATTCTTCTGGTTACCGGCAGACACCACACGGCGGTTAAACCCTACTATCGTGAATTGGGACTAGACACACCAATCATTTGCTGTAACGGCACTTATGTTTATGATGTTGCCACAGATACCACGCCATTTGCTAACCCGCTTTCCAAACAACAGGCACAATCCATTTTCGATATTGCGCAAAAACACTATTGTCATCTTTTAATGTATTCGCGGGATTCAATGAACTATGCCCAACTTAATCCCCATATGGAAAAATTTCTAAAATGGGTGGAAAGTTGCCTGCCGGAAGTTCGCCCCGATGTACGCAAAGTGGACAGTATTCAAGAGGTCATTGACCATCACCACCCGATTTGGAAATGTGTCATCAGCGCTGAAAACAAAGAAATTATGAACAATGTTGTTCGCGAACTGCCGATCTCACAATTCAGTTGCGAATGGTCTTGGGTTGATCGTGTGGATATTGCCAATGTCGGCAATACTAAAGGCAGTAGATTACTGGCTTTATTAAAAGAGTGGAATATTGATCCGCAGGAAGTGATTGCTTTTGGCGATAATCATAATGACATCAGTATGCTAAGTGCGGTCGGTTTAGGTGTTGCAATGGGTAATGCCGAACAAGAAGTCAAACGACAAGCCAAACAGGTTACTACATCAAACAATGAGGACGGCATTGCGCAAGTATTAAAAAATACCTTGTTACTCTAATTTTCCGTTTTTAATACTAAGGGATAAAAGATCTTTATTCTTTCTTAAGAAAAAGTGCGGCCAGAATTGACCGCACTTTCAACGATTCCAAAACGAGATTTTATACAGAATATTTAGGCTGTTTAAACACCGTCACTTCCGGTACTACTCCCGTATATTTTTCTACTTGTACAATACAAGTATTCGGTGAATTACCTTGCGCTAATTTAGATGTGCCTTCATCACGGGTAAGCACATTTGGACTGCCATTTTTACACAGCGGTTTTTCACTTTCACCCAGATCGAGAGGATCATACCATGCCCCCTCATGTAATCCGAGTGTGCCTTTAATAATCCCTTCGGTAACAACTGCTCCCGCTAACACCTGACCGCGAATATTGTGGATACGAACAATATCTCCATCAACGATACCGCGTGGTTTGGCGTCTTCAGGGTGAATCAATACCGGTTCACGATCATTAACCGCATATTTTTGGCGCAATGAAGTATGGGCCAATTGACTATGTAAACGATAGTAGGCATGAGGCGTCACTAAAGCAAGCGGATATTCTTCCGTGCTATTACCGGCAAATTCTTCCGGTTCCATCCAACTCGGATGACCTTTACAATCATCATAATTCATCTTCGCCACAACATCAGAGTAAATCTCAATTTTGCCTGATGGTGTGCCAAGCGGGTTCAGTAACGGATCTTCACGGAATTCCGCATACCGCACCCATTTTTTTGCCGCCTCGTTTGCTTCAAACATTAATGGTTTGTTTTCTTCCCAGAATCGTTCAAAACGAGGCATAGCAACACGATTGTTACGTGCGGCGGTGAAAGCGGTTTTATAGAAATCTTCCAGCCATTCCATTTCCGTTTTGCCTTCGGTAAATTCCTCTTCTTTCCCTGCGCGTTTGGCGAGTTCGGCAAAAATATTGAAGTCATTTTTTGCCTCAAATTGTGGCGCTACAACTTGTTTCATCGGGTAAATTGAGAACATAGAATAGTCCCCCCCCATGGTTAAATCATTACGTTCGTAACTTGTTGTTGCCGGCAAAACAATATCCGCCATACGGGCTGTTGGCGTCCAATTTACCTCATTAACGATGAAGGTTTCCGGTTTTTGGAACGCTTTTACTAATAAATTTGTATTTTGATGCTGTGTGAATGGATTGCCGCCCGCCCAATATACGACTTTAATCTCCGGATAGGTAATTTTTGTCCCATTGTAATCAATGGTTTTTCCCGGATTGAGTAGGGCATCTGCAATACGAGCCACAGGGAAAGAAAATTTTGCCGCGTCATCCAGCCAGGTTTTCTCACCTGTTCCGACAGACGGAGTTGCACTGATTGAACCAATAGTACCGCCCGTAGCTGTTGGTACACCACCATTTGCATAGTGATAGCTAAAACCAAAACCGCCACCCGGTAAGCCAATTTGACCAAGCATTGAGGCAAGGGTAACTAACATCCAGTGGGATTGTTCACCGTGACGTTGACGCTGTATTCCCCATCCGCCCATTAACATGGTGCGTTTGGTAATAAAATCATTTGCTAATTGTTTAATGATTTCCACCGGCACACCACAGATTTTGCTTGCCCATTCCGCAGTTTTAGGTTGACCATCTGTTTTACCGAGTAGGTAATCTTCAAATTTGCTGTAACCTGTTGTGTATTTTTTTAAGAATGCTTTATCGTGTTTATTTTCGCTTACCAAGGTATGAGCGATCCCTAGCATTAACGGCACATCCGTTGCAGTATTCACAGGAACCCATTCCGCACCGAGCATTTGGCAGGTTTCACTTTTTATCGGATCGATACAGATAATGCGCTTACCTGTGGCTTGGAATTTTTTGAAATATTCGATTCCTTTCTGATCCGAAGACATCCAAGCAATACGTAACGTGGTGAGTGGATTCGCCCCCCAAAGCACAATAATATCACTGCTTTCAAGTAATACTTCCCAACTGGTTTGTTGTTCATAGACCTCAATCGTGCCAAGTACATGCGGCATAATCACTTGTGCCGCACCAGTAGAGTAGTCGCCTTTATAACCTACAAAGCCACCGGTAATATTCATATAACGTTGTAATAGTGTACGGGAGGCATGAAGTGCGCCGCTACTGAACCAACCGTAAGAACCGGCATAAATTGCACTTGAGCCGTGTTGTTGGCGCACTTTATGGAGTTGGTTATGCACAAGATCAAGCGCTTGTTCCCAAGAAACCCGTACCCACTCATCACGCCCGCGCATGGTTGTATCACTATTCCCCGGATTTTCTAAATAGCCTTTGCGTACCATTGGGTATTTCACACGGGTTTCGCTATAAAGTTGATCGGCGACCACGGTTTGTAATTCATTAGGAACAGCGGGTTCAATGGCTGCGCCGGATTTTACTGCTTTGCCGTCCTGCACTACCACGCCAATCGGCCCCCAGTGTGCGGCGGTGACAACAGTTTTTAATTCAGGCTCTGCTGCAACCGCACTTTTAGACAGCACCGCACCGACCATACCACTAGAAAGCGACGCACTTGCTACGCCAAGAGATGTATTTTTTAAGAAGTCACGGCGTTTTTGATTAATATTATTCTTTTTCATTTCAACCTCGTTTTTAACATGAGAAGTGAATTATTTCGCAGCCATATCTTTGGCGCTACGTTGTAAATAAATAGTTAAAGCACGCACTTCATCTTTATTCATAGAAGTCCGATCTTTCATGGAGTTCACTACACCGATCCATTGGTTTGCCGTATAGTGATCGGCACTAATTGCTGCGTGGCAACTACTACAATTTGCTTGATTTAACTGGCTACCGTATTGATTAAGTGCGGTTAAATCTGACGACATTTTTTCTTTTGGTACAGAAACAATAAAGCTCACTTCTTTCCAGTCGGAATCTGTGACTTCATCATGTTTGGTTTGTAGGATTTTCATACCTTTACGCGCTTCTTCATCGACTAATGCGACGGTAATGCGTTTACCTAATTCTAGATAAACCACAGAATCTGCGCCAACTTGTTGCCAGCCGTGTAAGGTACCCTGTAATTGCTCGCCTTTTGCTTGCCAATTCGTTATTTCCGCATAAGGCATTAGTCGGATATCACCGCCTTGTTCACCTTGTGCCGAAGTCATTTCTGTTGCATAAATAGACGAATCTTGAGTGATATTTCCACCTAAAGAGGTTGCTGATTGTGCTCCTTCATCACCGTGAGATTCAGGTAAGAAATGTACGATACCTTTGTGGCAATCAATACAGGTCTGTCCATTGGCTTTTGCGCTAATATGGGTTTGTTTGGCTAATTTTGCTTGTGCGGAAAGTTCCATTGCATCAAAACTGTGGCAGCTACGGCAGGTTTCGGAATCCGTTGATTTCATTTCATCCCATACGCGTTGTGCCATTTCTGCTCGGTGTGCTTCGTATTTCTGTTTAGAATCCAGTTTGCCTTGCAATTCATACCACACATCTTTCAGGGCGATGAATTTTGCTTTCAGATAATGCCAGCCTTCTTGCGGAACATGACAATCGGCACATTCTGCACGAATACCTTTTGCATTCGCAAAATGGGTTGAACCTTCCCATTCTTGTTGTGGATGAGTCATGGAATGGCAACTAACACAAAATTTCTGTGAACTGGTTTTATGCATAATTGTTTGTGTTCCCCACAACGTCACTGCCCCGATACCCATGAGGCAAAGTGCGGTCAGAATTTTGGTTTTTTTTGACATAGATATACTCCAACTTAATAAAAAAATAACAAAAGGATAAATAACTCCTAATAGTCGCTTGCATTCTAGAGAAATTAAATTGATGAGTAATGATCTAAGTCAAAGGATTGGAATATAAGGTGTATTTTGGGGAGTTTTTATATCAAATCATTATGTATTGGATTTTATAATGATGGGTATAAAAGTGCGGTTAAAAACATAAGAGATTTTAACCGCACTTTAAAATTGTTCGAATTAAATGAGATTATTTCGCTGCTTTTAATTCTTGATAATATTGTTCGTAGTATTGAATTGCATCACCTACGTCATCCTGCCAATGGCTATTTTTTAATATTTCAGCTGTTGGATAGATTGACGGATCTTCGGTAATTTCTTTTGGTAATACTTTTTTCGCTTCAACGTTGGCAGTTGGGTAGCCAATCGCGAGGGTTAATTTTTCAGCCGCTTTTGCACCTAACATATAATTGATAAGTTTATGTGCGCCATCAGGGTTTTTTGAAGTTGCCGGAATCGCTAAGGTATCAACCCAAAGTACAGGGCCTTCTTTTGGAAATACCATGTCTAATGGTGCTTGCTCTTTTTTAGCGATACGCACGGAACCATTCCATAACTGACCGACTTCTACTTCACCGGAGATGAAAGAGTTAGCCGGGTTGTCAGAATTGAAAGAAAGAACATTTGGACGTAATTTCAATAATTCTTCATAGGCTTGTTTGATGATAGCCGGATCTTGAGTGTTCGGGTCTTGACCAATTTTTAATAGTGCAATGTTAAATACTTCACGGGCATCATCTAGTAATTGTACTTTATTGGCAAACTCAGGTTTCCATAAATCGCCCCAAGAGGTGAAATCCGCCCCTTTGTAAGTATTGGTGTTAAACGCAATACCCGGTGCACCTAATAATTGAGGAAGTGAGTATTTGTTTCCTTTGTCATAAGGTTTGTCGAGCCAATCAGGATCTAATTCTTTAATTACAGGTAATTTACTGTGATCAAGTTCTTTTAACATTCCTTCGCGTGCCATTTTTGACACAAAGTAGTTAGAAGGTGCGATAACGTCATAACCGCCGGCTGCACCTTGGGTTTTGAGTTTTGCATACATGGTTTCGTTTGATTCAAGACTTGAAACGATAACTTTAATGCCGGTTTCTTTGGTAAAATCATCCAATAGACCATCCGGAACATATTCGGTCCAAGTATATAAGTACACAGTATCATTAGCAGTAGCCGGTGCGTTTGCATTTTCAGACTTGTTTTCTTTATCATTACAAGCTGTTAAGGTTGCAGCTACCAAACCGGCGGTGATTAAACCTGCAAATTTTTTCATTTTTGTTTGTTCTCCGTAAAAGAGGGGTAAAAAAACACCTACAGGAATTGTAGGTATAAAAAAACGCCTTGATTGTGCGTCAAGGCGTATTCTATTTGATATTAAAAGGTTTGTGAAACCTTTTGTTATGTCTTAGTAATTATTTTTACGAGTAATGAGCTGGCTTAAAATTACCAGTGCTAATGAAAGCACAATCATGATGGTTGCCAGTGCATTGACTTCAGGTGTTACGCCGGTTTTTACCAATGAGAAGATACGTAACGGTAAAATTTCATAGCTGACACCACTCACAAATGAGGAAACCACAACATCATCCAGTGAGATGGTGAAACTTAATAGCCAACCTGAAACGATTGCAGGCAAGGCAAGCGGAATAATGATTTTGCGTAAAATCGTCACTTCGCTTGCTCCCAAGTCTTTTGCCGCCTCCAACATTTTGGAATCAAATCCGTTTAAGCGGGAGAAAATTGTTACGGTAACATAAGGTAAACAGAAGGTAACGTGTGCCAAGAGTAATGACCAAAAACCTAATGAAATCCCTACAACCATAAACAATGCTAATAAAGACACTGCCATAACGATATCCGGCGACATCATCACAATAAATAACATACCGCTCACCGCTTGTTTACCGCGGAAACGATAACGATACAACGCGATTGCGGTTAAGCCGCCCACAATGGTTGCTAAGGTAGCGGCAAAAAATGCGATAGTTACCGAATGGATCGCTGCTTGAATTAAGGTATCGTTATTGAATAAACGCTCGTACCAGTTCCAACTGAATCCTTTCCAATTTAAACCATAGCGGTCTGCATTGAAGGAGTTGGTTACTAAGATAATAATTGGGATATACAAATAAGCGTATACCACAAACATAAACACATTACGTAGTAAACGGCTCATTATTCTAACTCCACTTTTTTATTCAATAGTTTATTTGCACGATAATAAACGAAAATTAGCAATGCCATTAAGATTGTCAATCCAATGCTAATTGCAGAACCAAACGGCCAGTTACGGGAAATTAAGAATTCACTCTTAATGACGTTACCCACTAACAGGACTTTTGCCCCCCCCAATAAATCTGCCACATAGAACATTCCCATTGCCGGCAGTAACACTAAGAGACAACCGGCAATAATACCAGGCATGGTTAATGGCAAAATAACACGAAAGAAACGTTGGAAAGTATTTGCACCTAAGTCTCTTGCGGCTTCTAATAAGCGACCATCTAATTTTTCAATCGCTGAATAGAGTGGCAAAATCATAAATGGTAATAACAAATACACTAATCCGATGATCACCGCAATTTCCGTATTCAAAATGCGAATGGGTTCACTTAAAATCCCCATATCCATTAACATCGTATTCAAGACACCTTTTACGCCAAGGAATATTTTCATTCCATAGATACGAATGAGTGAATTTGTCCAAAACGGTAGAACCACAAGGAATAACAAGAGCGGTCGATATTTCGGGTTAATTTTGCTGATCATAAAAGCAAACGGATAACCGATTATCAAGCAAATAACCGTGGCAATACACGACATAGACAAAGAGTTCCATACAACTTGCGCATAAAGCGGATTAAACAAGTTTGTATAGTTTTCAATGGTAATCGGGAATGCGTAGAAGTTGCTACCATCTCGAGTTAAAAAGCTAACGGCTAAAACCAACAGATTTGGAATTAGCACAAAGAAAATAAGCCAACTGAAGATAATTGCAACAGTAATTTTTTGAAATTTATTATTGATTATCTTCATCGTTGAGTACAACCTCCCAACCTTCGTGCCATGTAATACCAACACGTTGTCCAACACTGTGATCCATGTGCGGATCATCTTCATTGAAGAATTCACTCACAAGCACACGCATACCGTTATGGTCGAATTCTACAGTAGATTCTAATGTCATCCCCTTGTAAGTGCGGTCAATAATATGACCGATAATTGCCTTAGATTGTTCGTTTTCATCAAGTTCTTCAATCACAATATCTTCAGGACGAAGGAGAACTTGAAGTTTTTGATCTTTTTCTACCGGCATATCGGTATAGATATCACAGACACGGCCTTCTACATTTGCCAGTACCACATTTTCGGATTTACGTTCAATGACAGTTGCATTAAAGACGTTAATTTCACCAATAAAACGTGCCACAAATAGGTTTGCCGGTTCTTCATAAATCTCGCGTGGAGAACCATCTTGTGCAATTTTTCCTTTACGTAACAATACAATGCGATCAGACATGGTGATGGCTTCTTCTTGATCGTGGGTCACGAAAATAAAGGTGATACCTAATTGGCGTTGCAAGACCTTAAGTTCGTATTGCATTTGTTTACGCAGTTTGTAGTCCAATGCGGATAAGGATTCATCAAGCAATAAGACTTTAGGTTTATTTACCACAGCACGAGCGATCGCAATGCGTTGCTGTTGACCACCTGACAATTGGGTCGGCTTACGATCAGCCATTTCTTCTAATTGCACCATACGCAAAGCTTCCAGCACACGAGGTTTAATTTCTGCCTCGGGTACTTTTTGCATACGCAAACCAAAAGCCACGTTCTCAAAAATAGTCATATGCGGAAACAGGGCATAACTTTGGAACACAGTATTAATGTGGCGCTTTTCAGCCGGCACATCGGTAATGTCTTCACCATCTAAAATAATATGACCCGAGTCTAATTCTTCTAAACCTGCTAACAAACGTAATACTGTTGTTTTTCCGCAGCCGGAAGGCCCGAGAATAGTGACAAATTCACCGTTATTAATGGTTAAGTTAAAGTCGTTAATAATGGTGTTAGAACCGTAGGATTTTTTGATTGAACGAAGCTCAATAATAGGCTTGTTTTGAACCTGATTTTCCACTAGCTTTGGTTTTCTCCCTAATTTCACCAAATAAGTTGGTACTGAGTAGAAATAAAGACCTGCAAAGTTGCAGGGGCGACATAAAAACAAGCGCCTATGATATAGCGAATTGTTACTAATGAAAAGGACTTAATGCTTAGGGATACAAAAAAATTTCGAGCAATAAAAACAATCAAAAAATTAACCGCACTTTTTCTTTTCTAGCGGGTTTTTAGTTACTTATTGAATGTTTGTTATATATCAAGAATCTATTGTTAAATTTAGGGGTTGACGTAGATTAACATACTAGCTAATCTACGTCAGCCCCTAGATCATTTTGTGGGTGACATTGAGAAAGCAGAATTAAATTATTTAATTCGTGATTTTGATTTGCAATCTTTTGAGCAATGTAAACAATTTATTCAGGATTGGACGGCAAAATTTAATGCTGAAAGAAAGTTAAAACAACCTGTTGAATGTGTGATTCACGACAGTTATCAAAATATGTATGAGGTTGTTCAAAAAGCGCCACAATCAATTTCTATTGCTGAAAAGGCTATGGATTTGAGCCATAAAGGTGATTCATAAACCGATTCGTGGTGGAACAGATGGCGCATTTTTAGCTGAAAAAGGTTTGCCTTGTCCGAATATTTTTACTGGCGGATACAATTTTCATAGTAAACATGAATTGATCTCTTTGGAGGGAATGGAAAAAGCAGTGGAAGTCATTACTGAAATTGTGAAATTCAAGAAAATGTAAATTTTCCCTTGCTTTTGTAAAGAAGTGTAAATATAATTGCCAACGTTTTATCGAGATTCCTTTTGATAAAGCTAAACTTTAGAGATTTTATTCATAAATTCCTTTTGATACCCCCCTGAGTAATCAGGGGGTTTTTTATACTTCTTTTTAATTCCCAAAAAATGACCGCACTTTATTTGCTTACCGTTATTGATACATTGATGCAACAATTGGTATCTCAATTTGGGCGTGTTTTTAGTGCGGTCATTTTCCACAAAGATTTTACTCATAAAAACGGAGGTTCATTCTCTCCGTTTTTTACACATTGAGCCACGGCGACAATCATTTTATACTGTTACTCATTGATTTTTCTCCCTAATAAGGATAATTCATGAACCCAATGTTACAGCAACTTAAAAACCACCGTTCTATCCGACAATTTACCGATCAACCCATCAGTGCTGAACTTCGTCACGAGATTTTGAATGCGGCGAAAATGGCCTCGACTTCACAGCATATCCAAGCGACACACATTATTCGTATCACCGATCCTACTCTTCGCAAAAAACTTCGTGAGCTTTGTTCCGATCAAACTTATGTGGAAAGTGCGGCAGAATTTTGGGTATTTTGTGCCGATTTTTCTAAACACGCCAAAATCGTTCCAAATGCAGAATTTGACTGGACGGAGTGGTTATTAGTTGGTGCTATTGATACGGGGATTTTTGCTCAAAATGTCCTCACTGCTGCGGAGGCAAGTGGTTTAGGTGGCGTGTTTATCGGTTCATTACGTAATGATATTGAACAGGTCGATAAATTGCTCAAACTTCCGCAATATGTTGTACCGTTGGTGGGAATGTGTTTGGGCTATCCGGCACAAGATCCGATGTTACGCCCTCGTTTTCCTGTGGAAATGCTTTGTTCTGAAAATGAATATCACCCATTAGATCCAGTGAAACTCGCTGAATTTGATGCGGAAATTTCCGCTTATTATCAAGCCCGTTCGCAAAAAAATCTCACTTGGTCGGATTATATGAAAGCCGTTTTTTCCGAACAAAAACGCCCTCAGATTTTGGATTACCTACAATCTAAAGGCTTTTTGAAACGGTAAGAAATGTCATTATTTAATGAGAAATGAGTGGGCTGTAGGAAGGTTCTGCATTTGAAGGCTCACTCACGACAAATATATAAGATGCCCTTTATCTATTATTTATGCTGTTTCTGCCTTATTCAATAATATTGAAAAGTTTTATAAAACCAACCGCACTTTTCCTGATCTAGTAATGCAATCGATTTTCAAATGATATTCTAAGGCTGGCTTAATGCTTCTACCACTGCTTTTACTTTTGGCTGTAAGTGTAGCTTTTTCTGCCAAAGGATATGAATGGGGTCTGGATTAGGTTCGTAATTAGTTAGAACAGGAATAAGCGAACCTTGTTCAATATAAGGTTGTACTAGCCAATCTGGTAGTTGTACCAGCCCTAATCCCATAAGGGCTGCTTGCAGTCGGGCGTCGCCGTCATTCATAATATGTGGTATGTTCACAGGAAAACGAGTCGGCTCGCCTCTTTCGTTATTTAGTAACCAATCAGGTTGTATGCTACCTATACAAATATGTTGGATCAGTTCTGAGGGCACTTGTGGTGTACCCTGAAGGTTGAGATAAATAGGAGAGGCACAAATGCGGTTTTGATTTTGTCCGATTTGGCGGGCGATGATGTCGTTTAAATTGTCTAATTCGCCAAAGCGAACACTGACATCAATTTGCTCGGTAATTAAATCTATTTTGCGTTCTTCAAAGCTGAGGTTGAGGCGTAGTTTAAGGTGTTTTTGTGCCAGTTTGAGTAGTTTTGGTAGCAGATGAATGCGTCCGTAAATATTAGGCAAATCGATCCTCACTTCACCAATTGGTTCGATCTGTTCGTTGCAAAGTAGGCTTTGTACTTGCTCTATTTCATCTCTGATACGTTGGCAACTTGATAACCAAACTTCCCCCTCTCGGGTCAATACGAGTTTACGTGTGGAACGATGGAAAAGTTGTGTGCCAAGCCGTGGCTCTAGCCTTGTTATACTTTTGCCCACCGCCGATCCGGTTATCGCTAATTTTTCGCCTGCGGCACTAAAACTGCCTGTTTCTACAGTGGCTAAGAATTATTCAACACCTGCAAATTTATCCTGCATTTTATTTCCTTAATTATGGAATTATTTTCCGGAATGAATGGAATTATACCTACTTAATCCATTTTTTAAATGGAATATACTCTGCCATATCCAAAAAACAACGAGAAAAAGGGAAAGAATATGAATCCAAAATATGCTCCTTTATTTGAACCTTATACCTTAAACAATGACGTAGAAATTAAAAATCGCCTTACCATTGCCCCTTTGACTATTTATGATTCAGGCGAAGATGGCGAGATGACAGAGGCGGGTCGCCGTTTTTGGCAAGATCGCTTTAAAGGTTTTGGCTTATACATTATGCCGTTTACCAATGTTCACCCGAGCGGAATTGGTTTTGAAAGCCCCAATGCCTTTGATGAACGCCATTTGCCAAGCTTACGTGAATATGCACAAATCGCTCATGCTCAAGGGGCGAAAGCGGTGGTGCAAATTGCCCATAGCGGTTTGCGTGCCGACCCTTTAATGACGCAAGGGCGGAACTGGTGGCGGCAACAGGCGATTATTACGGCAATTTTCGCACAATGACCGAGCAGGAAGTATGGGATATGGTGCAAAGTTATGCCTATGCCGCGGAATTGGTGTTGCGTGCAGGGTTTGACGGTGTGGAAATTCACGGTGCGAATGGTTGGCAAATTCAGCAATTTTTCTCGGCGGCGACAAATTTGCGTCATGATTACTGGGGAGGTAGTTTGGAAAAAAGAATGCGTTTTCCCCTTGCCATTGTGGACGCTATTGATGAAATGCGCCGTAAACATCATCGCCCTGATTTCATCATTGGCTATCGTTTCTCTCCGGAAGAACCGGGTGAACAAGGCATTACAATGAAAGAAATGCTGGCACTGGTGGACGCTTTGTTGGAGAAACCGCTGCAATATTTGCATATTTCCCTATGGGATTTCTATAAAAAAGTCCGCCGTGGGGCAGATACCAATCTGACTCGAATGCAAGTCGTGCATGACCGCATTAACGGACGCTTGCCGTTTTTCGGTTCGGGCAATCTTTATACTGCCGATGATATGCTCAAGGCTTATCAAACTGGCTGGGTGGAAAGCGTCTCTATCGGTAAAAGTATTATGCTTAACCCAAATTTGGTGGACCTGATTGAAAATGGACGTGAAGCGGAAATTCAAACTACCTTTGACTGGGATAACGCCGATTTCTATCATACTAATTCAGTTTTGTTTTGGTCATAACAATAGTCGCTTACGGTGTAAGCGACTATTCATTAAATCATTGTCGGATTAATGCCCCGACATTTGAGACATAGTATTGAGTAATACGACACCAAGCAAAATTAACCCGATACTGATTATCCCAATTAAATCCGTTTTTTGTCCGAAAAAGATAATACTGACGGCGGATGTTAGTACTAACCCTGAGCCTGCCCATACGGCATAAGCTGTGCCAAGAGGCATTGTTTTAAGGGTAATTGAAAGACAATAAAACGAAATAATAAAGCCGACAACAATCCCCACTGTCGGCAAAGGCTTGGAAAAACCATCGCTTAGTTTCAGCATAGATGAAGCGAATACTTCACTTATAATCGCACAGGCTAAAAAGAGCCAATGTAATTGCATAAATTTACCTCCGAAAATAAAAGAGGTGGCAATTTTATCAATAACTTAGAAACTAAAACAGTCTTGTTTTTTAAGATTTTTTGTGCGCAATTTTGAGAGAAATATCATCTATGACACGAGGGTGTTTGGCATTCAAAAAATGATAAAGGCAAGGAATTTATATGCAAAAATTTAATATTTCAACGCATACCGGATCTGTGTTACATGGTGTGTTATTTACTGCTAATCGCTCATCGGATACCGCAGTGATTGCCATTACCGGTATTCATGGCAATTTTTATTCTAATCCTTTTTATTACAATATTGGCGAAACTTTTGCCAACCAAGGCATTGATTTTATTTACGAACAAACTCGCAATGCCTTTAGTCAATTTAATGATGTGAATACGCAAACAGGGTTACCTGAAATTTTAGGATCGTTTAACGAGGATTTTGTTAAAAGTATTGACGATGTGCGAGCCTACATTGATTTTGCAGAAAGTCGTGACTACCGACATATTATTTCGCCGGACATTCTTTAGGGGCAAATAAAGTGATTTATTATTTAAGCCAGACCCAAGATCCACGAGTGACAAAATTTATTTTATTAAGTCCGGCTAATGTAACCCACTTAACCAACAGTGTGAATGAAACTGAGCGTGCTTTTATCCGCAAAATGGTGGAACAAGGCAAAGGTGAACAAATGCTGCCCTTTGAGCTATTTGGCTGCCTGTCACCGCTAATACGGCTTATCAGTGGCTATATTCACCTCTGTTGAATAATGTTCATGTAGAGGAGAGTGGTGATTATCGTCAAATTCGACAAATTCCGCATACTGGGGCATTGCTCATCGGTACGCTTGATCGTTTCACTTATGGCGATCCCCGAGGTTTCTTGCAGACTATCAATCATCATTTTCCTCAAGGGGATAAAAATCAACTGCTTTTTATTGAGCAAACCGGGCATACCTATCAGCAAAAAGAGCAGGAAGTTGCAGATAAACTCTTAGATCTTGTTCAAAAATGGCGTCAATTATGGCATTTATCAGCGTAAAAACGACCGCACCGATGACTGCGGAAGTAGAGACCTTATTAAAAAAACAAATCGGGCAGGCAATGTCTTTAATTGGACAAAGTGAAGCCTCTTTGATGTTAATTCTTGAGGGCAATCAAAGCCTGTATTTACGTGGTGAAAATCAACAAATGTTATTGCAAGGCGTGGTGGACGATTGAAATTTCTTCAACGCTATCATCAAATTAAGTGAGGGTAAAATTCTTCCGGCAGCACCGAACGCGACTTTGGAAAATTTGCAAGATTTCTTACAAAACCATCCGCTTGTTTCATTCATTGAATTGCAATATGCCTTTGGATTATCGCATAAGAAGTCCGTTCAAAGCTGGATTCAACCGTTATTGAAGAATGGCACATTGGCGATAACGGGAAAAGGAGAATTTGTGGCGGTTCAGCGTTAAAAGTGCGGTAGATTTTTAATAAGATTTTGATTATTTGGACAAGATACAAAGCCGAAATAATGTTGTTATTATGAATTTGGGGGGACGTCGAGCTTAACGTCAAACAGCCTATCGACATAATATCGTAAGCTTTCATAAATTACCCTCCTATTTGTCTTTTTTGAAAGATGGGAAAGCACGATTATTTTAAATTGTAGAAATACCGATTGAACCTTACCATTATATATTGGTCTTTATAGAGGTTTTTGATTCATTCTTATAGAGAGGTAAAAATGCAAACACGTCGAGAATTTTTAGTAATGAGTGCCGGTATGGCTTGTGCGGTGAGTATGCCAAGTTTCGTTTTTGCAAAAGTTGCTAATGAACCTTTGAATGCAACGGCAATCACGCAGGTTTTTGGTGATGGGGTGCAGATGGTGGCGGTTGCGATTGAATTTGCACAGGAATTGACGGCAGCAGATATAAGAACGGCTGATTTTAATGTTGAAGGCAGAACCATACAAAATGTATTTATTAGTCAATCGGTGGATTTAACCGAGAGTGATAAGGGGAAGTTCGTGATTGTGGCACTCAAACCTGATGAATCGGGTAGCGGTTTACAAGAAACCGTGCAGTTGGCGAATGCAACGTCTCAATCTCCGACACCGAATGGTGGCAGACCTCGTTGGGTTGCCGGTGATACAATGAGTAAAATTATTCGCTATAAAAAAGCACAGGCTAAAGTATTGGTAGAAGGTAAAACATTAGAAACCCATACGGTAAAAAATGGGGTCGTTGATGAGTTTCAACAGTCAGAATTTTACGATCAAAAAACCGCTAAAACGCTACCCTATAATTTATTTAAACCAAAGGATCAAAGTCAACCCTTGCCATTAGTGCTATTTATGCACGATGCAGGGGCAACCAGCGATCAAACTGAAGTCACCCTTTTTCAAGGATTAGGGGCGGTTATTTGGGCTGAACCGAAGGAGCAGGAAAAGCGTCCTTGCTATGTGCTTGCACCACAATATAACGAGATTATCGCAGATGATGATTGGCGTACGTCTGATATGCTTGATACCACAATTCATTTGGTTCAAAAGTTGATTGAAGAAGAAAAAATCGATCCAAAACGTATTTATGTGACAGGACAATCCGGTGGCTGTATGTTAGCAACAGCAATGAATGTGAAATATCCTGATTTTTTTACCGCCAGTTATTTGGTGGCAGGCAAATGGAATGCTGAAGTTGTCGCACCATTGGCGAAGAATAAAATGTGGTTTATGGCATCGGTGGATGATTTGGGGGCATTTCCTAGTTTTAATGCGATCACCGAACGTTTAGCACAAGCAGGTGCAAAAATCAGCCGAGCGGAATGGAATGGTAGTTGGGAGGCGGATCAATACCGCTTTGCGTATGATGATTTAATGGCTGAACAAAGTCCGATTAATTATACCATTTTCGCTAAAGATACTGTTTTTCGTGAGACCGATAGTCGTCAAGGGGCTAGCGGGCATCGCAATACATGGCGGCTTGCATACAGTATTGAGCCAATTCGTGAATGGTTGTTTGCTCAGACGAAATAATCGTGCAGAGATTGTCTCTTTTGTCGTGGGGGAAACATAATGAAAAAGTTAGGGTTATTCATTGCACTATGGTTTAGTTTATTTGCGTTTGCGAATGAACCGGAAGAGAGTGCGAAAAAAATGACTTTTCCTGAAATACAAGCATTGGCGAGTCAAGGTGATCCTGAGGCTCAGGCTCGTCTTGGCGAGGCTTATTTGAATGGTAATTATGAGCAAAAGGTTGATTTTTCTCAGGCTTTGTTATGGTCAAAAAAAGCTGCTGACCAAGGGAATTCGAGAGCAAAATTAAACTTAGGTGTGATGTCTTTGAATGGCTATCAAGGCGAATTTGATTATCGTCAAGCAAAAGCACTGTTTGAAGAGGCCAATAATGCCGGTGAACATAAAGCTCCCCGTTACTTAGGTATCATTTATGAACGAGGCTTAGGTGTAGCACAGGATTATGTTTTGGCCGCGAAATTTTATCAACAAGGTGATAAGTATGGTGATGTGACGGCACAATATAGGCTGGCAAAGCTGTATGAACAAGGGCTGGGGGTAGCACGTGATTATGCTAAAGCCATTGCTCTTTACCAAAAGCATCAACATCGTATTGATCACATTAGTGCGCCAAGTTTTATTGCATTAGGCGATATTTATGGATTGGGGCTTGGCGTTAAAGTCAATAAGGTTGAGGCGGAAAAATGGTATCGTTTAGCCATAGAGGCGGGGAGTAAGGAAGGCGAAATCAAATTAAATTTATTAAATGAGGGGTAATTATTTTTGACTTCATTACTATAACGGTAAAGTGCGGTTAAATATGTCGGAATAGTTAATACAAGATGTATTCGTTGACTAGGTGAATCCTTTTGTCTGTATTGACAAACCAACAATTTAATTGCACATAATATTTAGAAATATCATGATCTTAATTGGAGAAAAATAATGTTATCAAAAAGTTTATTGGTGGCTACTACACTGAGTGCGATTGCCATTCAAACACAGGCTGTATCGAAAGAAATGGATGATCCTTTGGCTGATACGCCTTATTTTAATCAGACCGAAAAAGGGTTTGATCTAACATTCTCACCGAAAAACTACCGTACTTTGGAAGCGAAAGTGAATGGTGAAACCGTGAAATTTCGTGCGTTTGAGAAAATCGTTTATGTACAAAATCCCATAGAAGCGGATTATCAAACACTCAATTTGTATGTACCGGAAGCCTATTTTCAACAAGGATCAATTAACGGATTTAATGCTGATAATGCCCCTATTTTCTTGCCGAATGCGGTGGGAGGATATATGCCTGCGAAGGCTGCAACCTATGACAAAAAAAGTATAGGTGGGGAGGATAAACCGAATGCAATTTTAACCGCACTTTCTAAAGGCTATGTGGTAGCCAGTGTGGGGGCTCGTGGCAGAACATTGGAGAAAGAGGGAAAATACACGGGTAAAGCACCGGCTGCGATTATCGATCTTAAATCTGCCGTACGTTATTTACATTTTAACGATGCTGTTATGCCGGGAGATGCGAATAAAATTATTTCAAATGGGACAAGTGCCGGTGGGGCATTATCCGCCTTATTAGGGGCTAGTGGCGATAGTCGTGATTATATAGCATATTTCCAACAATTAGGCGCAGCACAGGCATCAGACCGTGTTTTTGCGGTATCGGCGTATTGCCCGATTACCAATTTGGAGCACGCAGATAGTGCTTATGAATGGGAATTTAATGGATTAAATGATTATCAAAGAATGGATATGAGCCGCTTGAATGCCAATAGTTATAATGATCGCAGCCAACCTGCCGCTAAGGCAATGATTGAGGGATCGTTAAACAAAGATGAAATAGCTGTTTCTAATCAGTTGAAAGCTGCATTTCCTGCCTATTTGAATAGTCTCAATTTGAAAGATACACAAGGCAATCCTTTAACGTTAGATCAGGATGGCAATGGTTCATTCAAAACTTATTTAGAAGGTATCATTGTGCGTTCAGCCAATAAAGCCTTGAAAAATGGTACGGATTTAAGCCAAATTACTTGGCTTGTGAAAGATAAAAATGGTGTAACCGGAATGGATTGGAACGGGTATATTCATTCTGAAAAACGAATGAAATCACCTCCTGCTTTTGATGCATTAGACTTAACAAGTGGTGAAAATAACCTGTTTGGTACGGAAAGTATTAATCATCGTCACTTTACTGCCTTTTCACTGGCGCAGAATAAAGCACAGGGTAATCAATCAGAATTAATGGCAGATAATGAGCAAATTAAATTGATGAATGCAATGAATTATGTCGAAACGAGTCCGACCCAACATTGGCGTATTCGTGTCGGTACAAGTGATCGAGATACTTCACATGCCATTGGTGCAATGCTTGCGGTGAAGTTAGAGATGTCCGGAAAGTCTGTCGATTATGAGATGCCGTGGGGTATTCCACATGCGGGGGATTATGATTTAGATGAACTATTTCAATGGATGACGGATATCAGTCGATAAAGTTAGAAAAATCCTCTGCATAATTAATTCGCAGAGGATTTTATTTATTGTCCGATTTATTCGTAATATATCAATCGCAATCAAAGGCGAATAAAAGTGCGGTCAATATATTATCAATTTTCTTGCTTAGGAAGCGTGCCGGAATTCCAACTATGAGCCTCACTTGGACGTTTAATTTGTAATAAGAAACGCTGATTTGCCGGTGCTTGTGGTTGAATGACGGTACTCGATGGTGTGGAGAATGAAATTCCGCCTTTGAGTAATTGTTGGACACTACCGGTATTAAATTTAGCACCTTGCCAGCCTAGCGTGAAATCATAGCCGGATGAAACCCAGAATTCAGAATTTTTACGCACAAGATGTTGGTATTTTGGTGCGATGATAATATGGATTAGAACACGGTCACCTAGACTGTTTAAGTCAAATTTACGTATCGTTCCAACCTCAACACCACGATAAAGCACCGGTGAGCCTTCCGTTAAATTCATTGCATCATTGGTTTCAAGAATAAATGGCATACCTTGGCTGTATTTATTACGGCTTGCTGTGGTTTGTGAAAGGTTAAATTGTGTTTTCATTTTCCCACTTCCTACTTCCACATCAATATAGGGTTGTAAAAGGCTATCTAGGTTTTCGATAGCACCGGCGGAAATTTGCGGAGAAATGATTTTAAAGGTCGAGCCCTCTTTTGCAATGATTTCCATATAGTTTGGATTAATAAATGCTTTTGCCGTGATCTTACGTGATTTGGCATCTAATGTTACACTTTCAACTTCACCAATAGATAATCCTAAATAGCGTAGGCTCATACCTTTACTTAGATTGGTAGCATCATCAGTGGTAAGGGTAATGATTTTTCCTGAAGATTTCGCTCGTAATTCGTTAGGGTATAAGATCTTATTTTTTCCTGCTCCGGTGTTATCAAAACTAATTGCCCCTTTTAATGAGCGTGCAATCGGTGTCGCCTGAATGCTGATACCTTTTGGCGTAATATCAACCTGTGCTGCACTTTCCACCCAAAAGATGCTTCTATCCGTTAATAAATGTTTGTACGGCGGATAAATATAAACATCAATATTAAAATGGTTTGTTTGAGGTTGAATATTGGTAATTTTACCGACTTCATATTGACGATACAGGACGAGAGATCCCTTACTAATGCTTGGTAAAGTTGAAGTTTTCAATGTAATATCGGGTTCGACTAAATTTCCAGTAATACCGGATTCTGCATTTTGTGTATCTTTGTAAAGCGGATACGTTTTGAGTGCATCGCCCAAACCTTTTTTCGCAATAATGCGAATCCCCCCTTGTAGCCATTTTTCCGGATGGGCCGATTCAAAACGAACACCGTCTATACCTAAATTTACATCAAAGTTTGAGGCGGCGACAAAAAGCGTATTTGGGTTAATTAAATTCCGATATGAGGAAGCAATGGCGACTTGGTATTCTACGCCTTCTACATTAATTTTTTGTTTAACAATTTCACCGATTGCAATATTGTTGTAATAAACGGATTGACCCTCCGATACACCGTAGCTTTCCGGTGCTGTGAGTGTAATTACTAGGGTATTTGGCGCGTTCAAGAGTAATTCGTTTTCCTTAATAACATCAAATTGCAATTTTTCTGTTCCATCACCCGGAATGATCTCAAAATAATCGCCTCGGAAAAAACGCTGGGGGTTTGCCAAATCACCTAAACTCGGTTTTTTATTGCGAAAAACAATATGAGTATTGGTTTTCAATAGATTTGCTTGGTTCGGATCAATGAGTAATGTCCCTTTTAGAATATCTTCATTATTTTCATCAATAGTAAGCGCTGAGAGTATGCCGACTTTGTGATCTTGAAAATATACATCTGTACGGCCTGTTTCCAAGCCGGCAACATTTGGCAGAGTAATACTGACTTCAATACCACGTTTAGCGTCTCGTAAATTTGCATAAAGTGTATAGGTTGTATTTTCGGTTGCGTTTTCACTGTTGGCAGGGGAATCGAAAGAAACGGCACCTTGTACAACAGCATTGACGCTTTCCATACTAAAGTTTAAACCGGCAGGGCTAATATTTGCCGTTACACCACTAATGTTCCAAAAGCGAGAATCTTTTTTCACAAAATGCGTATATTCTTTGTCAATGACAACATCAATTTCGACTTTATTATTTTCATTGAAACGGTAATCATAAATTTTACCAACGGGTAATTTTTTGAAATAGACGGAAGAACCGATAGAAATTGAGCCTAAGTCGTCAGCAACTAAATGAATTAATAAATCACCGGGGGAAACTTGAGCGATAGGACCTTTTTCTTGAGCTATAAATTGATCTTCAGTGTCGCCATCTCCCGGTTGTAGCGTAATGTAGTTTCCTGAAACAAGAGAGTCCAAGCCTGAAATACCGGCAAGTGAGACGCTTGGTTGTACAATCCAGAATTTTGTATTTTCACGCAGTACACCGGTCGCTTCAGGGTAGATATTGGCAATTACTTCGACTTTTTGCATATTATCGGTAAAGTTTACCTTCTTGACGACACCGATTTGTAGCCCTTGATAGCGAATCGGTGTTTTATCAGCGACTAAGCCGGATCCATTTGTAAAAGTAATTTTGATTGTTTTACCTTGTTCTTCAATAATTTGGAAGAAAAGAATTGCTCCGATACAAAGGGCAATAAACGGTAACAACCAAAAGGGAGACACTTTTCGGTTTTTGCGTAAAACGGTCTGAATCGTTTTATATTGCGAATCAACATTTGTAGTATGATTCGTTGAATGTTCATTATTCGGTTGTTGTTTTTCGGTCATAAATTTTCCAAATAAGTCGGCTATCGAATTGTGAGGTTGAAATCATTGTGAGAAAGACAGCTGCACCAAAGTAAAAAGCTGCCGGTCCCACTGTAAAATTAATAATTTGTCCTCGCGTGACAAGTGACATCATTAACGCAAGAACGAATAAATCGAGCATGGACCAACGTCCGATAAAATGCACGATATGTAACAAGTGCATTTGCCATTTAATAGAGTGTCGCCATTTGAAGTGCACACAGGCAAGCAAATATAGCATAATAAAAATTTTACTAATTGGCACAAAAATACTGGCAAAAAATACGACGAAGGCGACAAAATAGCTTTTCATTTCAATGAATGAAATTACACCGGACATCAATGTATCTTCGGTTAAAACTCCGGTCAGATAAACACCGGATATCGGTAATAAGTTTGCCGGAAAAAGCATAATAATACCGGCGATTAAGGTTGCCCAAGTACGCTGTAATTTTATTGCTTCGGGAAGATCTAAGCGTGAATCACAACGAGGACAAACATCATGATGATTTATATGTTTTATGTCTGAATGAGGGAACGAATAGTTGCAGGCGGTACACAATTCAATTTTCTCTTCCATTGGTGAGGGCATTTGTGTATGTTCAGGATAAAATTCGTCCCATAATTCATTTAAATTAATCTTGATAAATAATAGAGTAGTTAAAAGCGCCGTAAATATAAATGCCAATAAATAGACATCAATTTCCAATGTGGCATATTCGCGCACCTTAAACATTGATACGCCTAGTGCCACGAGATAGACATCAAACATCACCCAAGGCTTAATATAGCTTAAAAAAAGTAAAACATTACGTGGCCGAATATTAAGTAATTTAGCAAACCATAGCATTAAAACCAAAATTGCAAAAGAAATCGGCATTAATACTGCACAAATAAATACTAGAAAAGCCGTGTATTGATAGCCTGCAGTTGCCATTTTCCAAATTCCTTCCCATACAGAAGCATCAACTTTTACACCGAGCAGATCAATGCTTAACAGAGGAAATTTCAAAGCAAAGGGCATTAGAATAAGAATTGACAGCGCAATCATCGCGCAGCGATGTAGTGACCAACGATTTGTCGTGCTTAATGTATGATGACAGCGAGGGCATTCAGCATGCTCATTTTGAGACAAAGGATAAGGTACTGAGACGACTTTATCGCATTCACTGCAACGAGCGATTTTATTATGAATATTCGCAAAATTCGGTGTAGTCGTCATAATAATGCTTTTGTTATATAAAGTGCGGTCAAAAAAGATTGAGTATTTTATCCTTATTCCTCTTGGTTTGTGAAGTTTAAATGAACAAACGTTTATTAAAATTGATAGAGTAGCAAACAACTTAATTCCCAAACTTACTTGGGACATTGTCAATTCTTATAAAAGTGCGATAAACTATGTAAGTTTTTTATTTCAATCCTAGGACAAACAATGACAGATTCTCAACTTGATGTTCAGCAAACTGAAGAAACTTCATCAAATCTACAAAAATTGACGAACAATAAGGAAATTATTGCTTATTTAGCAGAAAAATTTCCACTTTGCTTTATTTTAGAAGGTGAGGCAAAACCGCTAAAAATCGGTTTATTCCAAGATTTAGCTGAAGCACTAAAAGAGGATGACAGGGTAAGTAAAACACAGTTACGTCATGCTCTTCGCCAATATACATCCAACTGGCGTTATTTACACGGCTGTCGTGAAGGGGCTGAACGTGTTGATTTATATGGTAATCCGGCGGGTGTGTTGGACGCTGAACATGTTGCTCATGCGGCAGAGCAACTTGCTGAAGCAAAAGCAAAATTTGCTGAGAAACGCAAAGCGGAATTAGCAGCAAAAAAAGTGCAACAAAAACGCCAACCGCGTCGTCAAAATAATGTGAAGTCGCCACGTAAACCTAAGCCAAAGGTTGAGTTAAGTGCGGTTGATTTATCTACACTTTCTAAAGGTTCTGTTGTTAAAGTGAAAGTGGGTGATCGAGCTAAGAAAGGTATCATTGTTGAAGTGTTAAAAGATTCGGCTCGCGTAGAACTTGAGAACGGCTTAGTAATGAATATTGTGGCTGATCGTTTATTCGCATAATCGCAATATTGATATTTTATCGGGAAAGATTAAATGAAATTGATAATGACCAAAAGTATTTTAGCTACTGCTATATTAAGTGCATTGTTCCTTCACTCTAATTTGGGGTTTGCTGTCGAATCTAAGTTGAAGTTAAGCGATATTCAAATTCCTTCTGCGACGGAAGAAAATCAGCTGGCGGCAAAACGTGCGACAACGCGCTTAACGCAGTCTCATTATCGAAAATTTCAACTTGATGATGCTTTTTCCGAGAAGATCTTTGATCGTTATATCAAAAGTTTGGATTATAGTCGGAATACTTTTCTACAATCGGATATAGATGAATTACGCCAAAAATATGGCGCCCTGTTGGATGATCAGTTAAACCAAGGTGATCTTTCAGCTGCCTTTGCAATTTATGACTTAATGATGAAACGCCGTTATGAGCGTTATGTCTATGCGCTTTCATTATTAGATAAAGAACCGAATTTAAACGGTAAAGATCAGATTGAAATTGATCGTGAAAAAGCGAATTTTCCTAAAACGGAAGAAGAGGCAAACCGACTTTGGGAAGAACGTGTAAAAAATGATGTGATCAATTTAAAACTAAAAGGTAAAAAATGGCGGGAAATTAAAAACAAATTGGCAAAACGCTATAACTTAGCGATTCGTCGTTTAACACAAACAAAAGCAGATGATATTGTGCAGACGTATTTAAATGCTTTTGCACGTGAAATTGATCCGCATACCAGTTATCTCTCACCACGTACCGCAAAAAGTTTTAACGAAAGTATGAATCTTTCGTTAGAGGGGATCGGCGCGACGTTGCAATCAGAGGATGATGAAACCAGCATTAAATCTCTTGTTCCCGGCGCACCGGCGGAACGTAGCAAAAAATTAAAAGCGGGCGATAAAATTATTGGGGTCGGACAGGAAAAAGGTGAAATTGAGGATATAGTCGGTTGGCGTCTGGAAGATATTGTTGACAAAATTAAAGGTAAAAAAGGCACAAAAGTTCGTCTTGAGATTGAACCTGCCAAAGGGGGAAAATCACGTATTATCACTTTAGTGCGTGACAAAGTGCGTATTGAAGATCAGGCTGCTAAATTAACTGTTGAGAAAGTAGAAGGGGAAAATATCGGGATAATTAAAATTCCAAGTTTCTATATCGGCTTAACGGAAGATGTAAAAAAATTATTGGTTCAGGCTGAGAAAAAACACGTTAAAGGTTTGATTGTCGATTTACGTGAAAACGGTGGCGGTGCTTTGACAGAAGCAGTAGCATTAAGCGGATTATTCATTACTGATGGACCGGTGGTGCAAGTGCGCGATGCTTACCAACGCATCCGCATACACGAAGATGATGATCGTGCAGAACAATATAAAGGCCCGTTATTAGTCATGATTAACCGTTTTAGTGCTTCAGCTTCAGAAATTTTTGCTGCTGCAATGCAAGATTACAATCGCGGTATTATTATTGGACAAAATACTTTCGGTAAAGGAACTGTGCAGCAAAGCCGTTCATTGAATTTTGTTTATGACTTAGCTCAAACTCCTTTAGGTATTTTGCAATATACTATCCAAAAATTTTACCGTATTAATGGTGGATCCACGCAGCTGAAAGGCGTTTCTGCGGATATTCAGTTCCCTGAAATTATTGATGCGAAAGAATATGGTGAAGAAAAAGAGGATAATGCACTGCCTTGGGATAAAATTCCGGCATCTACTTATTCGGAAACGGGCAATGTTCGCCAATATATTTCAGAATTAGAGAAAAAACACCAAGTTCGTATTGAGAAAGAACCTGAGTTTATTGCGTTGAATGAAGAATTAAAAATTCGTGATGAACGCCGTGATCGCAAATTTATGTCTTTAAATTATCAAGAACGTAAAGCCGAAAATGATAGTGATGATGTGAGACGTTTGAAAAATATCAATGATCGTTTTAAACGCGAAGGGAAGAAATTGTTAAAAAATATTGATGCTTTGCCAAAGGATTATGAAGCACCGGATTTCTTCCTAAAAGAAGCTGAAAAAATGGCGGCGGATTTGGTGAAATTGAGTTTAAAACAAGAAAAACTAAGTACACATATTCAACAAGAATCAAATAAAGTAGTAATAAAAAAATAATAAATTTTGACCGCTCTTTGAATAAAGTGCGGTCTGTTTTATAAATCTTTAAAGGAACGCTTATGTCAAAAGGTATGGTTAAGTTGAGCGCACTGGTCTTATCATTATCAATGATGGTATCAGGTTGTGCGTTGGCGGATTGGGCTAAAGATACGGTTTCATCTCCTCATCCATCGACGCTTGATATGTCTAAACTTTCCCCTGAAGAACGGGCTAAATTAGAGGCTGAAATCAAAGAGGATCAAGCTCGTTTGGCCGCTGAAAAGCAAGCTATGCTTGAGATGTCTCTTACCCATGAAATCGGTGAGCAAAGTTTACAGTTTAAACCTATTCTTGCAAAACTTTATGCGGATAATAAATATGATTTATTGTGGCAAGATAAATCTGCGGAAAAACAATTTTTGCGGGAATATGCCGCTATGGTTGCGAGTGGTATTTCCAAACGTTCGGCTAAGTCTTTGGAGAGTTTAAGTCAAGTAGAGCAGAACGGTAACCTAACGTATGATGTACTTTTGACTGACGCGTTTTTAGACTATATGTATTACAGTAAAAACGTGAGCCAGCAGGCGCAACGTTGGCTGTATGCTTCTAATTCATACAAGCCACAGGCACCAAGTGATGAGCAAATTCAGCAATGGTTAAGTGCGGTTAAAAATAATGACCTTTTAACTTATGTGGAAGGTTTATCTACTGATAATTCACATTATCGACAAACTATTCAAGCTTTATCGTCAATGATATCAGGTTCGGGCTTAACGCCGACAGGCAAAAAATTAGCGATTAATGCACAGCGTTTGCGGGTAATCCCTGATTTTCACAATGGTATTTTCGTGAATATTCCAAGCTATCAGTTACAATATTATCGTGATGGACAATTGATGTTGGAATCCCGTGTTATTGTTGGAAAAGATCAACGCCGTACACCGGTCATGTATAGTAAATTAAGTAATGTAGTTGTGAATCCACCATGGAATGCACCTCCACGTTTGGTTAATGAAGATATTGTACCGAAATTGAGACGGGATCCCGGTTATGCGGCTGCGCATGGTTATAGTATTCTTGATAGTAAAGGAAATAGTGTTGATCCTTATTCCATTGATTGGAATAAAGTCGGTAAAAATTTTCCTTATCGTATTCGACAAGCACCGGGGGATAGCGCATTAGGTAATTATAAGTTTAATATGCCGAGCTCGGATGCTATTTATTTACATGATACGCCGAATCGCAGTCTTTTCTCGCGTAAAGATCGGGCGTTAAGTTCAGGATGTGTCCGTGTGGAAAAATCCTCCCAACTTGCCGATATTTTATTAAAAGAAGCCGGTTGGTCGGATAATCGTAAACAAAGTGTTTTGGCAAGTAAGAAAACGACTTCAGCCAATATTCGATCGGATAATCCTGTTTTCTTGTATTATGTCACGGCGTGGGTTGAAAACGGTCAAACCAAGGTACTACCGGATATTTACAAATATGATAATGTCATTGGTAATAGTGAGATTAACTGGAATATCGTAAAAAAATATTTGTAATATTGACCGCACTTGAGTGAACTAAGACTTATCTTTATAAGTCGAAAAACGAAATAATGAAATAAGAGAAAGTAATGAGTAAAATTAATCAAAGCCGACGTAAATGGCTATCTCTAGGCGGTATCGTATTGGGGGCAAGTATTGTACCTAATACGGTTCTAGCAATGGTTTCTACTGCTAAACCCCGTATTTTGGCACTTCGAAATGTTAATACCGGAGAACGTCTAAGTGGCGTATTTTCACCAAAGGGTGGATTTTCAACATCAATGCTGAAAAAGCTTGATCATTTTATGCGGGATAAACGAACAAACCAAATTCATAGGATGGATCCGAACTTATTTCTGAAACTTTATCGTATTCAAAGTAATTTAGGGCTACAAACCGCTGAAATTCAGATTATTTGTGGTTATAGATCACCGGCTACCAATGCAATGCGTCATCGCCAAAGCCGCGGAGTTGCAAGTAATAGCTATCATGTAAAAGGTCAGGCGGTGGATTTTCGTATTGATGGTACATCATTAGTGAAAATCAAACAGACGGCAGAAAAACTGAATAACGGTGGGGTAGGATTTTATCCGCGTAGTAATTTTATCCATGTCGATACTGGCCCGGTAAGAACTTGGCGGGGTGTATAAAAGTATTGAAAAATTGACCGCACTTTGGTGCGGTTTTTGTTTATGAGGAAAAAAATGAATATAGAGATTATTCCCGTTACACCTTTTCAACAAAATTGTAGTTTAATTTGGGATGATGAGAAAAATGCCGCTATTGTTGATCCGGGAGGAGAAGCGGAAAAACTAATTCAGCAAATTGAAAAATTTGGAGTAAATTTAAAAGCAATTTTACTGACCCATGCCCATTTAGATCATGTTGGTGCAGCCGAACGGATTAAACAACACTTTAATGTAGAAATTTGGGGCTCGCAAGAAAATGATCGGTTTCTATTCGATAGTCTGCCGGATCAGGCTGAGCGTTTTGGTTTACCGAATATTAAACCGTTTTTACCAGATCGTTGGTTGAATGAGGGAGATGTGGTTAATATTGGGGATTTTCAATTTGATATTTTGCACCTACCTGGTCATACTCCCGGCCATGTTGGATTCATTGAACAGGAGAAAAAAGTCGCTTTTACCGGTGATGTATTGTTTCAGGGAAGTGTAGGAAGAACAGATTTTCCTCAAGGGAGCCATGAGCAGCTTATTTCTTCTATCCGTGAGAAATTATTTAAGCTTCATGATGATATGATCATTATTGCCGGTCATGGTCCTTATACCACTATTCAACGTGAAAAAGCCACTAATCCTTTCTTAACGTAAAAAATAAAGGCACATTTTCGTGCCTTTATTTGACATAACTACATTTTTTCAACGGTTTTAATACCTAGCAAATCTAACCCTTGTTTTAAGGTTTTTTCCGTTAATAAAGCCAGTTTTAAACGGCTTAACTTAATCGTTTCATCTTCCGAATTTAGAATTGGGCAGTGTTCGTAGAACGAAGAAAATACGCCGGCTAATTCATATAAATAACCACAAAGGATATGCGGTATGCCTTCTCTACCAACGGTTTGCACAGCTTCTTCAAATTGTAAAAGCTTGATAGCAAGGGAACGTTCTTTTTCATCAATTAGCGTTAACGGAGCGTTGTAAAGTGCGGTCAAATTCACCTGAGTTTTGTTGAAGATTGAACGAATACGCGTGTAGGCATATTGCATATAAGGCGCAGTATTACCGTCAAAACTGAGCATATTATCCCAATCGAATACATAATCTGTAGTACGGTTTTTGGAAAGATCCGCATATTTCACCGAACCAATTCCCACCGCTTCGGCAACGGCTGCTTTTTCGTCATTAGACAAATTATTGCTTTTTTCGTTAATTAATATTGTCGCCCGATCAATTGCTTCATCTAATAAATCTGCTAATTTCACCGTTCCACCTGTACGGGTTTTGAATGGCTTACCATCTTTACCTAGCATCATTCCGAAATTTTTATGCTCTAATGAAAAACTGTCAGGTACATAGCCTGCTTTGCGGGTAATCAGCCACGCTTGCTGCATATGTTGGCTTTGGCGCGTGTCAGAAAATACTAATGCCCGATCGGCTTTCAATGTCTCATAACGATATTTCGCTGCGGCAATATCGGTCGTTGTGTAAAGGAAACCTCCGTCTTTTTTTTGTACGATGACCCCCATTGGCTCGCCTTCTTTATTTTTGAATTCCTCTAAATATACGACAAGCGCGCCATCGTCTTCTACTGCCAGACCTTGTTTTTTTAAATCTTCGACAATGCCGGGTAACATTGGATTATAAAGACTTTCACCCATTACATCTTTTTCTGTTAATGTGACATTCAGACGATCATAATTATGCTGATTCTGTTGCATTGTGATGTCCACTAACCGTTTCCACATAGAACGGCAATATTCATCACCACTTTGTAATTTCACCACATAATTGCGGGCTTTTTCAGCGAATTTTTCATCTTCATCATAGTGTTTTTTAGCTTCTCGATAGAATGTTTCTAAATCTTGTAATTCCATTTCGCTTGCGTGTTCATTTTGCATTTTTTCAAGATAAGCAATCAACATACCAAACTGAGTTCCCCAGTCGCCCACGTGGTTGGCACGAATAACCTTATGTCCTTGGAATTCAAGCGTACGGGCTACGGCATCGCCAATAATAGTTGAACGTAAATGACCTACATGCATTTCTTTTGCCACATTCGGTGAAGAATAGTCAATTACAACAGTTTGTTTATCCGCAGTTTGGATGCCTAAATTTGGTTGGCTAAGTGTGTGAGAAACCTGCTCTGTAATCCAGTTGGAATTTAAGAAAATATTAATAAAACCGGGACCGGCAATTTCTAATTTTTCCGCAATATCGGAAAGATCGGCATGTGCTAATACGCCTTGTGCAAATTCACGCGGGGATAAATTCAGTTTTTTTGCGGCAGCCATAATGCCGTTTGCCTGATAGTCTCCAAATTGAGGTTTTCCTGACTGGCGCACAAGTGCATCACAAGATTCATCGGCACCGGCTGACATCATCGCTTGTTTAATTTTATTTGATAAAATAGATTGAATATTCACGGTTTTTCCTGTGTTTAAATTGAATATTAGAAATAATGGATTATGATAGCGTTCTTTATTGATTTCTCAAAGGGAGAATATGAAATTAAACGAAAATCTGCTCATGCTTGAGAAGGAATTAGAGGATTTTGAGAGAAAAATTCAAGAGCTTGCGAATATGATGGCAATTAATTTATCTGATTATGAAATCGATCATATTGCTTTGCGGGCAAATAGTGAACAAAAAGCAAAAAACTGGCTGACACATTTAGTAAAGTGCGGTAGAATTTTATCCGATAATATCATTAATGGACGGTCTATCTATTTAATTCAATTAGAAAAGCCGTTTGCCTTTGCAGGGCAATTTGTTGATGTTATTGAATTACCGTTTCCTAAGAATAAACAATATCCTCAAGAAACTTGGGAGCATATTGAGATTGTTGTTCCTTTCCTCGCAGATGAATCAACAGAAGCGTGGGTAGAGCGAATTAATAAGCAATTTTTATGGCAACGATTACCTAAATTAACAACAAAGGTGAGTGAACCTAAGGCAGAGGGAGAACGGTTATCAAATCCTTCTATTGCGGTTGGTTTCGTTGATAAAAGCGAAAATTATACTTGTATTAAAGTTCACCCTTACTCTATTAAAAAAATACTCGAGGTTTAGCACAATGAAAAAAGTGACTTTAGCATTGGCAGTTTTATTAAGCTTAGGTTTAGCCGCCTGTTCATCAAATAACCCAAAAGATGAAAGCGCATATAAAGGTCAAGTAATTTTTAGTGAAATGAAAGGTGAAAACCTTCAATTGACTGTTCGTAAAAATAATTGTTCTTACAAAGCGGAAGGGGAAACAGAAACTGTTACCCACGCGTATGATTCAACTTTGGTTGTTGGAGCTTGTGTAAAAGTATCTGATAATGGCAACGGCTTAAAAAATATTTCTACTTGGTCACCAAGGAATCCAATTTAATTTATAAATTATAAGGTTGATTAATTATGAAAAAAATGGTAGTGGCATTAGTAGTTGCTGTTACATTTGGTATCACAGGTTGTGCGAATACCGATATTTTTAGTGGTGATGTTTACTCTGCCGATCAGGCAAAGGAAGCACGTTCAGTTAGTTATGGCACGTTAGTTTCTGTCCGTCCGGTAAAAATTCAAGCTGATAATCAGGGTGTAATCGGTACTGTCGGTGGTGGTGTACTTGGTGGTGTTGCGGGTAATGCGATCGGTGGCGGTCGTGGTCAAGCTATCGCAACAGCGGTAGGTGCGATTGCCGGTGCTATGGCAGGTAGCAAGATTGAAGAAAAAGCGAGCCAAGTTAATGGTGCGGAACTTGTAATTAAAAAAGATGATGGAAAAAGCATTGTTGTAGTACAAAAGGCTGATCCTAAATTTGTTGCCGGTAAGCGTGTGCAAATTGTAGGCGGTTCGTCACTCAATGTTTCTGTAATCAACTAATGGATTTTATACTAATAAAAAAAGCGAACACTATGTTCGCTTTTTTTATTTTTAACTAAA
>NZ_MLHG01000027.1 GCF_001998825.1 Rodentibacter mrazii
GTTATATTTAACCTGAAAATATAAATCTAAATATGTTACTAATAATAAAAAGGAAATTAACCATTCAATTCCCATAATAGAAGATAGTGTTAATTTAAAATTTTTTATTTTTTCCATTTTACTCCAATTAAATATCATTTTGAATGCCGCTTTTTCTTTATATACTAAAGGAAAGTGGGGAAATGCTATATCTAATTCTAATAAATTAACTCTATTTCATCGCCACTTCCAACCACTTCACCCTTTCTCTCTCACTCCCCCCTGCGTTGTGCATAATCCATTGCCAGATCTTCATCAATTCTCCCTAGGGGGAAGTAATTAGAAGCAGGGTGGGTGAAAATGCTAGCGGTTGGCACATGGCACATGGCGTAGCCTTCGGTGATTTTATTCGATGCGTTGCTCCTTTTCAACTTTATGTCAGTAAACGAATAATTTCTAATAAAAGTGGAAATTCAGTTGCCCCTTCTCGATCAAGAAAATGTCCCCCCATCGGTAAGCAATGATACTCAGCTCCTAAATAATGTGCAAATCGTTGGCTGAACTCAGAAGGCACAATACTATCGTCTTGGGCTGTAATGACATAAGAATGCTCTGGTAAACAAGGGAGTTGTTTTGCATAATCTGTTATAAATTCATCTAACATCGGTAAACCCGGTACCGATTCGTAAAATCCAGAAACGAAAATTCCCGCCGTAATTTTTTGTTGAGTATGGGCAAGTAAACGAAGAGAAGCGATACATCCGAGGCTATGTCCGACTAAAATAGTTTCCGGTGTTAACGTAACATTTTGTAAATGATAATTAAGCCATTCCTGTGAGTTAGGGTAATGGCTATTTGGCATTGTTAAACGTTGGCAAGGAATGCCTATTTTTGTTAATTCTAATTCAAGCCAAGGAAACCAGTGTTGATCTTCATTTGCTGTATAACCGTGCGTAATATAGACTTGTTTCATATTATTAACCTCTAGAATAAATAGATATTGTTTGGTATCTTCAATTGATTTTTTGAAAGTTTTACTTCATCGCCACCCCCAACCACTTCACCATGTCTCTCTCATTCCACCCCTTCCGTTTCGCATAATCCACTGCCTGATCTTCATCAATTCTTCCCAATGTGAAGTAATTGGAGGCGGGGTGGGTGAAGTACCAGCCACACACACTGGCGGCAGGCCACATTGCGTAGCTTTCGGTGAGTTTCATTCCGATGCGTTGCTCCACTTCCAATAAATCCCAGATGATCTGTTTTTCGGTGTGTTCAGGGCAACTTGGGTAGCCGGGGGCGGGGCGAATGCCGATGTAGTCTTCACGGATCAACCGGTCGTTTTCAAAGGTTTCTTTGCTATATCCCCAGATTTTCGTGCGAAGTTCAAAGTGCAGATATTCCGCCATTGCTTCGGCGAGTCGGTCGCCGACCGCTTGTAGTAAAATCGCATTGTAATCGTCCCCTGCGGCTTTGTAGCCTTCGACCAAATCGTGTTCTTCAACGCCAGCACAAACGGCAAACATACCAAGCCAATCCTGTTTCCCGCTTGCTTTGCTGGCGATAAAATCGCTCAAACAGAGGTTGTACGGGCTTTTGCTGTTTTTGCCGCGCTCGCCCTGTTGGCGTAAATGGTAGGCTTTGCCTGCCACTAAAGTGCGGTCAGTATTTTGGTAGATTTCAATATCGTCGCCCACGCGGTTGGCAGGAAAAATCCCCATCACTCCGCTTGGGTTGAGTTTGTGGTTTTGTTCGAGTTCGTCCAGCACTTTTTGCGCATCATTATAGACTTTGCGGGCTTCTTCACCGCCTTCAGGGTAATCGAACGCATCAGGGTAGCCGCCCATCAAGCCCCATAAGCGGAAAAACGGCGACCAGTCGATAAATTTTCGCAGCGTCGCAATCGGCACATTTTTATATTCAATAATGCCCGTTTGATTTGGCACAGGCACTTGGTAATCCGCCCATTCGCCGCTGAACCCGTCAAAGCAGTTCGCTCTCGCTTCCTCAATCGGTAACTGCTTACGTGGGGCTTTTTTGTTGGCAAAGGCGTGCTGAATTTGCTCGTACTCTTTTTTCATTCGTGTCCATAATTCCGCTTTAGTCTCCGGATTCATCAGCGCCGCACACACCGTCACCGCTCGGGAGGCATTGGTGGTGTAAATGACTTCGTGCCGATATTTTGGGTAGAGTTTAATCGCCGTATGCTCTTTAGAGGTGGTCGCCCCACCGATGATCACCGGAATAGCCAGATTTAAACGGTTCATTTCGCCCAAGAAATATTCCATTTCGTCTAAAGACGGCGTGATCAGGCCGCTTAAGCCGATAATATCTGCCTTTTCATCAATTGCCGTTTGAATAATTTTATCCGCTGGCACCATCACACCAAGATCGATCACTTCAAAATTATTACATTGCAACACCACGCTCACGATGTTTTTGCCGATGTCGTGCACATCGCCCTTGACAGTAGCGATCACGACTTTTCCGTTTGATGAACCTTTTTGTTTGGTGGCATTGATAAATGGTTCTAGATAAGCAACAGATTGTTTCATCACCCGTGCCGATTTCACCACTTGTGGAAGGAACATTTTGCCGTCTCCAAACAGATCGCCCACCACGTCCATGCCGTCCATCAGTGGCCCTTCAATCACCTCCAGCGGCGAGCTAAATTTCAGACGGGCTTCTTCGGTATCTTCGATGATGTAATTCGTGATCCCTTTCACTAAGGCGTGTTTTAGCCGCTCTTCTACTGCCCAAGTTCGCCATTCCGCCACGCTGTTATCTTCGGTGGAAGCGGTCTGATTTCGATATTTTTCTGCAATTTCAAGTAGGCGATCGGTCGCGTCTGGTACACGGTTTAGCACGGCATCTTCGATCACATCACGCAATTCAGGATCGAGATCGTCATAAATCGCCAACTGCCCCGCATTGACAATCCCCATATCCATTCCCTGCTTAATCGCGTGATAGAGGAAAACCGCGTGAATCGCCTCACGCATCACATTATTACCACGGAACGAGAAGGATACATTCGACACGCCGCCGGAAATTTTGGCGTGCGGCAAGGTTTGCTTAATCCGTCCTGTGGCGTTGATAAAATCCACGCCGTAGTTATTGTGCTCCTCAATCCCCGTGCCAATCGCAAAAATATTCGGGTCGAAAATAATATCTTCGGGCGGAAAACCGACCTGATCGACCAAAATGCGATAAGCTCGGGTACAAATTTCGACTTTGCGTTCTTCCGTGTCCGCCTGACCAACTTCGTCAAACGCCATTACCACCACTGCAGCACCGTAACGGCGGACTAATTTGGCTTGTTGGATAAATTTTTCCTCGCCCTCTTTGAGTGAAATTGAGTTCACAATCCCTTTGCCTTGAATGGACTGCAAGCCTGCCTCAATCACTTCCCATTTTGACGAGTCGATCATCACCGGCACTTTCGCCGCTTCCGGCTCGGTTGCCATAATATTGAGAAAACGGGTCATACATTTTTGGCTGTCGAGCAATGCCTCGTCCATATTGACGTCGATCACCTGCGCCCCGTTTTCCACTTGGTCGATGGCAATTTCAATCGCCTCGCCAAATTTTTCTTCTTTGATTAAACGCTTGAATTTTGCTGAACCGGTAACATTGTTACGTTCACCTACATTTACAAACAGTCTGTCGTTATCAATGTTTAGCGGCTCTAACCCCGACAACCGCATTGCCGTTTTAATGTCGGGCAACGGACGAGGCTTGATTCCCTGCATTGCCTCCGCAAAGGCTTTGATGTGCTCCGGCGTTGTACCACAACAGCCGCCGACAATGTTCACAAAACCGCTTTCCGCCCACTCTTTCAAATGTGCAGCCATTTCCGCCGCCCCTAAATCGTAACCGCCAAAGGCATTCGGCAAGCCGGCGTTCGGGTGCACGGAAACATAGGTTTCACAAATTTTCGATATCACTTCCACATAAGGTCGCAATTCTTTCGGGCCTAAAGCACAGTTTAAGCCAAAGCTGATTGGCTTAGCGTGGCGGAGGGAATTGTAAAATGCCTCGGTGGTTTGTCCCGATAGCGTTCGCCCTGAGGCATCGGTAATTGTGCCGGAAATCATAATCGGCAGTTGCACGCCTAATTCTTCAAATACTTTATCAATCGCAAAGGCAGCGGCTTTGGCGTTGAGCGTATCGAAAATGGTTTCGATCATAATCATATCCGCTCCGCCCGCAATTAAACCACGGGTCGCCTCGCCATAGGCTTCGACTAATTGCATAAAGGTAATATTACGAAATCCGGGGTCGTTCACATCGGGGGAAATGGAGGCAGTGCGGTTAGTTGGGCCAAGTACGCCAGCAACAAAGCGGGGCTTGTCAGGCGTGCTGTATTTATCTGCTGCCAGCCGTGCCAGCTTCGCCCCTGCAAAATTCAGCTCGTAAGCGACCGCTTGTAGATCGTAATCGGCTTGCGCAATGGTGGTGGCACTGAAGGTGTTAGTCTCAATAATATCCGCCCCTGCGGCAAGGTATTTCTCGTGGATAGCGCTGATCAATAATGGCTGAGTGAGGGTCAGCAAATCATTATTGCCCCGTAAATCGACCGCACTTTCCTTAAAACGTTCGCCACGGAAGTCCGCCTCCGTCAGCTTATATTGTTGGATCATCGTCCCCATTGCGCCGTCTAGGATAAGAATGCGTTGGGCAAGGACGGTTTTTAAAAGTGTGGTTGTTTTTTCTGACATATTATCTCGTTATTTATGAATAGGGTGAGGAATGGAAAAATAATAGAAAGATGTCACAATACTGTCAAATTTTATCTCTAGCAAAATATAGAGTATGATTAGACGCTTAGTTTATTTTAGGATCTCGTATGAAATATCTTATCCCCCTTATCTTTTGCAGTCCTTTGTTCGCTTTGGCAAACAACGTAATAACTTCCTCTGCGACTGAATTTAACCGCTTTCAACAGCAAAATAAAAACCGAAATGAAGAATTACAACAGGTGCAGCAGCAACGTTGGGTAGAACAACATCAATACCAACCCAAACAAAAAGAAGAAACTATTTCTGATTTATCCCAAGTTTGCTTGCCCTATGAAAGTGTGCGCTTTGTCGGTTTCACCTTGATAGATCCAACACCATTTGCACCAAAGCCTAATGAATGTTTAAACGAAGTGAGATTAAATCAGCTTAGCCAAGATATCACCGCGGCTTATTTGAAAAAAGGTTATATTTACAATCCGTTCCGATTTGAGGACGACCACAGCGGAAAGCTCACCATACGCGTAACGGAAGGGCGGGTGAGTAAAATATCAGGCAATAATAAGCGGTTAAATTTTTCGACTTTATTACCCAATGTAGAGGGGCAAGCACTTAATATTAAGGATTTAGATCAAGCTCTTGATCAAGCCAATAAAATGCCGGGGAGTAAAGTAACCGTTGATGTGTTGCCGGCAACAAACGGGGAAATTGAACTTGCTTTTGTTAATGAAGAAACATCGCGCATTAGTGGATTTGTCGGATTGGATAATTTCGCTTCTCAACGTACGGGGCGTTGGCAGGCAAAAACAGGGATTCAATTCGATAGTCCTCTCGGCTTGTCCGATACACTCTATGTGAATGCCGCCCACACCTTAAAATCGTTTCATCAAAATTACAGTCGCTCTCTCTCGTTTTTTCATACCATACCTTACGGCTATTGGACATTCAGCAGTTTTGGTTCTTTTTCGTCTTTCAAATCCGATATACCGCTACAATACCTTAAAGCGCAACAAAATGGAAAAACATGGCAAATAGCATTCCGCACCGATTACACTTTCCAACGAGATTCAAATTCCATCTCTTCTCTCTACGTTCAACTAGAACGAAGCAAAAGCAGAAGTTATTTTCAAGATAGTCTGATTCGATTACAAAGCCCAACGCTGACGACAGCTCAATTCGGTATCAATCATCTACAACTCTTTCCGAACGGTTCATTAATTGCTGATTTTAGTTACGAACGGGGATTAAAATGGTGGAATGCCACGCCAAATCAGGGACGGGATCAACCGGAAGGGCAATTTAACTTATGGCGTTCAGATTTACAACTCCATTACTATCACCAAATAAAATCGCAAATTTTTCACCAATCTGCACGTCTGATCGGGCAATACAGTAAAAATTACTTGCCAGCCATTAAACAAGCGGATCTGTTAGGACGATATTCCGTGCGGGGCTTTAATGATCTTTCCCAATCTGCGGAAAAAAATCTCGTGTTACAAAATAACATAGGGTGGCTATACAGATACAATCAATGGCAACTGGAACCTTACCTCGGTGTGGATTTAGGCATACAAAAAACGACCGCCAGCGATGCGAAAAGCCAAAAAGCCTTCGGGTATGCCGTTGGTATCAAAACATCTCACCCACATTGGCAAATGCAACTGGAATGGGCAACGGGGCGGCTGTTCCAAACAGATAAAATTCAGCAAGAACGTAGTGTTAATGCGAATATCAGCTATATTTTCTAAGTCGTCGTAAAAAGGTCGGCCCCCCGACCTTTTATTTTTAACTAAAAA